>NZ_LN832559.1:1962500-2262500 GCF_900005615.1 Paracoccus aminovorans | reverse complement strand
CTGTCCTTGCTGAAGGACATCAGCAATGGTGTGTTCACCCAGATTTCCTACCAGAGCCGCGATACTGAAGGCACCCAGTCACCGATCGAGACGCTCGACCGGCGATGGGGCTCGTGCCGTGATCTTGCGGTCCTGCTCGCCGAAGCCGCGCGCACGCTTGGACTCGGTTCCCGCATCGTATCCGGCTATCTGTCAGATGCGGAAGAATGCCTTTTGGGTTTTGCGGGTTCCGGGTCCACCCACGCCTGGGTCGAGATATTTGTCCCCGGTGCCGGATGGATTGCCTTCGATCCCACGAACCGAAGCTTCGGGTCCCGGAACCTGATACCACTCGCCGTGGCCCGAAACATCGCACAGGTGACCCCGGTGGCAGGCAACTTTGTCGGAACGAACGTCGATTTGCTCTCGATGGAGGTGCTCGTAAGAGTGGAGAGTGCTTCGGCACAAGACAACTCGCTCCTGGTCCAAGGAGGTGAGGCGGACATCGCGCTTGTCTGATGGCGTTTCGGTGGGACTGGCTTGCGCCTGCTGATCTAAAACTATCAATAACAATATCTTAATGACCGGAGAAGGTTGGACGTCAGGCCCATCCCCTCCGCCACTTCAGTCCCTGAGTGGGCACTGAGTTTACGCCACTTCCCGCCACAAGCGTCTGTAGCAGCCGGGACTTCGATCCCATGATGCGAACTCGCCCTCGGCGACCTCGACACGCTGTGCAAGCGCGCGCAGGTGGTCGCGGCGATAGCCGCCGCCATCCAGCCGGATACGGTCGCGGGCTGTTGCGGCGAACTTACGCAGCATTTCCGGCGTCACGGCCTTCTGTCCTGTGTTCTGGAGCATCGCCTGCGCTCGGTCGGCGTCGGCCTTGGCCTGATCGTGGATGGCCTTGAGGCCGTCGATGCGGTCTTTCAGCGCCGGATCGTCCAGATCGGTAACGCCTCCCTCGATGGCGTCATAGAGCCGCTTAAGGCGCAATTCCGATTCGGCGGCTCGCTTGTTCAACTCGGCGATATGCTCGCGACGGCGCTCGGCGTGTTCTTCCCTGCGGTCAAGCGCGGCGGCAAGAACGGTTTCCAGCCGCTCGGGCTGTAGAAGCTGCTTTTCAAGGTGGTTGGCGACCAGATCGTCTAGCTTTTCCATCGGCACCGCCATGCCCTCGCAGGCGGTCGGCCCCTGCCGCGCTTTCATCGAACAGGAATAGTAGCGGTAGCGCCCGCCCTTGCCGGTGCGGATGGTCATGGCTCCACCGCACTTGGCGCAATGGATCAGGCCGGTGAGCATGGTCGGGCCGCTGATGACGCGGGCGGGCATGACCTTCGGATTGCGCGCCTTGAGCAGCTTCTGAACTGCGTCAAAGGTCTCCTTGTCGATGATCGGCGGAACGGGAACGGTGACGATCTCACTGACCGGCTTCAATTCCTTGGTCTTGGATCGCTTGTTGAACTCATGCTCGCCCATGTAGGTGCGGCGGGTCAGGATGCGGTGAACCTGACCGATGCCCCAGCGCCCGCCGTCGCGGGTGAAGATGCGACGGCTGTTGAGATAGGAGACGATATTCTTGACGCCCATCTGGCCTGTCGTGCCATCGCCCTCCAAGGCTAGGCGATAGATCAGCCGCACCGTGTCGGCGTGCAGCGGGTCGATTTCCAACTTCTTCTTGGTCTTGGCTCCGCGCTGCTCGGCGGCGACGGTGCGATAGCCGATAGGGGGAAGCGAGCCGTTCCAGAAGCCTTGCCGCGCGTTCTCCTTCAAGGCCCGCATGACGTGCTTGGCGTTTTCCTTGGACTGGTATTCATCGAACAGCGCCATGATCTGCCGCATCATGACGTGGATGGGGTCATCCCCCATTTCCTGTGTGATCGAAACCAGCTTGACGCCGTTCTTCGCCAGCTTGCGGACATAGAACTCAAGCTCGAAGTGGTCGCGGAAGAACCGGCTGAAAGAATGGACCACGACAACATCGAATGGCGCGGGCCTGGACGTTCCCGCCTCGATCATGCGCTGGAACTCGGGGCGGCGGTCATTGGTCGCCGATGCGCCGGGTTCGACGAAGGCTTCGACCAGTTGCAGCCCGCGTGACGCGCAATAGGCTTCGCCCTGCCGCTTCTGATCGGGAATGGAAACGTCATGCTCAGCCTGCCGCGCCGTCGAGACGCGCAGGTAAAGGGCGGCGCGTAGCGGCACGGTGGAAGCGGTCATGTTCTGTCTCCTTTGAATCCGGTCGAACTGAACGGGGCCGCTACTCAGCGGCCTCCCTGATGGTCCCGACGATCCATTCATTCAGGCTCTTGCCCGATGCTGCGGCGGCAATGACTGCTGCGGCATGATCGTCAGGCGTGAGGCGGACATTGAACTTGCCAGAGAACTTCCGACGAGGCTCGATGCCCTTTTCCCGGCACATTTCGAGATAGACGGCCAGCGACTTACGGCCTTCCTCGATCAGATCGTGGACGCTTTCGGCATAGAAGTCGGCCCCGCCATTGAGGCCGACAAACTCACCGCGCAGCATCTGAATCTCGGGATCGAAAGCGATAACCGCCTTCTCGCCATTGATTTCAACGACATTGTTCATGGCTTTACTCCGTGTTCGTCCAGCCATTTACGGATGCTGGCAACCGCACCTTTGTCCGTATCCGGTGAGGGATGCGGGCGATGAAAGACGCGCACTTCGCCGAACAGGAACACGCCGACGCGCGAACCTTCCCGCTCACTGACTTCCGCCCCGAGGCTCACAAACAGCGCCTCTATGTCGGTCCAGCGGATCGAACCATTGACCGGGCGGGCGAAGATCAGTTCCAGCGTGGCTCTGTGACGCTTTTTCATGGAGTATTCAGTATCATTTTTTAGTACCGCTTTCAAGATCAATCTCAACCCCTGTGTCGGGCGATCCGGTGTCGGGGCCGAACAATTCATCGAAGAGGTCGCCGAACCATCGCTCGAACACCTCGATCTCGGCTTCCGTGACCGGAACGGGGGCTGGCCAATCGTCGGTCACGGTCCATGTGCTGAGGTCGTGCTTGGGCGGCCTGCCGGGGAACGGCTACGGATAGCCCAGCAACTCCTCAAGCTGCTCCGACGCCGTAGGCGGTCGCTTGGTGCGCCGGGAGCGGGATGCCGTCACCGGCTTGTGGTCGCCGCTGCGGTCAGAAGTCATCAAGGAAGTCAAATTCTTTAAACGAACGCTGCCGCCATCCGGTAGGGTCAGCGACCCAGCGATTGATGTCGGATTCTTTCCATCCCGCGCCGTTAGTGCTGATTTTAATCTGGGGTGGAAAGGTGCCTTCCTGATGCGGCTTGTTCCGGGCATGGGCCGTAATGCCAGCGACGAAATCGAAGATGCTTTCGGGCGGGCGGCCTGCCACCGCGATCCGTGCTGCCCCTCATTGTCGAGAACCAGCCGCACCGCACGCTCGCGCACTTCAGGGGAAAACTTGTTCGTCGTCTTGCTCATGATGCTCCTCCTACTCAGGAGTTGGAGCCTCCGGCAAACCCGGCGCGGTTCACATTCTTGTCGAATGACTGCGCGTTGTGCATCACCAGCAGGTCAAGCGATTGCTCCACCACGGCCAAGGGTCGTCGGGGATGCCGTCACGCTGGAATCGCTGCATCACCTTGGCCTGTTCTGCCTCGATAGCGGCAGGGGTCGGCAGGCGATCACGTTTCGCTTCATCCTCGGCCAGCATCGCCATGTAGCGTTGCCAGACCGCAAGGTCGTAATCCTGCGTCGTGATCGGGGCGCGATGGGGCAGGGGTTCGCGTAGCTTGGCGATCCCCCTTGGCGTGGCCGATCTGCGCTTGTAGCGCCGCGACAGCCAATGGCAGTGCCCTTGTCGCCTCGCGCCGGTCCGGACCGAGCGGGGTTGTTAGTTCCTTCTTGCCGAGGATGGGCAGCGCCAGAGATACCGCCACGCGGGCATAGAATCGCCCTCCCTTGACCTTCAAATGTCGGACCTGACCAGCCATCTGCAACCCTCATTCTGGCACCGATTCTGGCACCAAAAACGGAACTAAGCCCACCAAAGAAATGGCTTTCTTAGATTTCAAAATGTTGAGGGGAAAATTTGTGAGAGGCTGGACAACGACCCAAGCGGGACTCGTTACGGCTGCTTCCTTCCGGACCTGACCGGGTTGGCGAGGCGCTCGCCCGCGCCAACCTCTCGGCGCCTAGATAGGCGTGGTCGCCGGCGGATGCAAGCGCCTTGCTTTCACAGATGCAGCCGCAGCCGCAGGAAGCCGTCCGGACCCAGTCCTGCCGGCTCGACCTGGGCGTCGAGACGGTCGAGATGGTCGGCCGCGGCGGGCGAGGTCTCGAACAGGACCGAGGTGCCGGGCAGGGGCGAGAAGCTCCAGCCGATGCGGGAATCGGGGGCGAGCACCCGGCGTTGCGCCACATAGCGGCGCAGGACCTCGCGGGTGCGGGCGGTGCTGTCCAGCAGCACCGGCCGGCCGCAGGCGACGCCGGCGAACAGCCCGCAATCCGACAGCCGGTAGCTGTTCGTCACCAGGATGAACGGCTGATCCGCCGTCACCGGCCGGCCGCGATGGGTCATGGCCGCGATGCGGTGCGAGTCGGCATGGGCCAGCCGCCCGTCCGGGGCGTAGCGCGGCGGGCGGCTGAGGTCGATCTGCCAGTCCAGCCCGTCGATGACGTCGAAATTGTAGCTGGGGAACTCGGGGTCGATCAGCGGCTGATCGGGCATGCCCGGCCGGACCCGCAGGAACAGGCTGGCCGAGCGTTCCAGCCATTCACGGGCCTCGGCCCCGGTCAGGCGGATGGCGCAGAGCCGGTTCGGGAACAGGTAGAGGTCGGCGATGTTGCGCAGCGTCAGCCGGCCCGCGGGCACGTCGGTGTAATGCTGCGGCCCGCCGCGGCCGCCGGCGCGAAAGGGGGCCGCCGCCGACAGGATCGGCAGGTCCTGCCAGCGTGTGCCGCGCAGCGCGCGCCGCACGTGCCAGCGCTGCGCCATGGCCACCAGCCGCAGGCCCGGATCCTGGCCGATCAGGGCGAAATAGCTGCTGAGCGGGCAGTCGGTCTTGCCGATGCGGCGGCGGAAATGCCGCAGGGTCTGGCGATGGGCAGAGAGCGCCGGGGCCACGACGGCAGGATGGTCGCTGCCGGGACCGACCGGCTCGGCCCAGCAGGCGAAGCCGGCGATGCGCCAGGTCGCGCCCTCGCGTTCCAGCCGCAGGTCGATCAGCCCCAGATGCGAGCCCCAGAAGCCGGGCATCACCGCGGGCTTGCCGGCAAGGGTGCCTCGTGCGGCGTCGATGCCCGGCCCGCCCGGATGGCCGGCCGAGGGGAACACCCGGTGCGTATGGCCGGCGACGACCAGGTCGATACCCGGCAGGGCCGCCAGCGCGGTGGCCGCGTTCTCCATCATCGGCGCGGGCTCCAGCGCGCCGATACCGCTGTGCGAGAGCGCGATCACCAGGTCGGCGCCGCGCTGGCGCAGGGCGGCGATGCCGTCGCGCGCGGCGTCCAGGATGTCCGACACGGCGATCTCGGGGCGCAGGGCCGGCTCCCAGTCGACGGTTTGCGGCGGCAGGAAGCCCAGAACGCCGATGCGCAGCCGCCGCACCTGGTTCTGCCGGTCGAGGAAGCGGCGTTCCAGCAGCAGATGCGGACAGACCGGCAGCGGCCGGCGCGGGTGCAGGTTGGTGGACACGACCGGGAAATTCGCGCCCTCGAGGCTGGCGCGCAGGAAGCCCAGGCCGAAGCTGAAATCGTGGTTGCCGATGGTCGCGGCATCATAGCGCAGCGCGTTCATCGCGGCGATGGCGGGATGGGGCCGGCGCGGACCGATCCCGCCCGATTCGGCCAGGTAATCGCCCATCGGACTGCCCTGCAGGGCGTCGCCGTTGTCGAAGAGCAGGCAGTTCGCCGCCTGCGCTCGCGCTTTTGCGATCAGCGCCGCCGCCCGCGACAGCCCCAGCCGATCCGAAGCGCGGTCGGCGAAATAGTCATAACCCAGCACATGCATGTGCAGGTCCGTCGTCGCCATGATGCGAAGATCCATGCAGGCGGGGGCATCGGCCGCAACGGGCGGGGCGCTGGTCTGGCTCATAGCCGCTGCATGCTGCGAATAAAGACATAATGCAACTTTAGATTGCATTTCGGCCATGGATCGCGCATGGGATGTGGCGTGCTTGCATGCTGCGGTGCAACATGGGAAGAACCGCGCGTAATGCGAAAGCAGGCCTTTTCAACAGCGGAACAGCGATGAAGTTTTCGACGCGACAGGACACCGACCTTCCCGCCGATGCCCTCTTTCGTGCGGTCGGCAATTTTCCCTGCATCGAGCGGATGCTGGTGCGCCGTGGTGCCACGGTGCGGCGTCAGGACGCGATGGCCGAGCCGGGCGTCGGCATGGGCTGGCAGATCGGCTTCGACTGGCGCGGCCGCCGGCGCGAATTCGATCTGGCGGTGACCGGCTATGCGCCCCCCGAGGTCATCGCGCTGGAAGGCGTCTCGGACCAGTTCAACCTGTCGATCCGCATGACCGTGGTGGCGCTGACCCGCAGCAAGTCGCGGCTGATCTTCGAGACCGACGTACAGCCGCGCGGCATGAAGGCGCGGCTGCTGCTGCAGACGGCCAAGCTGGGCAAATCCCAGCTCGACCGCAAGTTCGCCGAGCGAATCGCCGATTTCGTCACCCGGATGTCGGCCGAGGTGCCGGCCTGACCCACGCGGCGGCCGCCTAGGCGCCCTGTTCGCGCAATTGCGCGGCGCGCAGCGGATCGGCCGGATAGACGCCCAGGATGTTCAGGCTGGAGGTGTAGTAATCCAGCTCTTCCAGCGCGCGGGCGACATGCGGGTCCTCGGGGTGGCCCTCGATGTCGGCATAGAACTGCGTCGCGGTGAACACCCCGTCCACCATGTAGCTTTCCAGCTTGGTCATGTTGACGCCGTTGGTGGCGAAGCCGCCGAGCGCCTTATAGAGCGCGGCCGGGATGTTGCGCACCCGAAAGACGAAGCTGGTGATCATCGCGGACTCGCCGTCGGCATTGTTGCGGCGGCTGAAGTCCGGCTGCGGCGCCATGACCAGGAAGCGGGTGGTGTTGTTCTGGCGGTCCTCGATCCCGGCGGCCAGCTCGTCCAGGCCATAGATTTCCCCGGCCAGCGGCGCGGCCAGCGCTGCCAGCGCCTTTTCCCCGCGCCGCGCCACCTCCAGCGCCGAGCCGGCGGTATCGGCGCCGACCAGGCTGCGGATGCCGTGCCGGCGCAGGAAGCCGCGGCACTGGCCCAGCAGCACCGGGTGGCTCATCGCCTCGGCGACCTCGGAAAGCGTCGTGCCGGGCACCGCAAGCAGGCTGATGCGGACGCGCACGAAGCCCTCGTCGACGATGTGCAGCCCGCTTTCGGGCAGCAGGTGGTGGATGTCGGCGACCCGGCCATAGGTGGAGTTCTCGACCGGCAGCATGGCCAGTTCGGCGCGGCCGCCGCGCACCGCCTCGATGGTGTCCTCGAAGGTGCGGCAGGGCAGGGCCTCCATCTGCGGCCGGTAGAGGCGGCAGGCCTGATGGCTGTAGGCGCCGGGCTCGCCCTGGAAGGCGATCACGTTCTGGCTGGGGGTCTGGCTCATCTGTCGCACCTTCGTCTTGCGCGGGACGTCCTGCCCGGACGGCCCCCGTGTCGGGGCGGTGACGCCGCCCCTTTTGTCTTGCCGGAGCGACAACTATACCTTGATCCGTCGGAACAAAAGCGCATAGATACCGGCAAATCCACGGATAGACCCAAGGGACCCGCAGACATGTTCGATACCATGACCGTCACCAAGGCAGCCGGGGCTTTGATCGGCTCGCTTCTGTTCCTTCTGCTGATGGACTGGGCGGCCTCGGGCATTTATCACATCGGGCCTTCCGGCCATGGCGAGGGCGAGGAGCACGCCCAGGCCTATACCATCCCGGTCGAGGATGCCGGCGGCGACGCTGGCGGCGAAGCCGCGGATGCGGGTCCGGACTTCGCCACGGTCCTGGCTTCGGCCGATGCCGCCGCAGGCGAAAAGGTCTTCGGCAAATGCAAGGCCTGCCACAAGCTCGACGGCAGCGACAGCACCGGCCCGCACCTGAACGGCGTTGTCGGCCGCCCGGTCGCCAGCGCGGCGGGCTTCAACTATTCCGACGGCATGAAGGGCCATGTCGCCGACGCGCCGGACTGGACGCCCGAAGCGCTGCAAGAGTTCCTGACCAGCCCCAAGACCGTCGTGAAGGGCACCAAGATGGCCTTCGCCGGCCTGCCCAAGGTCGAGGACCGCGCCAATCTGATCGCCTATCTGGAAACCCAGAAGTAAGGCACCCGCGGCAGCGGATGGTGACGGGGCGTCCCTTGCGGGCGCCCTTTTGCATGGCGCGGCCAAAGGGCGCGGCCCATCACGCATTTGCATGTTGAACCCTGCCGCCCGGCTGCTAGCCTGCATCCCGACGTGCGGCGCCGGTCCCGACCGGCTGCCCCAGCAAGACAGAACGAGGACCGGAAACAGCCGATGATCATGCCCTTCCTGCGACATGCCCCGATGGCCCTGCTGCTGGCATTGCTGCCCATCCAAGCCCCGGCGCAAGAGCAGGGAGAAGGGCAGGCGCAGAAGCCTGCCACCATCGTCTCGCACGGCATATCGGTCTTCGGCACGCCGGAACTGCCGGCGGATTTCAAGCATCTGCGCTATGTGAACCCCGACGCGCCCAAGGGCGGCGAGATTTCGGAATGGTTCAGCGGCGGCTTCGACAGCTACAATCCCTATACCCATCGCGGCCGCGCGGCACTGCTGTCCAACGCCCCGCTGGAACCGCTGATGGAGGGCACGGCGGACGAAAGCGGCACCGCCTATTGCCTGCTCTGCGAGACCATCGAATACCCCGAAAGCCGCGACTGGGTGATCTTCCACCTGCGGCCCGAGGCGAAATTCTCGGACGGCACGCCATTGACCGCGCATGACGTGCTGTTTTCCTTCGAGTTGCTGCGCGACAAGGGCCTGTCCTCGTATCGCACGATCATCTCGAAGATCGTCGCCAAGGCCGAGCTGATCGACGACCATACCATCAAGTTCATCTTCCGGCCGGATTATCCGCGCCGCGACGTGATCCAGTCGGTGGGCGGCCAGATCGTGTTCTCGCGCGAGGATTTCCGCAAGAACAAGCGCGACATCGAACAGTCGAGCGCGGTCCCCTTCGTCGGCTCGGGGCCCTATGTCTTCGACCGCGCCGACATGGGCCGCTCGGTCACCTATCGCCGCAACCCGGACTATTGGGGCAAGGACCTGCCGATCAACGTCGGCCGGCACAATTTCGACAAGATTCGCGTCGAGTATTTCGGCGATTACGACAGCGCCTTCGAGGCGTTCAAGGCCGGCGTCTATACCTTCCGCAACGAGGCGAGCTCGATCCACTGGGCCACGCGCTACGACTTCCCGGCCATGCAATCGGGCGCCGTGAAGAAAGAGACGCTGGTCGACGGCTCGATCGCCTCGGGGCAGGGCTGGGTCTTCAACCTGCGCCGGCCCAAGTTCCAGGACATCCGCGTGCGCGAGGCCATCGGGCTTTTGTTCAACTTCGAATGGTCGAACGAGACGCTGTTCTACGGGCTTTACAAGCGGGTGAACTCGCCCTGGGAAAACAGCCCGCTGATGGCCGAAGGCAAGCCCGGCGAGGCCGAGCTGGCGCTGCTGAAGCCTCTGGCCAAGGACCTGCCGCCCTCGGCCTTGACCGAGGATGCGGCGATGCAGCCGGTGGGCAGCAAGACCCAGCTCGACCGGCGCAACGTGCGCCAGGCCGCGCAGCTTCTGGACGAGGCCGGCTGGAAGACCGGCTCGGACGGGCTGCGCCGCAACGCCAAGGGCGAGGTGCTGCGGGTTGAGTTCCTGAACGACAGCGCCACCTTCGACCGGGTGATCAATCCCTATGTACAGAACCTGCGCGCCGCCGGGATCGACGCGGTGAACGCCCGCGTGGACGATGCCGAGATGACGACCCGCACCCGCAGCCACGATTTCGACATGGTGACGAGCCAGCTGCAGCAGGGTTATTTCCTGACCGGCGACACCGAGCAGACCTTCGGCTCGGAAAACGTGGGCGACGTGTTCAACCCGATGGGGCTGGCGAACCCGGCCATCGACAAGCTGATCGAGCAGGGCATCGCCGCCAGGACCGAGGACGAGATGCTGACCGTCGCCCATGCCCTGGACCGCAGCCTGCGCGCGCTGCATTTCTGGGTGCCGCAATGGTTCAAGGGCGAGCATACCGTCGCCTATTACGACATCTACGGCCACCCCGAGACCCTGCCGCCCTATGCGCTGGGTGAGCTTGATTTCTGGTGGTATGACGCCGATAAGGCCGAAAAGCTGAAACAATCCGGCGCGCTGCGCTAGGCCCCCGGGCCGGGGCGCGGAGCAAGGCGGAGCAAAGGGGCGGATGGCAGCCTATATCCTGCGGCGTTTGCTGCTGATCATACCCACGCTGATCGGCATCATGCTGGTCAATTTCACGCTGACCCAATTCGTCCCGGGCGGTCCGATCGAGCAGATCATCGCCCGCGTCCAGGGCGAGGGCGACGCGCTGCGCAACATCACCGGCGGCGGCGATGCGCAGGCGGCGCAATCGACCGAATATGCCGGCGCCCGCGGCATCCCGCCCGAGCTGCTGGACCAGCTGGAAGTGCAGATGGGCTTTGCCAGGATCGCCTGCACGCCCGCGCATGAGGGCGAGCCCGACCTGAGATCGCCCGATTGCCACAAGGAAAAGATCGGCGCCGCGCAGCGCTTCCTGATCATGCTGGGCAACTACCTGCGCTTCGATTTCGGCACCAGCTTCTTCCGCTCGATCTCGGTCATCGACCTGGTGCTGGAAAAGATGCCGGTCTCGATCACGCTGGGGTTGTGGTCGACGTTGATCGCCTATCTGATCTCGATCCCGCTCGGCATCCGCAAGGCGGTGCGGGCCGGGACCGCCTTCGACACCTGGACCAGCGGCATCATCATCGTCGGCTATGCCATCCCGGCCTTCCTGTTCGCGGTGCTGCTGATGGTGCTGTTCGCCGGCGGCAGCTATTGGCAGATCTTTCCGCTGCGCGGCCTGACCTCGGACAATTTCGCCGACCTCAGCCTGTGGGGCAAGGTCAAGGACTATCTCTGGCACATCACGCTGCCGGTGCTGGCGACCACCATCTCCAGCTTCGCCACGCTGACGCTGCTGACCAAGAACAGCTTCCTGGACGAGATCAACAAGCAATACGTCATGACCGCCCGCGCCAAGGGCCTGACCGAGCGCCGCGTGCTTTACGGCCATGTCTTCCGCAACGCAATGCTGATCGTGATCGCGGGCTTTCCGGCGATGTTCCTGGGCGTGTTCTTCGGATCAAGCATCCTGATCGAGACGATCTTCTCGCTCGACGGCCTTGGCCGCCTGGGCTTCGAGGCGGCGGTGCAGCGCGACTATCCGGTGATCTTCGGCACGCTCTACGTCTTCGGCCTGCTGGGCCTCTTGGTCGGGATCCTCTCGGACCTGATGTATGTGCTGGTCGATCCGCGCATCGACTTCGAGCGGAGGGCCGGCTGATGGCGATGTCGGAACTGAACCGCCGCCGGCTGCGCAATTTCCGTCGCAACACGCGCGCCTTCTGGTCGCTGATCCTATTCACCATCCTGTTCGTGGCCTCGATGTTTGCGGAGCTGATCGCCAACGACAAGCCGATCGTGGTCAGCTACCGGGGCGGGCTGTATTTCCCGGTCTACAAGTTTTACCCCGAGACTGCCTTCGGCGGCGATTTCGGCACCGAGGCGATCTATACCGATCCCGGCGTGCAATGCCTGATCGTCACTGGCGGCCGGCAGGAATGCTGGGACGACCCCGAGGGCACCGAGAAACTGGCCCGCGACACCGGCGAGGTCGGCGGCGAGGCGGTCGAGAAGGGCTGGATGATCTGGCCCGCCATCCCTTATCACTACCGCACCATCAACAATGTCGGCACCGCGCCAAGCGCGCCCGATGCCGCGCATTGGCTCGGCACCGACGACACCTCGCGCGACGTGCTGGCGCGGGTGATCTACGGCTTCCGGCTGTCGATCCTGTTCACGCTGATCGTGACCGCCGTCAGCTCGGTGATCGGCATCGCCGCCGGCGCCGTGCAGGGCTATTTCGGCGGCCGCACCGATCTGTTCCTGCAACGGATGCTGGAGATCTGGGGCTCGACGCCTTCGCTCTACGTCATCATCATCCTGTTCGCGATCCTGGGACGCAGCTTCTGGCTTCTGGTCTTCGTCTCGATCCTGTTCGGCTGGCCGGCGCTGGTCGGCGTGGTCCGGGCCGAGTTCTTGCGGGCGCGCAACTTCGAATATGTCCGCGCCGCCCGGGCGCTGGGGGTCAGCGACCGCACCATCATGTTCCGCCACATCCTGCCCAATGCCATGGTGGCGACGCTGACCATGCTGCCCTTTGTCGTCACGGGCGTGATCTCGTCGCTGGCGGCACTGGATTATCTGGGCTACGGGCTGCCGACCTCGGCGCCGTCGCTGGGCGAGCTCGCGTTGCAGGCCAAGCAGAACCTGCAAGCGCCCTGGCTGGGCTTCACCGCCTTCTTCACCTTCGCCATCATGCTGTCGCTGCTGGTGTTCATCTTCGAGGGCGTGCGCGACGCCTTCGACCCAAGAAAGACCTTCCGATGACGCCGGTTCTGGACGTGCGCGATTTGCGCATCGGGTTTCGCCAGGACGGGCAGGTGGTGCCCGCCGTGAAGGGCGTCAGCTTCAGCGTTGGCAAGGGCGAGACGGTGGCGCTGGTCGGCGAATCCGGTTCCGGCAAGTCGGTCACGGCGCTGTCGACCGTCGGTCTGCTGGGCGAGTCGGCGCAGCTTTCCGGCTCGGTCCGCTACGCCGGGCGCGAGCTTGTCGGCGCCTCCGAGGCGGAATTGCGCAAGGTGCGCGGCAACGACATCAGCTTCATCTTCCAGGAACCGATGACCTCGCTGAACCCGCTGCACACGCTGGAACGCCAGCTGGGGGAAAGCCTGGCGCTGCATCAGGGCCTGCGGGGCGCACAGGCGCGCGCCCGCATCATCGAACTGCTGAACCGCGTCGGCATCCGCGACCCGGAAACCCGGCTGGCCGATTACCCGCACCAGTTCTCGGGCGGGCAGCGCCAGCGCATCATGATCGCCATGGCGCTGGCGAACGGCCCCGAACTCTTGATCGCGGACGAGCCGACCACGGCGCTGGACGTGACCATCCAGGCGCAGATCATGCAGCTGCTGGCCGAACTCAAGGCCGCCGAGGGCCTGTCGATGCTGTTCATCAGCCACGACCTCGGCCTGGTGCGCCGCATCGCCGACCGGGTCTGCGTGATGAAGGGCGGCGAGATCGTCGAGCAGGGCCCGGTCGAGCGCATTTTCGCCGATCCGCAGCACGAATACACCCGGATGCTGCTGGCCGCCGAGCCCAAGGGCCGGGCCGAGCCGCTGGTGGGCGATCCGCCCGAGGTGGTCTCGACCCGCGACCTGAAAGTCTGGTTCCCAATCCAGCGCGGTTTCCTGCGCCGCACCGTCGGCCACGTCAAAGCGGTGAACGGCGCTACGCTGTCGGTGCGGGCGGGCGAGACGCTGGGCATCGTCGGCGAATCCGGCAGCGGAAAGACCACGCTGGCGCTGGCGATCATGCGGCTGATCGAAAGCGACGGGCCGGTGGTCTATATGGGCCGCGACATCGCCGGCCTGGGCGGGCGGGCGCTGCGCGGCCTGCGGCGCGACATGCAGATCGTGTTCCAGGACCCCTATGGCAGCCTGTCGCCGCGCATGACGGTCGAGCAGATCATCGCCGAGGGCCTGGGCGTCCACGGCGTCGAACCCGGCCGTGACCGCCGGCAGATGGTCGATGAGATCATGCGCGAGGTCGGCCTCGACCCCGCCACCATGCATCGCTATCCGCATGAATTCAGCGGCGGCCAGCGCCAGCGCATCGCCATCGCCCGGGCCATGATCCTGAACCCCAAGCTGGTGGTTCTGGACGAGCCGACCTCGGCCCTGGACATGACGGTGCAGGTACAGATCGTGGAACTGCTGCGGCGCTTGCAAAAGAAGCACGGGCTGGCCTTCCTGTTCATCAGCCACGACCTGCGCGTCGTGCGCGCCATGTCGCATCAGATCATGGTCATGCGCGCCGGCGAGGTGGTCGAGCAGGGCACGACCGAGGCGGTGTTCGAGCATCCGCAAAGCGATTACACCCGCCGCCTGATCGAAGCGGCCTTTCTGACGGCCATCGCATGAAGATCCTGTTCGTCCACCAGAATTTTCCAGCGCAGTTCCTGCATCTGGCCCCGGCGCTGGCCGCGCGCGGCCATGACGTCATGGGGCTGACGGACGAAAAGAACCCGCGCCCCAGCCCGGTGCGGGTGGTGCGCTATAAGGCGCCCGAGGACATGAAGCTGCCCGGCATCCTGGGCCGCACCTACAGCGAACATGCCGAGCGCGGCTGGCTGACCGCGCGCGGCTGCCGGGCGCTGCGCGACCGCCACAACTATACCCCGGACGTGATCTTCGGCCATTCCGGCTGGGGCGAGACGCTGTTCCTGCACGAGATCTGGCCGCAGGCGAAGCTGCTGGTCTATGCGGAACTGCTGTATCGCACGCGCGGCCATGACGTCGGCTTCGACCCCGAGATCAACCCCGACAGCGACGAGGGGCGAGTCGCCACCATCGCCCGCTCGGCGCATCTGATCCAGGGGCTGGTGCAGGCCGACGCGGGCCTGGCGCCGACGCGCTATCAGGCCGAAAGCTTTCCGCCCGAGCTGCGCCAGAAGCTGACCGTGATCCATGACGGCATCGATACCGACAAGGTCTGCCCGAATCCGGCGGCGGCATTTACCCTGCCGGATGGGCGGGTGCTGCGACCGGGCGACGAGGTGCTGACCTATGTCTCGCGCTCGCTGGAGCCTTATCGCGGCTTTCACCGCTTCATGCGCGCGCTGCCCGCGGTGATGCGGGCGCGGCCGGATGCGCAGGTGGTGCTGGTCGGCGGCGACGGCGTCAGCTACGGCAGCCCGCCGCGCGATGCCGCCGGCTGGAAAGAGAAGATGCTGGCCGAGCTCGACGGCCAGCTCGACCTGTCGCGCATCCATTTCATGGGCCGCGTGCCCTATCCGCAATATCTGGCGCTGCTGCAGGTCGCGAAGGTGCATTGCTATCTGACCTACCCCTTCGTGCTCAGCTGGTCGCTGACCGAGGCGATGGCGGCGGGCTGCCAGATCGTCGCCTCGGATACCGAGCCGGTGCGCGAACTGGTCCGCGACGGCGAGAACGGCCGGCTGGTGCCTTTCTTCGACCAGCCGGCGTTGGAGGCGGCTTTGGTCAAGGGCCTGGCCGGCGACCCCGAGGCAGCGCGGCTGAAAGCGGCGGCGCGGCAGACGATCCTGGACGGCTATGACCTGAAGCGGCACAGCCTGCCGCGGCTGATCGACTGGGTAGAGAGTTTCGGTCCCTGACGGACCGCTGGAAAGACCTGGGCATCGCGCCTCAAATTTCTTTCGGTCATGCCGGAAAACTTGTAAGCGTTTGGGCTGACCGCTACCCGTTCCAGCGCCAGGGCAGCAGGTCGTCGACCTTGGTGATCTTGTAGTCCGGGATGCGGGCTAGGGTGTCGGCGAGCCAGGCGTGGGGATTGACGGCGTTGAGTTTGGCGGTTTCGATCAGGGTGTAGGTGATGGCGGCGGCCTTGCCGCCTGCTTCGGAGCCGACGAAGAGGTAGTTCTTCCGGCCGAGGGCGATGGCACGCATGCCGCGTTCGGCGGTGTTGTTGTCCAGTTCCAGGATGCCGTGGTCGAGGTAGGGGCGCAGGCGCTCCATGCGGGTCAGGGCATAGCGGATGGCGACTGCCAGTGGGGATTTTCCAGAGATGGTCGTGAGTTGCATGGCCAGCCAGGCTTCGAGGCCGTCGAAGACCGGGGCGGCATGCGTGCGACGTAGATCGGCGCGACGATCAGGTGGCGATCCTCGGGCCTCCTTCTCGACGGCGTAGAGTTGGGCGATCCGGCCGATGGCCTCTTCTGCGATCGGGGAGCCTTGCGACCGATGGATGTCGACGAACTTGCGCCGGACATGGGCCATGCAGGCGACCTCGCGGATCGCGCCGGAGCGGTAGAGATCTTCGAACCCGGCATAGCCATCGGCGTGCATCCAGCCGCGGAAGCGTGCGAGATGGTCCTTCGGGTGCTGGCCCTTGCGGTCGCCGGAGAACCGATACCAGGCGGCGGGCGGGGCGGTGCCACCCCATGGTCGTTCGTCGCGGGCATAGGTCCAGAGCCGGGCGGTCTGTGTCTTGCCGGTGCCGGGAGCGAGCATGCTGACGGACGTGTCATCGGTGAAGATCGCCTCGGCCGACAGGACATGGCGGCCGATGGCATCGGCCAGCGGTTCCAGCAGGGCGGTGCTCTTGCCAACCCAGTCGGCCAGGGTCGAGCGGTCGAGGTCGAGCCCCTCACGGTCGAAGATCTGGCTCTGGCGATAGAGGGGCAGATGGTCGGCATATTTGCTGACCAGCACATGAGCGAGCAAACCCGGCCCCGGACGGCCGCGCTCGATGGGGCGCGAGGGCAGCGCGGCCTGGACGAGGCGTTCACAGCAGGCACAGGTCAGGCGAGGCCGCACGATCCGGTTCACGATGAACCGCCCCGGCACATATTCCAGCTCCTCCGTCATATCCTCGCCGATCCGGCGCAGACGCCCGCCGCACTCGGCACAGGCATCGGCGCCGGGTGTCAATTCCACTTCCATGCGCGGGATGTGATCCGGGATCGGGCGGCGCTTGGGTTTGTCCTTCTCCTCGATGTCGGGCAGCTTCATGCGCGCCGTCATCGCGGCGGCGGCGATCTCGCTGGTCTCGAGCGCCAATCGCAGCTGCTCGGCGGCCTCGGACGACGCCCCGAACCGGTGCGCCCGGTGCCCGGCCAACTGGTGCCGGAGCTTCTCGATCAGGATCGCCTGCGCCTTCACCTCGGCCAGCAGCCGCGCGGTGAAACTGCGCAGTTCTTCGCGGTCCTCCGGCAAGGTCAAGGTCTGACTGAGCATGCCGGGAGTTTATCTTATTGGATTTCTTGTGGGAATCCTATCCTCTCCGGAGCGGCGGATTATCCCGCCGCCAAGGGCCGCCAGGTCCGTTCCGGAGCGCGCCAGTCGATCCCTTCCAGGAGCATCGACAACTGCGCCGGCGTCAGCGCCACCTTGCCCTCCTTCGCCGAGGGCCAGACGAACCGACCACGCTCCAAGCGCTTCATGAACATGCAGGCCCCTTGCCCATCCCACCAGATCACCTTCACGAGATCTCCACGTCGGCCCCGGAACACGAACAGATGCCCGGCGAACTGGTCCTGCTTCAGCACCGTCTCGGCCTGCGCGGCCAAGGCTGCAAAGCCCTTGCTCATGTCGGCCACCCCGGCCGCCAGCCAGACCCGCGTGTTGGCGGGAACCGGGATCACGCCGTCAGGCTCCGGATCAGCCGCGCCAGCGCCTCGGGATCATAGCTGCCGCTGATCCGCATCCGGTGTCCGCCAGCCAGTTCGATCTCGATATGGTTCGCCGCGAAAGGCGTTGTCGCGGGCGCCTTCGCCTCAGCGACGATCTCCACAGGCAGAAAGCGCATCCCCTCGGGCTGGGACGGAACCGACGCTGGCTCCGGCGTATAGCGCGGATCGCGCAACCACTTGAACACCATGTTCGCGTTGACCGCGTAGCGCCGCGCAACCTGAGCTACCGAAACGCCCGGCGCAGCCGTCTGGAAACAGATCGACCGCTTCTCCTCGTCCGTCCAAAGCCGCTTCGTCCTGCGAACCAAAATCTGCCCCGGAGTGTTCACTATCAATAGCGGACACTATCCGTCACTCTCGTCCCGCGGCAGGGCAGTCAGACCGGACGGTTACGACAACTTCGACATTTCGGGTGATTGTCGAGAAATTTCAAGGCTTTCCATGCATTTCGGCCCGTCGCTCCGGGCACCTTCGCCAGCCAGGGGGTGCCGGAAACGGCTTCCGAGAGGGCATCGTGGCGGAAACCGTTCCGGTTTCGATGAAAAACCGGTGGGAAGACAGGTATCGAGAGCCAATTAGCGGCGGGTTTTCCGTGCTTCGGCCCGGAACTTGCTATGGCGCAGAGTTCTCCGGCAGCCTGCTAAAGTTCGATCCCGTTGGCCGGTCCCTCGGGCGGCATGGGCATGGGCGCCTCGGGATCGACTGGGGGCGGGTTCAGGCGCGGATCGTCCTCGGGTGCCGGGCGCAGCATCTCGCGCAGCGCATTACCGACCGGAGGCGGCGGCGGCGCGTCGGGGCGGCGGCGGATCAGGATGTCGCCGTTCTCCAGCCGCTCGGGCGCCTGGTAGTTGCGCACGTCGTCCATCAGTTCGCCGATGTCCTTGAGCACCGGCGTCACCGAGCCCAGCGTATCGCCCAGATCGCGACCCAGACGGTCCAGATGCGGCTCGGCCCGGTTCAGCAGATTGCGCATGAAATTCTCGATCCCGCCTTCCAGCGAATCGCCGGGCGTGCCGTCCGGCGCGGGCTCGTCGGCTTGCGGCGGCTCGTAATCCTGCGCGGCGGCGGGAACCCCGGCAAGCAGCGCGGCGGCCAGGATCAGGTGGGGCAGGTTGCGCATGGACCGGTCCTTCGGCTGTTCGCAAGGAAAACTTGTCCTGCCGCGCTCGGGTTCCCCTGCCTAGGCCGGGCGGGGGGCGTGAAGCCTGCGGAACGCCTCCCATGCCTCGTTCAGGGCACGGGTGCGGGCCTCGGCCAGGCGGATCGCCTCGGGCGGCAGGCCGCGAGCAATGGCGCGGTCGGGGTGGTTTTCGCGGATCAGGTCGCGCCAGCGCTTGCGGGCCTCGGGCAGCGGCGTGTCGGGCGTCACGCCCAGCACCTCGCAGGAGGGGCAGCCCTGGCGGCGGTCGTGGCGGGCGCGGATCGCGGCCACCTGCGCCGGCGACAGGCCGAAGATGCGCGCGACCTCGTCGATGAAGATCAGCTCGGCCTCGTTCAGGTCGTCGTCGGCGACGGCGATGATGAACAGCCCCTCGATCACGTCGGCCAGCACCGGGTCGCCGGGCGGGAACATGCGGGCGATGCGCTGCGCCCAGGCGTCGAAGCCGGCCACGTCCTGCCGCGCCAGGTCGAAGACGCGGGCGGCGTTCTTTTCCTCGGACCGCGGGATGATGAAGACGCGGCGGAAGGCCGCGACCTCGGAGCGGGCCACGGCGCCGTCGGCCTTGGCGAGCTTGGCGCCGAGCGCGATCACGGCGATGGTGAAGGCCACGGATTTCTCGGGCGGCGTGGCCGGGCGGCGCGCACCGACGATCGCCGCCAGCCGGTCGGCGATGCGCTGCCAGAAGCTGCGCGGCTTCGGCAATTCGGGGCAGGTGGTCTTGTCCTTGATCGCGGCGTCCATGGTATCCAGCCTAGGCGGCAAGCCAGGTCAAGTCCACTGACATTCCCGTAGGTTGCACCGCGTCACCTGCGACTTTCCAGCGCGGCCTTGACCACCAGCACCACCAGTGCGATCACCGTCAGCGTCGAGGCGGCGGCGAAGGCGCCGGTCGTGTTCAGATCGTTGAACATCAGCTCGATCTGCAAGGGCAGGGTGTTGGTCTGCCCCCGGATCGAGCCCGAAACGACCGAGACCCCGCCGAATTCGCCCACCGCGCGGGCCGTGCACAGGACCGCGCCGTAAAGCAGCGCCCATCGGATATTGGGCAGCGTCACCCGCGAAAACACCTGCCAGCCGCGCGCGCCCAGGGTCACGGCGGCCTCTTCCTGTTCGCTGCCCTGCGCCTGCATCAGGGGCAGCACCTCGCGCGCGACGAAAGGGGCGGTGACGAACATGGTGACCAGCAGGATGCCGGGCACGGCGAACATGACCTTGATGTCATGGGCGGCGAGGAACGGCCCCAGCAGCCCCTGCCGGCCATAGAGCAGCAGGTAGCAGATGCCGGCGATGATGGGCGAGATCGAGAAGGGGATCTCGATCAGCACCATCAGCAGCTTGCGCCCCGGAAAGCGGAAGCGGGCGATGGCCCAGGCCGCCGCGATGCCGAAGGCGATGTTCACCGGCACCACGATCACCGCGACCAGCGTGGTCAGCCAGATCGCGTGCAGGGTGTTGGGATCGGCGATATTCGCCAGATAGGTCGCCCAGCCGTCGACCAGCGCGCGCCAGAAGATGAAGGCCATCGGCGCCACCACCAGCACCGCCGTCAGCGCGAAGGCCAGCCCGATCAGCAGCCGCGGCACCGCGCGGCTTTGGCCCGGCGCATGGGTCAGGGCGGCGGCGGTCATGGGCGGGCCTCCAGGTGGCGGGCGGCACGGAACTGGATCAGGTTCGACAGCGCCAGCAGCAGCAGCGCGATCGCCAGCAGCACCAGCGCGATGGCGGCGGCACCCTGATAGTCGTATTCTTCGAGCCGGATGAAGGCCAGGAGCGCCGCGATCTCGGTCTTGAAGGGCAGGTTGCCGGCGATGAAGACCACGGCGCCGAACTCGCCCAAGCTGCGGGCGAAGGCCACGGTCGAGCCCGACAGCCAGGCCGGCAGGATCGCCGGCAGCACCACGCGGCGGAAGATGGCGAAGGGCCGGGCGCCCAGCGTCATCGCCGCCTGTTCCAGCGCCGGGTCCAGGTCCTCGAGCACCGGTTGGATGGCGCGCACGACGAAGGGGATCGAGGTGAAGGTCATCGCCAGGATCACGCCGCCCAGCGTATAGACCAGCTCGATGCCCATGCCCGACAGCGGGCCGCCGAACCAGCCGTTCGCGGAATAAAGCGCAGTCAGCGAGATGCCGGCCACCGCCGTCGGCAGCGCGAAGGGAATGTCCATCAGCGCGTCCAGGATGCGCCGGCCGGGAAAGTCGTAGCGGGTCAGCACCCAGGCCATCAGCAGCCCGTAGAACGCATTGAAGACCGTGGCGACGAAGGCCGCCGTCACCGTCACCCGCAGCGCCGCCAGCGTGCGCGGCGCGGTGACGATGGCCCAGAACCGGGCCGGGCCGATCTCGGCCCCCTTCAGCACCAGCGCCACCACCGGGATCAGGATGATCAGCGCGACGTATAGCAGCGTGGTGCCGAGGCTCAGCGAGAACCCCGGCAGCACGCGTTTCGGTCTGATCGCCGCAGCGGTCATCGGTTCACGAAGACGGTGTCGAGGATGCCGCCCTCGGCCAGATGCTCGGCGCTGACCTTGTCCCAGCCGCCGAAAACCTCGTCCACGGTGACCAGCTTGATCTCGGGGAAGTCGGCGGCATGTTTCGCGGCCACGTCCTTGTCGGTCGAGCGATAGTTGTTGGCGACGATGGTTTCCTGCGCCACGGGCGAATAGAGCCATTTCAGATATTCGGTCGAGGCCTCCAGCGAACCGTCCTTCTCGGCGTTCTCGGTCACCACGGCGACCGGGAAGGCGGCGAAGAGGCTCATCGAGGGCGTCACCGCCTCGAAGCCCTGAGCCTCGTATTGCTTGGCGATGCTCTTGGTTTCGGCCTCGAAGGTGATCAGCACGTCGCCGATCTCGCGCTCGGCGAAGGTCTGGGTGGCGGCGCGGCCGCCGGTGTCGAAAACCGGCACGTTGGCGAAGATCTTGCCGACGAATTCCTTGGCCTTTTCCGCGTCGTTGTCGTTATGCGCCAGCCCATAGGCATAGGCGGCCAGATAGGTGTAACGCGCGTTGCCGCTGGTCTTGGGGTTGGGGAACACCGGCTTCACGTCCTCGCGCGCCAGGTCCGACCAGTCCTTGATCCCCTTGGGATTGCCCTTGCGCACCAGGAAGGCCGGCAGCGAGTAGTAGGGCGAAGCGCCGTTCGGCAGCGCCTCGCGCCAGTTCTGGGCCACGAAGCCGGCCTTGGCCAGCGCGTCGATGTCGGTTTCCTGGTTGAAGGTCACCACGTCGGCCGGCAGCCCCTCGATGATCGCGCGCGCCTGTTTCGAGGACCCGCCATGGCTTTGGTCGATGGTGACATCGCGGCCGGTCTTGTCCTTCCAGAAGCTCTGGAACTGCGGGTTCAGCGCCTCGAACACCTCGCGGCCGATGTCATAGCTGACGTTCAGGATCTTGTCCTGCGCCAAGGCCGGGACGGCGGTCAGCAGCACGGCCAGCGCGGCGGCCTGGAATTTGCGGATCATCATCGGGTCTGCTCCTTGCGGGGGAATGCGGGTGTGGGCGCCACGGCGGCGGCGTCGCGCGCGGCGGGAAAGAGGGTGCCGGCCTCGGCGCGCAGGTTAACGCGGGCGCCCTTGCACAGGCCCTGCGCCTCGGGCGCGCGGCGCGGCAGGTCCACCGGAATCTGCGCGGTCTCGTCGTCGAGGTCGAGGCGCAGCAGCGCGCCGTTGCTGGTCAGCCGCGCGACCTGCCAGCGCCCGGCGGTGTCGCAGACCGGGGTCACGTCGCCCGGGCGCAGGAACAGCGTGGCCGGCCCGTCGGGCAGGGCGCGGCGCGGCAGGCGGGTGGTATCCAGCCCCGGCGCCTCAGCCCTGCCGGCGCGCAGCGTCACCGGCAGTTCGATGGTCGCGCCCATGAAGCGGGCGACGAAGGGGCTGGCGGGGTGGTCGTGGATCTGGTCGGCGCTGCCGATCTGCTCGATCCGGCCCTCGCCCATCACCACCACGCGGTCGGCAAGCTCGAAGGCCTCTTCCTGGTCATGGGTGACGAAGATGGTGGTCGAGCCGGTTTCCTCGTGCACCGACCGCAGCCAGGCCCGCAGGTCGCGGCGCACGGCGGCGTCCAGCGCGCCGAAGGGTTCGTCCAGCAGCAGCACCGTCGGCTCGATGGCCAGGGCGCGGCCCAGCGCCACCCGCTGGCGCTGGCCGCCGGACAGCTGCGCCGGAAAACGCTCGCCCAGATGCGCGATCTGCAGGAACTCCAGCAGCCGGTCCACCTTTTCGGCGATCACCGCCTTGCCCGGCCGCTGGGCCCGCGGGCGCACGGACAGGCCGAAGGCGATGTTGTCGCGCACGGTCATATGCGGGAACAGCGCGTAATGCTGGAAGACGAAGCCGATGCGGCGGTCCTGCGCAGCCAGGTTCAGCCAGTCGGCGCCATGCACCGCCAGCCCCCCGCCCTCGGGCCATTCCAGCCCGGCGATGATCTTCAGCAGCGTGGTCTTGCCCGAACCCGACGGGCCCAGCAGCGCCACCAGCTCGCCCGACTCGACGGTCAGGTCGATGCCGCGCAGCACCGGAGTGCCGCCGAAGCTTTTGGTCATGGTCTCGATGACGATGGACATGGCGCCTCCGCTGCTTGCCGCCAGAGGTAACGGGCGGCCCGGGGGTGGGCAAGCCGGACCGGCAACCGGGCGTCCGGGCCGGGGCGAATGTTTTCCCAAGCCCGGGCGGGCAGGGGGCCGCTGGTCCCGCAAGCGCCCCCGCCGCGGGGACAGCATCCGGCCGGGCCGGGGCCAGCCCGCGCGTTCTTCCTTATTTTTCAGATGCGGCACGCGGCCGGCCCTTCGCAATCCCCGCCGCCGCTGCTAGGGTCCGGCCCGCAGGCAGCGGCGGGATTGGGCGATGGACGGCAAGGACGGCAGGATCGGGCGGGAAAGCCCTCTGGAGGCGGATCTGGACCTGCTGTTCCAGCGTCATGCCGCCGACATGCACGCCGATACGCCGCCCGAGTCGATCCACATGCTGCCGCGCGAGGCGCTGGCGCGGCCCGAGATCGCCTTCTTCGTCCTGCGCGAGGCGGTCGGGCCGGTCGCCATGGGCGCGGTCAAGCGCATCGCCCCCGATCACGGCGAGATCAAGTCGATGCATGTGCTTGCCGAGGCGCGCGGCCGTGGCTATTCGCGTCGGCTGCTGGCTGCGCTGGCCGCGCATGCCCGGAGTGAAGGCATGGCGCGGCTCAGCCTCGAGACCGGCGTGCAGCCGACCTTCGTGGCGGCGAGGGCGCTTTACCTGCGGGCGGGCTTTTCCGAATGCGGCCCCTTCGGCGACTACCGGCCGGATCCCAACAGCGTCTTCCTGACGCTGGACCTGTCCAAGCTAGATTGAGCGGTTGATTCCGCGGCGGTCCTTTGCCATGACTGCCGCGATGCGGACCCGTAGCTCAACTGGATAGAGCAGGGACCTTCTAAGTCCAAGGTTGGGGGTTCGAGCCCTCCCGGGTCCGCCAAATCTCTTTTAGCCAATTGGTTCTATTCCTGCCGCCGGTGCGTAAGGTTCAGCACGCGGATTGCAGCTTGGGGCGGATGCGCTCAGGCGCAGCCTGCTGCGTCTCGGCCAACTTCCGCACCAGCCCTACAGCAGGCACCATTCCTTCTTGCGTCAACCGGTATCCGTCCTTCGGGTTGCCAAAGATCACTCTGTCGCGGCGGAGCGCGGCCAAATCATTCCCCAGCGACTTCGGGGCGCGTGCCTACATCGTTATCAGTATCTGCGATTTGGCAACCTTTTCCAGGTAGTGGCTGTGTAGCAAAATGATTGCCTCGTCCTTGATCGAGACATTGGCGTGGACCAGCCTCACTCCTTCAATCTCCTCAACCAAGACGTCAACCGGGACTTGGACTTGGCCGACCAGCACCCCAGCTTGCTCCATGCGTAGGCTGGTCGTTTCGCGCAGCATCTCCGAAATGATCCAGCCTCCGGCAGTGGTTTGATGCGCGCGGGATCGTCCCGGCGGGCGGCAGCGGGCGCATACACTATCGCAGCAACTTCGCCGATCTGCTGGCGTAAACCGCACCGCCGCAGAAATTCCGCTTGACGGGTTTGCGCACGCTATTGCTTTCGCCTGCGCAGGCTTATCCTTTCTTTGGCACACAGATGTCGCGGTTCATCCGAGCATCGGCTTTCCCGCGACATAGGTCTGCGCGATCGCGCGGTCATCGCCGAGGATTTGCAGGATGAAAAGCTCCTCGGCCAGGGTCTCGGCGCGGTCCATGCGCAGGGCCATGGCAGGGGTGGCGCGGCTGTCGAGCACCACCAGGTCGGCGTCGGTGCCGGGGTCCAGCGTGCCGATGCTGTCGGCCATGCCCAGCGTCAGCGCGTTGCCTCGCGTCGCCCAGTGGAAGGCGGCGTAGGGGTGCAGCTTCTGGCCGCGCAGTTGCAGGATCTTGTAGCCCTCGTTCAGCGTCTGCAGCATCGAATAGCTGGTGCCGCCGCCGACGTCTGTGGCGATGCCGCTGGTGACGCCGGCTGCGCGCAGCCCGGCCTCGTCGAAAAGGCCCGAGCCCAGGAACAGGTTCGAGGTCGGGCAGAACACCGCGCGCGCGCCGGTCTCGGCCATGCGGGCGATCTCGCGCGGTTCCAGGTGGATCGAATGGCCCAGCAGCAGCTTGTCCGAGAGCAGGCCGTAGCTCTCGTAGATGTCGAGATAGTCGCGCGCCTTGGGATAGAGGCCGAGAGTGAAGGCGATCTCGTCCTTGTTCTCGGACAGGTGGGTCTGAACGTGGCAGTCGGGATGCTCGCGGACCAGCTGCCCGGTCATCTGCATCTGCTCGGGCGTCGAGGTGATGGCGAAGCGGGGGCTGATCGCGTAGCGCTGGCGGCCGCGGCGGTGCCATTTCGCGATCAGGGCCTTGCTGTCGTCATAGCCTTGCTGGGGCGTGTCCAGCACCGCCTCGGGGGCGTTGCGGTCCATCATCACCTTGCCGGCGACCATCGCCATGTTGCGCGCCTCGGCGGCCGAAAACAGGGCTTCGGCCGATTCCGGATGCACCGAGCAGAAGGCGACGGCGGTGGTGGTGCCGTGCGACAGCAGCAGGTCCAGGAACTTCTCGGCCATGGCCGGGGCGTGGCCCTGCTGGGCGAAGCGCGATTCCTCGGGAAAGGTATAGGTGTTGAGCCAGTCCAGAAGCTGCGCGCCCCAGCTGGCGATCACCTGCACCTGCGGGAAATGGATATGGGCGTCGATGAAGCCCGGCAGGATCAGATGCGGGCGGTGGTCGATCTCGGGCAGGGCCGGGTCGCGGAGGTCGGCATAGTCGCCGATGGCGGCAATCCTGCCGTTCTCGGTGACGATGGCGCCGTCCTCATGATAGGTGAAGGCGTTTTCGGTTTCCGCGGGGTCGGCGTGGAAGGAGAGCGTGCGCCCCCGGATCAGCTGTCGCATGGGTATTTTTCAAACGGAAAGACGGTTTCGGTCAGGCGGCCGATGATCTCGGCTGCGGTGAAGGCGGCGATGATTTCCGGGCGCTTGTCGCGCGAATAACCGGCACCGATCGGGCAGGTCAGCCGGTCGGTGTCGAGGCCCTGGGCGCGGGCGAAGCGGCGGAACTGCGCCAGTTTCGTCTTGCTGCCGATCATGCCGACATAGGGCGCGTCCAGGCGGCGCAGCGCCTCGGCGGCGAGCAGGAAGTCCAGCGCGTGGTCATGGGTGAGGATGATGTGGCTGGTGCCATAGGGAGCGCGGCGGATCTCGGCCTCGGGCAGGGGGGTGAGCCGGGTTTCGCCGGTGGCCTGGGCGAGTTCGCCGGCGCGCTGGTCGATCAGGATCGGGCGCAAGGGCAGCAGCGCCAGTGCTTTCGCGAGCGCCCGGCCGACATGACCGGCGCCGAAGATCAGCACCTGCGGGCGGTCCGGGGCGGGCGGCGCGGCCTCGACATGGCGCAGCTCCAGCTCGACCCTGCCGCCGCAGCACTGGCCGATCTCGGGCCCCAGAGGCACGTCCATGCGGGCGGCCTTTTCACCGCGCGCGATCATCTGCCGGGCGCGGTCGATGGCCATGTATTCCAGCTGGCCGCCGCCGATGGTCCCGGTGAGGCTGTCGGGGGCGACGAACATCGCCGCCCCTGCCTCGCGCGGGCTTGACCCCCGCGTGCGGGTGATCTCGACCCGGATCATCTGATCGCCTCGATGGCCATCAGCACGCGCTCGGGCGTGGCCGGGGCGTCGATGCGCGGGTTTTCCCGGTAGCCGTTGAACGAGGCCACCGCCATGTTCAGCGCCTGGAACACCGAGATGCCCAGCATGAAGGGCGGCTCGCCCACGGCCTTGGAGCGCTTGATGGTGTTTTCGCGGTTCACCGACCAGTCGGCCAGCTGGACGTTGAAGACCTTGGGCCGGTCCGATGCCAGGGGGATCTTGTAGGTCGAGGGCGCGTGGGTGCGCAGCCGCCCCTTGGCGTCCCACCACAGCTCTTCGCTGGTCAGCCAGCCGGTGCCCTGCACGAAGGCGCCCTCGACCTGGCCCTTGTCGAGCGCCGGGTTCAGGCTGCGGCCCACGTCGTGCAGCACGTCGGCGCGCTCGATGACATATTCGCCGGTCAGCGTATCGACCGAGACCTCGGAGCAGGCCGCGCCATAGGCGAAGTAATAGAAGGGCCGGCCGCGTCCGGTATCGCGGTCCCAGTGGATCTTGGGCGTCTTGTAGAAACCCGCCGCCGACAGCTGCACCCGCGCCAGATAGGCGGTGCGGATGAAATCGGCGAAGGGCATTTCCTCGTCGCCGATCCGCACCGTCTCGCCGATCGAGATCAGGTCGGGATCGACGTCCTTGCCCTCGGCCGCGAAGGCCTTCAGCCGCGCCAGCAGCTGTTCGCAGGCGTTGAGCGCCGCCATGCCGTTCAGGTCCGAGCCCGAGGAAGCCGCGGTGGCCGAGGTGTTCGGCACCTTTTCGGTCGTGGTCTTGGTGATCTTGATGCGGTCGATGTCGATGCCCAGCGCCTCGGCCACCACCTGCGCCACCTTGGTGTTCAACCCCTGGCCCATCTCGGTGCCGCCGTGGTTGAGGTGGATCGAGCCGTCCGAATAGATGTGGATCAGCGCGCCGGCCTGGTTGTACCAGGTTGCGGTGAAGCTGATGCCGAATTTCACCGGCGTCAGGGCGATGCCCTTGCGGATCGCCCCGCCTTCTCGTGCGGCGCGGGCGTTGAAATCCAGCACGGCCTGGCGGCGGGCGTGGTAGTCGGCCGACGCTTCGAGTTCCTCGAAGATGCGCGGCAGGATCTGGTCCTCGACCTCCTGGTGATAGGGGGTCAGCTGGCCGTTTTCATAGAGGTTCCGCTTGCGGATCTCCAAGGGATCGCGGCCAAGCTGATAGGCGATGTCCTCGACGATCCGTTCCGCCATGACCACGCCCTGCGGGCCGCCGAAGCCGCGGAAGGCGGTGTTCGAGCAGGTGTTGGTCTTCATCGGGTGGCTGCGCAGTTCCACCGCCGGGTAGTAATAGGCGTTGTCGGCATGGAACAGCGCCCGGTCCGTCACCGGGCCGGACAGGTCCGAGGAAAAGCCGCAGCGGGCGTAGAAATCGGCATCGACCGCGTGGATCCTGCCGGTCTCGTCATAGCCGACCGCATAGTCGATGACGAAATCGTGGCGCTTGCCGGTGATCTGGAAATCGTCGTCGCGGTCGGGGCGTATCTTGACGGCGCGCTTCAGCTTCTTCGCGGCCAGCGCGGCGATGGCGCAAAAGCCGTTCATCTGCGATTCCTTGCCGCCGAAACCGCCGCCCATGCGGCGCACCTGCACCACGACGGCGTTCGAGGGCACGTCCAGCACATGGGCGACCATATGCTGCACCTCGGTCGGGTGCTGGGTCGAGGTGTTGACGATCACCTCGTCATCCTCGCCGGGAAAGGCGAAGGCGATCTGGCTTTCCAGGTAGAAATGCTCTTGCCCGCCCACGGTCAGCCGGCCCGACAGCTGGCGCGGCGCGCGGTCCAGTTCCGCCATGTCGCCGCGCGCCAGTTTCAGCGGCTTGGTGACATAGCCCATGCCGGCATCGCGGGCGGCGATGGCGTCCAGCGCGAAGGGCAGTTCCTCGTATTCCACCTTGGCCAGCTGGCAGGCGCGGCGGGCCTGGTCGCGGGTCTCGGCGATGACGGCAAAGATCGGCTGGCCGACGAACTGCACCTCGGGAAAGGCAAAGACCGGCTCGTCATGCAGCCCGGTCGGGCTGATGTCGTTGTGGCCGGGGATGTCCTCCGCCGTCAGCACGGCATGGACGCCCGGTGCCTTTTTCACCGCATCGAGGTCCATCGCGGTGATGCGGCCATGCGCGACCGGGGAAAGCCCCAGATAGCCGTGCAGCGTGCCGACCGGCTCCATCAGGTCGTCGGTGTAATCGGCGGTGCCGGTGACATGCTTGACGGCGGAATCGTGGATGATCGAGGTATGGGCGGCGCCCTTGGCGATAACGTCCTGTTTCATTCGGCCCTCCTCAGGCGGTGCTCCGCGCCGGACTGTTCAAGCCAGAAGCGGCGGAAGAAATTGGCGGCGAGTTGCTGGCGATATTCCTTGCTGGCCCGCCAGTCGCTGAGCGGCTGGAAGTCGTTGGCGACGGCCTTTGCCGCGGCCTCGAAGGTCTCGGCGGTGAAAGGCTGGCCGTTCAGCGCCGCTTCGGCGGCGGCGGCGCGTTTCGGGGTCGCGGCCATGCCGCCGAAGGCCACGCGGGCGTCGATGATGATCGCGCCGTCGGTTTCCACCCGGAAGGCGGCGGCCGAGGCGGTGATGTCGGCATGGTGGCGCTTGCTGACCTTGTAGGCCGCGATGCGCGCCTCGCCCTTCAGGGGCACGGTGATCGCCTCGACGAATTCGCCGGGGCGGCGGTCCTGCTTGCCGTAGTCGATGAAGTAATCCTCGACCGGCAGTTCGCGGCTGCCCTCGACGCTGCGCAGCCGCATGGTGGCGCCAAGCGCGATCAGCAGCGGCGGGGTTTCCCCGATGGGCGAGCCGTTGGCGACATTGCCGCCGATGGTGCCGGCATTGCGGACCTGCCAGCCGCCGATGCGGCGCCAATAGTCCAGCGCCTCGGGGAAATGCGCCAGCACGAAGGGCTCGAATTCGGAATAGGTCACGCCGGCGCCGATGGTGATATGGCCGGGGGTGATCTCGATCTTCTTGAGGTCCTGCAGATCGCCGATGAACACGGCCGGAGAGATGTCGCGCAGGAATTTCGTCACCCACAGGCCCACGTCGGTGGCGCCGGCGACGATGGTGGCCTTGGGATTCTCGGCCAGCACCTGCGCCAGGTCGGCGGCGTCGGCGGGCAGGATGGCGCGGTCCTCGCCGCGCGCGACCTCGACCCGCTCGCGCGGGATCGCGGCCAGGGCGGCGGTGACGCGGTCGCGCTCGACGGTCAGCGCGTCCATGTGCTGGCCGCCGGCCTCGGAGGCGGCGAAGGCGGCCTTCACGATCGGCTCGTAGCCGGTGCAGCGGCAGAGGTTGCCTTGCAGCGCAGTCTCGATCGCCAGCATGTCCGGGCGCGGGTTCTGCATCCACAGCCCGTAGAGCGCCATCACGAAGCCCGGCGTGCAAAAGCCGCATTGGCTGCCGTGATGTTCCACCATCGCCGCCTGCACCGGGTGCAGCCCGCCGTTCGCGCCGCGCAGATGCTCGACGGTGACGATATGGCAGCCGTGGCACGAGGCCAGAAAGCGGATACAGGCGTTGATCGGCTCGTAATGCAGCGCGCCGTGGTGCAGCCGGCCGACCAGCACCGTGCAGGCACCGCAGTCGCCTTCGGCGCAGCCCTCCTTGGTGCCGGTCAGGCGGCGGTTCAGTCGCAGGAAGTCCAGGAGCGTGTCCCGGGATCCGGCCTCGGTCAGGCGGATCTCGGTATCGTTCAGCAGGAAGCGCAATTCGTGGCCCATTCGGTCCTCGCTCGGCATGGCTGGGGTATGGAGAAAAGCCTAGATGCGAATTGCGCTTTGAGAAATGACAGATTGAGCATAAGACTTTCAGCGATTCCTTGAAAGAGCCCAGGTGCAACCATGCCATATCTTGAAAGTCTTCGGGTTTTCGTGCGTGTGGTCGAGCTTGGCTCGATCACGGCCGGGGGCCGCGACCTGCGCATGTCGCCGGCGGTGGCCTCGAATCGGATCAAGGACCTGGAGACGCGCTATGGCGTGCGGCTGCTCAACCGCACCACCCGCAAGCTGGTGCCGACCGAGGTGGGGCGGGCCTTCTACGACAACGCCCGGCGGGTGATCGAGACGCTGGACGAGGCCGAGGCGGTGGTCTCGGGCTTTTCCGGCAATCCGCATGGGGCCTTGCGGATCACGGCGCCGCTGGGGCTGGGGCGGCGGCTGATCGCGCCGCTGGTGCCGAAGTTCTGCGACGAATATCCGGGGGTCGAACTGCGGCTGCGGCTGTCGGACCGCAACGTGGACATCATCGCCGACGGCATCGACCTGGCGTTCTTTCTGGGCGAACCGCAGGATTCGGCGCTGAAATGGCGGCGCATCGCCGAATGCCCGCGCGTGCTGGTGACGACGCAGGCCTATCTGGACGCCCATGGCTGCCCGGAAAGCCCCGAGGACCTGGTCGGGCATAATTGCCTGCTGCTGCGCTATCCGCGCAGCCCGGAATATTACTGGGTGCTGCAGACCCCCGAGGGGCCGCAGAAGCTGCTGGTGAACGGCAAGTTCGATGCCGACGACGGCGACGTGCTGACCGGCTGGGCGCTGGCGGGCAGGGGCATCGTCAACCGCCCACGCTACGAGGTGGCCGAGCAGCTGGCCTCAGGGGAACTGGTCGCGGTGCTGCCGCAATTCCCGCCGATCCCCTCGCAATTCGGCGTGCTGACGCCGCATCGCCGCCTGCAGGATCCCAAGGTGCGGCTGTTCGCCGATTTCATCGCGCGCGAGACGCGGGGGCTTTTCGGCTAACCGCCGCGCATCGCCGAAAGTTGACGCGACAGCGGCGGCTTTGCGGATTAGGATTCAGCGGCCGGCAGAGGTTTGCCTCGGGTGTTGCGGGCAGTCCTGAAGCGACCGGCGGATGCCTTGCGGGGCAGGAGAACGGTGCCATGAAACGGATTTCAGGCTGGCTGGCGGCAGGGCTGATCCTGCTGCCCTTCGGTGCGGCGCAGGCGCAGGGCGTCGCCACCGGCGACAAGGGAATGACGCTTTACAGCTTCGACAAGGATGCCGGCGGAAAACCCGCCTGCTACGACGATTGCGCGGCGAAATGGCCGCCCTACATGATGCGCGAGGGCGAGACCAAGCCCGAAGGCTGGGGCACGGTCGAGCGCACGGACGGCAGCATGCAATGGACCCTGGGCGGCAAGCCCGCCTATTACTTCGCCGGCGACAAGAAGGCGGGCGACAAGGCGGGCGACGGCCTTGGCGGGGTCTGGCACGCCCTGGGCGAATAGGCCCGGCCGGATCAGTTCCAGGCGAAGGTCTTGGGCAGCCCGCGATACCAGTCGACGATGGCCTGGCGCTCCTCGGGTTCCATGAAGCTGACGTTCGCGGGCGGCATGGCGTGGGTCACGCCGGCCTGGATATAGATTTCCCGCGCGGCGCGTGTGATGTCGTCGGGGGTTTCCAGCAGCACGCCCTTGGGCGCGGTGTGGATGCCCTCGTACGAGGGCTCCCTGGCGTGGCACATCGAGCAGCGGCCCATGACCGCGCCCGAGGCCTCGTCCCAGCCGGGCGCGTCGATCATCGCCTGCTGGGTCGGGGTCAGGACGCGGGCCTCGGATTCCTCGACCGTCTGGCGGAACATCGGCGCGGTCGAGAGCCACATGACGATGACGAACAGGATCGTGGTCGCGGCCCAGGTCCACCATTTCATGCCGCCGCCGGCGTGCATGGTGTTGAAGAAGTGGCGGATGGTCACGCCCATCAGGAAGATCAGCCCGGCGATGATCCAGTTGTATTCGGTGGCGAAGGCCAGCGGATAGTGGTTCGACAGCATCAGGAACACGACCGGCAGGGTCAGGTAGTTGTTGTGCGTCGAGCGCAGCTTGGCGATCTTGCCGTATTTCGGATCGGCGGGACGTCCGGCCTTGAGGTCGGCGACGACGATGCGCTGGTTCGGCATGATGACGAAGAACACGTTCGCCGTCATGATCGTGGCGGTGAAGGCGCCCAGGTGCAGCATGGTGGCGCGGCCGGTGAAGACCTGGTTATAGCCCCAGCCCATCGCCATCAGCAGCACGAACAGAAGCAGCATCAGCAGGGTCGGCGTCTCGCCCAACTTGGACTTGCACAGGTTGGTATAGACCAGCCAGCCGATCGACAGCGAACCGGCCGAGATCAGGATCGCCTGCCAGGGCGCCAGCTCCATCTTGGCGGGGTCGATCAGGAACAGCTCGGACCCGACCCAATAGGTGACCATCAGGAGCGCCGCCCCCGAGATCCAGGTCATGTAGCTTTCCCATTTGAACCAGATCAGGTGGTCGGGCATCCGCTCGGGTGCGACCAGGTATTTCTGGATATGGTAGAAACCGCCGCCGTGGACCTGCCACTCCTCGCCATGCGCGCCGGCCGGCAGTCCGGGCACCTTGCGCAGGCCGAGGTCGAGCGCGACGAAATAGAAGGACGAGCCGATCCAGCAGATCGCGGTGACGACATGCGTCCAGCGTATGGCGAATGCGAGCCAGTCCCAGATGACGGCGAAATCGGACATGTTGGACTCCTCTCTAGCTGGTGAAACGATAGCTTGCCCGAGGACATGCCGCCATTCACGCAATTGCCCTTGCTGTCTTAACGATGCGTTGAAAATCCTTCATCCGCACCGGGGGACCGGCGGGGCCGAACGCCGGCTGCGCGCGAGGACCGGCACTTTTGCGGGGCGAAGGTGGGACAGGGGAATATCCCCTGGCCCCTCGGTCAGGCATTCCGCGCCGGTTGAATGGCCGGACGATCCCGGGAGGCGTTTTTCAAATCGGCTTTCAAAAGTTTTCGCGAAATCCCGAATAGCGCCGAAGGCCAGGTCTATTCGAGCGGCCCCGGCTTTTTCCGCGCCCGACGGAACGCCGCCGTTGGGGCTGACCTTAGCCTGAACTCTACAGCGATTTCCGCAAGATGACGCAAGGGTATCGGCGGAAAAGCGCCGCGCCCGCAATGGGGTGGTCGACAAACTTCGACAGAGATGAGAACTTCGGTCTCAAGAGCGACCGGGTGAGACAGTGCCCTTTCCCACCCGGTCTCGCCGTACCTGTAAAAGAGGAAAATCGTTCAACGGCTTTGGACACCGTGCATGGAAAGCCTTAAGGGGTGAACCTGCCTTTTTGGTGAGGTTTCCTGCTTTTATGGCGGGTTTATGCAATTCATGCGTGTTTTATGCAACCGGTTTGAATAGGTTTATCTAATTCAGGTTGAAATCCCTTTATTCAATTCGCCTCTGGAATGATAAGGCGAAACCTTGCTAAGAGCGATCCATACGAGGGATTCGCGCGACGGAACGACCATGACCGATGACAGCAAGGATGCCCCGCCGCCCGCGGCGGCCGACCGGGCAGCCGAACGCGCGGCGAGGCAAGCCGCGAACCGGGCCGAACGCGAGGAACGTCGCGCCGCCCGCCAAGCCGAACGTGCCGCCCGCAAGGGCAGCGACAAGGGCCGTGACCAGCCGCAACCCGCGCCGCAGCCCGGCACCCCGGCGAAAGCCGCGGCCCCGCAACTGGCTTCGTCGCAGGTGTTCAACATCCTGCTGGTCGGCCAGGGCCAGCGGCTGGGCGTGCAGGCGGTGCTGTTCGCCGCCAGTCTGCGGCGGAACGCCCCCGGCTGGCGGGGTCGGCTGATCGTGGCCGAGCCGCGACCGGAAGGCGCCTGGGCCGGCAGCCGCACCGCGATGCCCGAGCCGGTGCGCCGCGCCCTGGCCGATTTCGGCGCCGAGATCCTGCCCTTCACCGCCACTTGCTTCGGCGCCAGCTATCCCCATGGCAACAAGATCGAGGCGCTGACGCTGCTGCCCGCCGGCCAACCCTTCGTCTTCTTCGACAGCGACACGCTGGTGACCGGGCCGCTGGACCGGGTCGGCTTCGACTTCTCGCGCCCCGCGGCCTCGATGCGGCGCAGCGCGACCTGGCCCGAACCGCCGCTCTACGGTCCGGGCTACACGCAGATCTGGAAATCGCTCTATGACCGGTTCGGCCTGGATTTCGCCAGTTCGCTGGACCCCGACCAGCCCGACGAGCATTGGGAACGCTATCTCTATTTCAACGCCGGCTGGTTTTTCGGTGCCGACCCACAGGAATTCGGCCGCCGCTTCCTGGACTGGGCCGCGCAGATCCGCGCCGAGCCGGGCGAGGCGCTGGCCTGCCAAAGCCTCGATCCCTGGCTCGACCAGGTGACGCTGCCGCTGGTGATCCATGCGCTGGGCGGCGGCCGGCCGGGACCCGAACTTGCCGGGCTGGACGGCTGGGCGACCTGCCATTACCGCAACCTGTCGCTGCTCTACGCGCGCGAGCCCGAGCCGGTGGCGGGGCTGATCGAGGATCTGGCCGCGGACCCGCGCATCGCGCCGCTGCTGGCCGAGGACGAGGCCGCCCAGCGGCTGATCGCCGAGGGCGAGGGCCGCAGCCGCATCCGTCCGATGTTCGACGGCGAAAACCCGCCCCCGACCGAGAAGGCCACGCGCCAACGCCTGCGCCGCGCGGGGCTGTGGTTCCGCTGACGCAAGTGTCCGTGGGCCCGCGCTTCGGCGCGACCCGCGGTCTTGCCGCCTATCCCCGGCTCAGCGCGGCGTCGCAGCGGGCGCAGGTGCCCGGGTGCTTGTGGCTGCCGACATCGGGCAGGATCTTCCAGCAGCGCTGGCATTTCTCGCCCTCCGCCGCCTCGAAGACGACGCCGATCCCCGGCACGTCCGACAGCCGGAAGGCCTCGCCCGGGGCCGGATCGGCGGTCAGGCTCAGGTCCGAGGTGATGCAGACCTCGGCGAAATCCACCGATTTCAGCGCCTGCAGCTCTTCGGCAAGATCGACATGCACCACCGGCGCGGCTTCCAGGCTGGCGCCGATCACCTTGTCGGTGCGCTTGATCTCCAGCGCGGCGGTGACCACGCGGCGGATGCGGCGGATGGTGTCCCATTTCCGCGCCAGCGCCTCGTTCAGCCAATCGGCGGGCGTCGCCGGGAAGTCGTGCAGATGCACGCTGTCGTCCTCGGAGGGGAAGCGCGACAGCCAGACATCCTCCATGGTAAAGGGCAGGATCGGCGCCAGCCAGGTCACGATGCGGTGGAACAGCAGGTCCAGCACCGTCCGCGCCGCCCGCCGCCGCGCCGAATCGGGGGCATCGCAGTAAAGCGCGTCCTTGCGGATGTCGAAATAGAAGGCCGACAGATCCACCGTGGCGAACTGGAACACGGTCTGGAACACGCCCTGGAAGTCGAAGCTGTCATAGCCATGGCGCAGCTGCGCGTCGATCTGCGCCAGCCGGTGCAACACCCATTGCTCCAGTTCCGGCATGTCCGCCGCGTCGATGCGCTCGGCCTCGGTAAAGCCGTCGAGGTTGCCCAGCACGAAGCGCAGCGTATTGCGCAGCCGGCGATAGCTGTCGGCGGTGCCCTTCAGGATCTCGGGCCCGATGCGCTGGTCGGCGGTATAGTCGGTCTGCGCCACCCACAGCCGCAGGATGTCGGCGCCGTATTGCTTGATGACCTCGGCCGGAACGATGGTATTGCCCAGCGACTTGGACATCTTCATGCCCTTCTCGTCCAGGGTGAAGCCATGCGTGACCACGTTGCGATAGGGCGCCCGGCCCTTGGTCGCGCAGGCCTGCAGCAGCGAGGACTGGAACCAGCCGCGATGCTGGTCGGTGCCCTCCAGATAGACGTCGGCGATGCCGTCCGGGGCCCCGTCGGCGCGGTCGCGCAGCACGAAGGCATGGGTCGAGCCGCTGTCGAACCAGACGTCCAGCACGTCCATCACCTGATCGTAATCCGCCGGATCGGCAACGCCTGCCAGCACCTCGGAGACAAAGCCGGGCCGATACCAGACATCGGCGCCATCCTTTTCGAAGGCGGCGATGATGCGGTCGTTGACGCGCTGGTCGCGCAGCAGGAAGTCCGGGTCGGTGGGCTTTGCGCCCTTCTTGACGAAGCAGGTCAGCGGCACGCCCCAGGCGCGCTGACGCGACAGCACCCAGTCGGGCCGGTTCTCGACCATGGAATGGATGCGGTTGCGCCCCGATTGCGGCCACCACTTCACCAGCCTGTCGATCGAGGTCAGCGCCCGGGTGCGGATGGTGTCGCCATATTGCCCCATGCCGTCGGCCAGCGGCGCGTCGATGGCGGCGAACCATTGCGGCGTGTTGCGATAGATCAGCGGTGCCTTGGACCGCCACGAATGCGGATAGGAGTGCTTCACCTTGCCCTTGGCCAGCAGCGCCCCGGCCCAGGCCAGTTGCTTGATGACGCTGACGTTGGCCGGGCCTTCCTTGCCCTCGGGTGTCAGGATCGCCTGCCCGCCGAAGATCGGCAGGTCGGCGCGATATGAGCCGTCCGGCTCGACGTTATAGGTCATCGGCAGCTTGAACTTCAGCCCCAGCTGATAGTCGTCGTCGCCATGGCTGGGGGCGGTATGCACGAATCCGGTGCCCGCATCCTCGGTGACATGCTCGCCCGGCAGCATGGGCACGTCGTAGTCCCATTCGCCCAAGCCCCCCTCGATGCCGCGCAGCGGATGGGCCAGTACCAGCCCCTCCAGATCGGCCGCCGCCACGTCGCGCAACCGCTCCCAACCCTCGATCTTGCCGGCCTGCTTCACGCTTTCGGCCAGTGCATCGGCCAGCACCAGCAATTCGCCCGGCTGCGCCGTGGCATTCTCGGCCACCGCCCCCACGCGATAAAGCCCGTAGGAGATCGCCGGATTATAAGCCACCGCCCGGTTCTGCGGAATGGTCCAGGGGGTGGTGGTCCAGATCACCACGCTGGCGGGCTTCTCTGTTCCCCAAATACTCGCCGACCCGGTGACGGGAAACCGCACCCAGATGGTATGGCTCTGATGGTCGTGATACTCGACCTCGGCCTCGGCCAGGGCGGTCTTCTCGACCGGAGACCACATCACCGGCTTCGAACCCTGGTAAAGCGAACCGTTCATCACCAGCTTCATGAACTCGGCCGCGATCACCGCCTCGGCGTGGAAATCCATGGTCAGATAGGGATCGTCCCACTTGCCGGTGACGCCCAGCCGCTTGAACTCCTCGCGCTGGACATCGACCCAGGCTTCGGCGAAGCGGCGGCATTCCTGGCGGAACTCGACCACGTCCACCGCATCCTTGTCGCGGCCGTCATGGCGGTATTTCTCCTCGATCTTCCACTCGATCGGCAACCCGTGGCAGTCCCAGCCCGGCACATAGCGCGCGTCGCGGCCCATCATCTGGTGGCTGCGCACGATGATGTCCTTGATGGTCTTGTTCAGCGCGTGGCCGATATGCAGGTTGCCGTTCGCATAGGGAGGGCCGTCGTGCAGGATGAAGGGCGCGCGCCCCTCGGCCCGTTCGCGCAGCCGGTCGTAGATGCCGATCCGCTCCCAGCGGGCCAGCCATTCCGGCTCGCGCTGCGGCAGGCCGGCGCGCATGGGGAAATCGGTCTGAGGCAGGAAGACGGTGTCGCGATAATCGGGCGCGGTCGGGGTCGAGTCGCTCATCTGGCGGGAATCCTTGAGGTGGCTGGGCAGGCACGCTTAACCCGACGGCGAGGGGATCCTACGCCGCCGGGTGGATAATTCGAATGATCCCGGCCCTGCTGAACATGGCCCGGGTTATAGAAAACCGCCCCGACCCCTGCAAGCGCGGCTTGCGGCGGCCGGGGACATGGGGCAAGCCCGCGCGCATGGACTACCGCATCGCCATCGCCGGCGCCGGGATCGGCGGCCTCGCCCTTGCCGCGCTGCTGGCGCGCGACGGCCACGATGTCACCCTGTTCGAGCGTTTCGCCGCGCCGCGCCCGCTGGGTTCGGGCCTGGTGATCCAGCCGGTCGGGCTGGCGGTGCTGGACCTGATCGGCTCGGGCGAGGACCTGCGCCGCCTGTCCAGCCCCATCGCGCGGATGCTGGGCCACGGCGCCGACGGCCGCAAGGCGCTGGACGTGTCCTATCCCCAGCACGCGCCCGGGCGCGGCACCCATCGCGCGACGCTGTTCCGGCTGCTCTGGGACCGGGTGCGGGCGCTGGGCCTGCGGGTCGAGACCTCGGCCGAGGCGATCTGCGCCCCGCAGGACGGCCCCCGCCGCCGCCTGCACCTGGCGGACGGGCGCGTCTTCGGTCCCTTCGACCTGGTGGTGGATGCGGGCGGCGCCGGCTCGCGCCTGTCGCCGCTCACGGCGCGGCCCCTGGGCTATGGCGCGATCTGGGGCACGGTGCCATGGTCCGACGCCGGGCTGTCGCGCGACCGGCTGCGCCAGCGTTACCGGGGCGCCCGCCGCATGGCGGGCATCCTGCCCATCGGCTGCCTGCCGGACGACCCGACGCCGCTGGCCGCGATCTTCTGGTCGATGCCGCGCGCCGAGCTTGATCTCTGGCCGCGAAACCCCGGCTGGCGGGCCGAGGCCGCCGCCCTCTGGCCGCAGATCGCGCCGTTCCTGGACCATATCCGCGACGACGCGCAGATGGTCGCGGCGCGCTATGGCCATGGCACTTTGCGCCGGCCCCATGCGCCGGGGCTGGTCCATATCGGCGACGCCGCGCATCGCGCCAGCCCGCAACTGGGGCAGGGCGCGAACATGGCGCTGCTGGACGCGCTGGCGCTCAGCCTCTCGCTGCGCCGCCCGCTGGACGAGGCGCTGCCGGATTACGCCGCCATGCGCCGCTGGCATGTCCGCATCTACCAGGGCATGAGCGCGGTGCTGACGCCGATGTATCAGTCCGGCAGCCGCGCCCTGCCATGGCTGCGCGACCGGGTGCTGGCGCCCGCTTCGACCCTGCCGCTGGTCCGCAGCGGGCTGACGCATCTGGTCGCCGGCACCATGATCCCGCCTCTGGCCGGAACGTCCGGCCCGTGACAACGCGCCGCCTTGCCGGCGGCCGCAACGCGTCCCATATGCAGGGCATGATTCCGCCCCGTTTCGATGTCACGCCCCAGCAGATCGACCGCGTCGTCGCCACCTTCTATGCCGCCATCCGCCGGCATGAGGAGCTGGGGCCGATCTTCGCCGCCCATGTCGCCGACTGGCCCGCGCATGAGGAAAAGATCGCCCGGTTCTGGCGCAACGCCATCCTCTACGAACGCAGCTACGACGGCAGCCCGATGCGCGCCCATATCCTGGCGGGCAATGTCCATGCGCAGCATTTCGCGCCCTGGCTGATGCTCTTCGACGAGACCTTGCGCCGGACCCTGCCCGAAGATGCCGCCCGCGGCTGGTCGGCGCTCGCCCATCGCATCGGCGCCGGGCTGCGCATGGGGGTCGAGAACATGACCCCCGTCGCCGGCCCGCCCGTCCTGCGCTGACCGCCTTGCGCGGACCTTCCCATCGGGTGTAAACAAAAAGGGAACATTACCGGGAGGGCGCGCATGAAGATCGACTACCTGGAATTCTCCTCACCCGACCTGCCGGCGACGAAAGCCTTCTTCGCCCAGGCCTTCGGCTGGAGCTTCAACGACTACGGGCCCGAATATCAGGAACTTGCCGATGCCGGGGTCTCGGGCGGCATCGCGGCCGGTCCGCTCGCGCCGCCGCTGGTCATCCTGAAGGCCGGCGACCTCGAAGCGGCGCTGGCGCGGGTGACCGCTGCGGGGGCCGAGATCACCCGGCCGATCTTCGCCTTTCCCGGCGGGCGGCGCTTCCAGTTCCGCGAACCGGGCGGAACCGAGATGGCGGTCTGGTCCGAAGTCTAGCCGCGGGTCTCGTTGCGCGGCGGCCGGCCCTTGTAGACCGGCAGCCGCCAGCCCAGCACCATGCTGCCCGCCCGCAGCGCCAGCACCATGGCCCCGCAGCCCAGCAGCGCCGCCGAATGCGACAGGCCCAGCGACAGCAACACCAGCGCCGCGACCGCGCCGCCGAAGGTGGCGGTGATGTAAAGCTCGCCCTGCTTCAGCACCAGCGGCACCTCGTTGCCGACCACGTCGCGCATCAGCCCGCCGAAGGTGCCGGTCATCATGCCCATCATCACCGTGACGACGGGACCGGTCCCGGCCGCCAGCGCTACGCCGACGCCGGCGGGGACGGCCACGGCCAGCGCCAGGGCGTCCAGCCACAGGATGGCGCGATAGCGGCTTTCCAGCAGATGCGCGGTGAAGAACACCACGATCGCCGCCGCGGCGGTCAGCAGGATCAGTTCGGGCCGGTCGACCCAGAACACCGGCGTCCGGCCCAACACCAGATCGCGCAGCGTGCCACCGCCGACCCCGGTCAGCGTGGCGAAGAAGACGAAGCCGACCAGGTCCAGCTGCGCCCGGCTGGCGACAAGGGCCCCGGTCAGGGCAAAGACCAGAACCGAGGCATAGTCCAGCACCGGAAGCAGCGCCTGCATCTCAGGCCTTGACCGGCTTGAAGGGCGCCATTCCGGCCCGCGCGAGCTCGTCCGCGCGCTCGTTCTCGGGGTGGCCGGCATGGCCCTTGATCCATTCCCAACGCACCTGGTGACGGGCCTGGGCCGCGTCCAGCCGCTGCCACAGCTCGGCGTTCTTCACGGGCTTTCTGTCGGCGGTGCGCCAGCCGTTGCGCTTCCAGCCGTGGATCCACTGCGTGACGCCGTTCTTCACATAGGCGCTGTCGGTAGTGACGGTGATCTCGCTCGGCCGGGTCAGAGCCTCCAGAGCGGCGATGGCGGCCATCAGTTCCATGCGGTTGTTGGTGGTGTCGGGCTCGCCGCCGGAAAGCTCGCGCTCCTTCAGCACCGCCTCGCCCTCGACGGCGCGCATCAGAACGCCCCAGCCGCCGGGGCCGGGATTGCCGCTGCAGGCGCCGTCGGTCCAGGCGAAAAGCCGGCTCACGCCTCGAGTCCCCTGTAGCCCGGCAGCGCGGCGACGCGGGCAAGCCAGCGGTTCACGGCCGGAAAGCGCGCCATGTTGAAACCGCCGCGCGGTCCCGCCGTATGGGTATAGCCGTAAAGGCAGATGTCCGCGAGGCTGGGGGCCTCGCCCACCAGCCAGTCGCGGCCGGCCAACCGGTTCTCCATGACCTGCAGGTTGGCATGGCCGCGGCCCAGCAATTCGGCCATGCGCTCGGGCGTGGCCTGCGCGCGGCGGTGCGGATAGAATTGCAGCGCGGCGCGCACGGCGATGGTGCCTTCGTGCTGGTTCTGCTCCCAGAACATCCAGCCCAGCATCTCGGCGCGCAGCACCGGATCGACGGGGGCATAGTCCGTGCCTTCGCCCAGGAAGCACAGGATGGCATTGGATTCCGGCAGCAGCCGGCCGTCGTCCAGTTCCAGCACCGGCGCCTTGCCGAAGGGCAGGCGCCCCGCAAGCCGCGCGGCATCCAGCGCGGGGGACAGGTATTCGACGTCATGGATCTGGCAATCCCGCGCCAGCAGCGACAGAAGCAGCCGCACCTTGTAGCTGTTGCCCGAGGAGGGCATCGAATAGAGCCGCATCGCGCATCCCCTTGGATGATGATCGGCCGCAACATAGCCGCGAACCACGGCGACGGCCAGCGCCGGAACGCCCCGCGGCCCGGCCGGTCCCGACTGCTGTCTTGCCGGGGAGTATTTGGGGAACGAAGAAGACGTAGGCCTCGGAAAACGGACAGCGCGTCGTTTTCTTCGTTCTCCAAATACTCATTGCCGGCGGATGTCGGGGAGGCGAGTCAGCCCGGCTCCCGCAAGACCCGGGGCACCTTGAACTCGACGTTCTCGCGGGCGGTCTCGACCAGTTCCACGGTCACGTCGTAGCGGGCGCGGAAGGCGTCGATGACCTCGTTGACCAGTACCTCGGGCGCCGAGGCGCCGGCGGTCACGCCCACGGCCCGGCTGCCGGCAATGGCGCGCCAGTCGATCTGGTCGGCACGCATCACCAGCTGCGAATAGGCGCAGCCGGCGGCGCTGCCGACCTCGACCAGCCGGCGCGAGTTCGAGCTGTTCGGCGCCCCGATCACCAGGAGCGCGTCGATCTTGCCGGCGATGGCCTTGACCGAGGCCTGGCGGTTGGTCGTGGCGTAGCAGATGTCTTCCTTGGCCGGGCCGACGATCAGCGGAAAGCGCGCCTGCAAGGCCGCGACGATGGCTGCGGTGTCGTCGACCGAAAGCGTGGTCTGGGTGATGAAGGCCAGCCGCTCGGGGTCGCGCGGCGCGATATGGGCCACGTCCTCCACGGTCTCGACCAGCAGCACCTCGCCCTCGGGCAGTTGGCCCATGGTGCCCAGCACCTCGGGGTGGCCGGCATGGCCGATCATCACCATCTGCAGCCCGGCGGCGTGGTGGCGTTCGGCCTCGACATGGACCTTGCTGACCAGCGGGCAGGTCGCATCGACGAAGACCATCTCGCGCCGGCGCGCCTCGGCCGGGACCGACTTCGGCACGCCATGGGCCGAGAAGATCACCGGCCGGTCGTCGGGCACGTCGTCCAGTTCCTCGACGAAGACCGCGCCTTGGTCGCGCAGGCTGTCCACCACGAACTTGTTGTGCACGATCTCGTGGCGGACAAAGACCGGGGCGCCCCATTTCTGCAGCGCCATCTCGACGATCTTGATCGCCCGGTCCACGCCGGCGCAGAAGCCGCGCGGCGCGGCGAGATAGAGGGTCAGGGGCGGTTTCATGTCCATGGCTGTCACCTAGTCCCGCTTGGCCCGGCTCGCAAGGGATCAGGCGCCCTCGAAGGCGGTCAGGGCATGGACCTCGTGGCCCAGTCCCTCGAGCAGCGCGCGGCCGCCGAGTTCGGGCAGCTCGATCACGAAGGCGCAGCCGACCACCGCGGCGCCCAGCCGTTCGCAAAGCGCGATGCCCGCCTCGGCGGTGCCGCCGGTGGCCAAGAGGTCGTCCACGATCAGCACCCGCTCGTCCGGTTTCAAGGCGTCGTCGTGGATCTCCATCACCGCCTCGCCATATTCCAGCGCATAGGCCTGGCTGATGGTGGCGCCGGGCAGCTTGCCCTTCTTGCGGATCGGCACGAAGCCCACCGAAAGCTGATGCGCCACCGCGCCGCCCAGGATGAAGCCGCGCGCTTCCAGCCCCACCACCTTGTCGATGCGTTCGCCCGCATAGGCGGCCAGAAGCTGGTCCACCGCCATGCGAAAGCCGCGCGCATCGGCGAAGAGCGTGGTCACGTCGCGAAACAGGATGCCTTCATGCGGGAAATCGACGATGGTACGGATATAGTCGCGGATGCTGCGGGTATCGCGGGCCATCACGGGCGCTCCATCTCGAAGGTCTCGGTGGTGATGGCGTAATCCATGTAGCCCAGTCGCGACAGCCAGCCGAAGGCCGGGCGGAAGCGGCCGTCGACCAAGCAGTCGGGCCGGATGTGGATGCCGGTCACCACGCCCAGCACCATGACATTGGCCTGGCCGGCCAGCCGGATCACCTGGGTCATGCGGCATTCGAGCGAGGCTGCGGCCTGGGCCACGCGCGGGCAGTCGATGGTCTGGCATTCCGCGGCCGCGATGCCGGCGGCCTCGAATTCGCTGGTGCCGGCGGGCAGGGCGGCGGAGCTGGCGTTCACCTGGTCCTTCATGCCGCCGTCGGCGATGTTGACGCAGAAGACCCGGCTTTCGACGATCTGCGCCACGCTGTCCTTGCTGCCCGGCCGGTCCGGCTTGGCATTGGTCGAGGAAAACATCACCTGCGGCGGCACATAGGCGGTCAGGTTGAAGAAGGAATAGGGCGCGAGGTTGTCGCCCAGCCGCCCCCGGGTCGAGATCCAGCCGATCGGCCGGGGCGCCACCAGCGCGTTCAGCGGGTTGTGCGGCAGGCCATGGCCGGCCTCGGGTCGGTAGAACATGGGCCGGGTCCTTCTGTCGCGTCGCGGGCCCGCCGATCTGACCCTCGGGGCGGTCCGGCGTCAACCCCGGGGGTGCGCGGGCGGAACTTTCCGGGCTTCGTGATCCCGCAGGCGGTTTTCGCGGCCCGCCATGCATGTTACGCGGTCCCCGCACCGCAAGCCGCCAACCCGCCCCACCCGAAACCCGCGAGGCCGAATGTACGAGCTTTGCCCCGAGACCCCCGCCGACACGCCCGAGGTCGAAACCCTGATGGACCTGTGCTTCGCGCCGGGACGCACGGCGCTGTCCTCCTACCGGCTGCGCGAGGGCGTGCCGGCGGTCGCGCCGCTGTGCCTGCTGCTGCGCAACGAATACGGCGTGCCGGTGGGTGCGATCCGCTATTGGCCGGTGCGTGTCGGCGGCAAGCCGGTGCTGCTGCTGGGCCCGGTGGCCGTGCACCCGACCACGCAGGGCGAGGGGCTGGGGGGATTTCTGATGCGTGAGAGCCTCAACCGAGCCGCGCGGATGGGCTGGGCGCGGGTGATGCTGGTGGGCGATCTGCCCTATTACGGCCGCTTCGGCTTCCGGAAGCTGGAGGGGGTCGAGATGCCGCCCCCCACCAACCCCGAGCGCGTCCTGGGCCTGGAACTGGTGCCCGGCGCCTGGACCGGCGTCGCCGGCGCGGTCGAGCGCGAAACCGGCCGCGATGTCGCCGCCGGCATCGAGGAGATGCGCCGCGACCCGCCGCAGGGCTGGCGCTGCGTCGAGGTCGCGCCCAAGGGTCATTCGGCCGGGTAGTCGAAGGCGTCCGGATGGTTCGCCAGGCTGCCGGTCAGCGCCGCGTAAAGGATCGTCCGGCCGTCGATCGATTCGGCATTGCCGCCGATGTTGAGCCAGGTCAGCAGCTCGGCGCCCTCGCCATCGTGGACCGACAGCACGCCGTAAGCCTCGCCGTTCTCGGGGGCATAGAGCATCGCCATCTGGTTCGCCGCGCAATCGTGCTGCTTGCAGGCGCTCATCGCCAGATAGTCCTTGCCGCCGAAGGAAACCTTCTGCGCCGGGGTGGTCACCGCGCCCTCGCGCACCCAGGCCGGCACCTCGTGGCCCTTGGCCATGGCCTCGAAGGCGGCGGTCAGCGCCTGGTCCTTGCCGAGGTCGGCCAGCGTCGGCCCCGCGTCCTGGGCCATCGCGGCAGCGGGCAGGGCGGCCAGCGCCAGGGCGGGAATGAGGCGGCGGATGTTCATGCGGTGATTCCTTTCGTTCCGACCCGAGCATGCGGGCGGGTTTTCATCGGCCTGCCGGAACCCGTCACGGGGCTGGCGGGTTCCTTGGCCGGGCGATATTCCGTCCGACGCATGAATTTCCGGGACCTGCCTCGCATGACCAAGAACACGCCCATCCCGCTCCGCCAGGACGTGCTGCCCCCCATCGACGACCCGACCGTGCATGCCGAGATCGACCGTCTCGCCCGGCGCTACCTGGCGGCCGGCGGCGTCGCTATGGAGCTTATGGGCGCCATCGGCGGCAAGGCCGAGGGGCTGATCGAGCGGCTGCCCGCCGGCCTGCGCGGGCGCATGGACCGCATCACGCTGGCGGCGCTGAACCGGGCCTTCGACGCGGCATCGCGTTCGCGCGGGGTGCTGGGCGAGCGGGGCGACCTGTTCAACCGGCTGCTGTCCACCACCTCGGGGGCGGTCGGCGGGCTGGCGGGGGTCGGCGGCGCCATGCTGGAACTGCCGGTGACGGTGACGCTGCTTCTGCGCGCGATCATGGACATCGCCGCCGAGCACGGCATCGACCCGGCCTCGGACCAGGCGCGGCACGAGGCGCTGCATGTCTTCGCCTCGGCCGGGCCGTTGTCGGACGATGACGGCACCGACCTCGGCCTGCTGACCGCGCGGATGACGATCACCGGCCATTCGGTGCAGGCGCTGATCGCGCGGGTGGCACCGCGGCTGTCGGCCTCGCTCGCGCAGAAATTCGCGGCGCAGGCGGTGCCTGTGCTGGGCGCGCTGGCCGGGGCGACGATCAACTACAATTTCACCCGCTACTACCAGGAACTGGCCCGGGTGCATTTCGGCCTGCTGCGGCTGTCGCAGGAAACCGGCATCCCGCGCGAGGCGCTGGCCGAGGCGCTGGAGCTGCGCATGGTCCAGCTGGCCCCGAACCGGACGGCGCGCAAGCTGATGGGACGGCGCTAGGCCTCGGCCGCCAGCTGCAGCGTAGCGGCGGGCGCGTCCAGATGGTCGATTCCCAGCGGCGCCGAAGGCCGCGCAAGGCGCGGCTTTACCACCCAATGCAGTCTCTCCTGCGCGCGGGTGATGGCGACATAGGCCAGCCGCTTCCACAGCGCGATGCCGGCCTCGCTGCGCCCCGACCAGGCGGCGGCGCTGATGTCGGGGCCGAAGACCTGCACGTCGGGCCATTGGCTGCCTTGCGCCTTGTGGATCGTCACCGCCGCGCCATGCAGGAAGGTCGCGCCCATGCGCGCGGCGAAGGGGATAAAGGGCTCTTCGACATCCGGCATCTCGATCTTGACGATGCTGGCGGCGGACAGCCGCGGGTCCTCGGCGCCCACCACATGCAGCCGCGAAAAGCCGGGCTTGCGCCCCGGTCCCAGATAGACCACTTGCGCGCCCTTGATGAGGCCCCGCGCTTCCAGGTCGATGCGCTTCTTGCGGTGCTTCAGGGGCAGTTCCAGCCCGTCGCAGATCAAGGGCTCGCCCGGCAGCAGCGCGTCGCCCGGCGCGCCGTAGGCCGAGCGGAACGCCTGGATCAGCTTGATGCGGGTGACGTTGCGCCAGACCAGCACCGGGCTTTGCGCCATCAGGTCGGATTCCACGCGCTCGGCCCAGATCACGCGCGGGTCGCGGGCGGCGGCCTCGCGGATCATGCGCTCGAAGGCGTCGAACTCCAGCGCCGGATCGGCCAGCGCATGGGCGAGGTCCAGGATCGGGCTGTCGTCCTGCTGCCGGTGGATGCGGTTCAGGATCAGCTTCTGCGGCGCGGCCAGCCGGTCGAAGACCATCTGCCCGGACTGGCCGACCGGCGCCAGCTGCGCCGGATCTCCGAACAGGATCAGCACCGGAAATATCTCGCGCAGGTCCTCGAACTGGCGTTCGTCCAGCATCGAGGCCTCGTCTATCAGCCCCACGTCCAGCCCGTCCTCGCGCCGCTTCCAGCCGCGGATGAAATCCGAGCTGCGCAGACCCGCCGCGGCAAGCGCGCCGGGGATCGAGGCATGCTGGTCATAGAACGCCTTGGCCCGGTCCAGCGCCGCCTCGGTCAGGCCCTCGATCACGCCTTCGACCTTCGGCCGCTCGCCGGCCCCTGTCAGCCAGTCGGCGATGCGCTCGTAATCGGGATCATAGACCGGGGTATAAAGGATGCGGTGGATCGTCGTCGCCGGCACGCCGCGCATGCGCAGCACGAAGGCGGCCTTGTTGGTCGGTGCCAGGATGGCGACGGTGCGGCGGTCCTTGCGCTTCTTGCCCTCATAGTCGCCCGAGACCAGATCGACCCCGCCCGCCCGCAGCGCCTTGGTTAGTTCCGCCAAGAGCAGCGTCTTGCCCGAGCCGGCCTTGCCGATCACCGCCATCACCCGGCCCTTGGCTTCGACCGGCGGTGAAATCTCCTCGGAAACGAGGTCGATCCCGGCCTCTTCCAGCGTCGAGGCCACGGCATCCCAGGCGTCGGCCTGATCGGGAGAAAGGGTAGGCAGGGTCATGGCGCCTTGTTACCCGCCTTGCGCGCAAGCGGAAAGGGCCGTTGCTGTAGCCAGCGTTGCGAATGGGTATTTGTAAAACGGAAAAAGCGGCTTGCCCTCCTTTCCGTTTCACAAATACCCAATGCTGACCTGGCCTCCGTCGCTGCGCTATCTGCTGACCGCGATCAGCGCCGCCACGCCCAGCACGATCAGCGCCATTCCGGCGCGTTGCCGGCGCGAGGCGCCCTCGCGGAAGACCCGGCCCGAGACGAGTTGCGCCATCACCACCTCGACCAGTGCCAGCGTGCGGACATTGGCCGCTGCCGTCAGCGCGAAGCCGATGAACCAGAACAGCGAGGCCAGCGCGCCCAATGCCCCCGTGCCCAGCGAACCGCGCCAGTGTCGGGCGATGCCGGCCAGCGCCGGGCGGTCGGCGAGGCCCAACCAGGCGAGCATGATCGCGGTTTGCAGCAAGAGGCTGAGCACCAGGACGGTGGCCGCGCGCAAGGCGCCGTCGCCGAAGGGGAGGGCCAGGATCGCGCCGCGAAAGCCGATGGCCGAGAGACCGAAGAGCGCCCCCGCCGCGATGCCCAGGGCGGCCGCGCGCCAGCCGCCGCGGCGCCAGTCGGCACCCGACATCAGCATCACGCCCAGCGTGGCGGTGGCGATGGCGGCCATCCGCAGCGGACCCAGCGGTTCGGACAGCAGCAGCGCCCCGATCAGCATCAGCGTCACCGGCTCGGTCTTGATCAGTGCCGTGGTGACGCCGAAGCCGCGGCTTTCCATCGTCAGCAGCATCAGCGCCGTTGCCGCGATCTGCGAGACGGCGCCCAGCGTGGCCCAGCCGAGGCTGGCCGCTCCGGGCATGGGGACCGGCGTGAGGGTCGCCAGCACCGCCAGCAGCAGCGCGGCGAAGGGCAGTCCGAACAGAAAGCGCACCGCCGTCGCACCCATGGTCCCCAGTTCGGCCGTCAGTCGGCGCTGGGCCGCATTGCGGCCGGTCTGGGCCGCCGCTGCGATCAGCGTGGCGATGATCCAGCCCATCAGCCCCGGATCGCCTCCAGCATGCGGGCGACGTTTTCGGGGTCGGCTTCGGGTGTGATGCCATGGCCGAGGTTGAAGATATGCGGCCCGCCCGAGAAGGCGGCCACGATGCGGCGCGTCTCGGCCACCAGCGCGTCGCCGCCCGTCACCATCAGCCGCGGGTCGAGATTGCCCTGCACGCAGCCGTCCTTCTGCACCTCGGCCGCCGCCCAGTCGGCGGAAACGGAGTTGTCCAGCGCCACGCAATCGGCACCGGTGGCGCGGGCGAAGCCGGCATAGCGCGGTCCGGCCTCGCGCGGGAAGGCGATGACCGGGATGCCCGGATGGCGGGCCTTCAGCGCCGCGATGATGCGCCGCGTGGGGGCCAAGGCGAAATCGTCGAAATCGGCGCCTTTCAGCGAACCGGCCCAACTGTCGAACAGCTTGACCACCTCGGCCCCGGCCTCGATCTGGGCCGAGAGATAGTCGATGGTCGCCTCTGTGATGCGGTCGATCAGGGCCGAGAAGGCGGCGCGGTCCTCGGCCTTGAAGGCATGGGCCGGAGCCTGGTCGGGGGTGCCGCGGCCGGCGATCATGTAGGTCGCCACGGTCCAGGGGGCGCCGGCGAAGCCGATCAGCGTGGTCTCGGCCGGCAATGCGCGCGCGAGGATGCGCACGGTCTCATAGACCGGGGCGAGGGTGTCGTGGATCGCATCCGTCGGCTTCAGCGCCGCCACCTGGGCCGCGCTGGTGACGGTGGAAAGGCGCGGGCCCTCGCCGGTCACGAACCACAGGTCCAGCCCCAGCGCCTGCGGCAGCAGCAGGATGTCCGCGAACAGGATCGCGGCGTCGAAGCCATAGCGGCGGATCGGTTGCAGCGTCACCTCGGCGGCAAGGTCGGGCGTATAGCACAGCGACAAAAAGTCGCCGGCCTGGGCGCGGGTGGCGCGGTATTCCGGCAGGTAGCGCCCGGCCTGGCGCATCATCCACACCGGCGGCACGGGCAGGCGCTCGCCCGCAAGCGCGCGCAGGATGGTCTTCTGGGACATGGTTCACCTCTTGGCGATCTTCATGGCCGGACTGTCCCCGTTGTCAAGGGCGCGAGGGGGCGCTAAGCCCTTGGCCATGACCCAGACCCAACCCATCCGCATCGGCACCCGCGGCTCGGCCCTGGCCTTGGCGCAGGCGCATGAGACCCGCGACCGGCTGGCCGCCGCCCATAGCCTGCCGGCCGACGCATTCGAGATCGTGGTGATCAAGACCACCGGCGACCGTGTGCTGGACCGGCCGCTGAAAGAGATCGGCGGCAAGGGCCTGTTCACCCGCGAGATCGAGGATGCGCTGCTTTCGGTCCAGATCGACATCGCCGTGCATTCCATGAAGGACATGCCGACCGTGCAGCCCGAGGGGCTGGTGATCGACTGCTACCTGCCGCGCGAGGATGTGCGGGACGCCTTCGTCTCGGGTGCCTATGCCGGGATTTCCGAGCTTCCCCAAGGCGCTGTCGTCGGTTCCTCGAGTCTGCGGCGGCGGGCGCAGCTGGCGGCGCGGCGACCCGACCTGACGCTGGTAGAGTTTCGGGGAAACGTCCAGACCCGCTTGAAAAAACTGGAGGAAGGTGTCGCGGTCGCGACCTTTCTGGCCATGGCCGGCCTGTCGCGGCTGGACATGCTGCATGTCGCGCGCGGCGCGGTTTCGCCCGACGAGATGCTGCCCGCGGTGGCGCAGGGCTGCATCGGGGTCGAGCGCCGCGGCGATGACGCGCGGATGGCGGGGCTGCTGGCGGCGATCGGCGACGGCGACAGCGCGCTGCGGGTCGCGGCCGAGCGCGCCTTCCTGGCACGGCTCGACGGCTCGTGCCAGACACCCATCGCCGGGCTGGCGGAGCTGGACGGCGGCCGGCTGCGGCTGCGGGGCGAGATCCTGCGCCCCGACGGCAGCGCGGTCATCGCGGGCGAGCGCATCGGCCCCGCCGGCGACGGTCCGGCCATGGGCACCGACCTGGCCGAAGAGCTGCGCGGCCGGGCGCCCTCGGATTTCTTCGACTGGTCCTAACAGGCTGCTTGATTAGGGTGCCGGCGCGGAAATCGTCCTGGAATTCGGTGAAATCGGGCCGAAAGAGGGATGTGTCCGTCCAAACTGAGGACGATTTCGCGGTTCCTGGACCCGGATCTGCTGTCGCACGGGCTTTTTCGGCGGCCTGCTAGAGCGCCAGCAGCGCCGTCAGCCCCATCCCCAGAATCAGCATGGCGCGGCGGTAAAGCCGCAGGCCCGCCTGCAGGTCGCGGGGCGCGGGGTCGCGGGCGTCCTCGTTCAGCCAGGGTTCGGGCGTCTCGACGCCGTGATAGCGGCGGGGGCCTGACAGCCGCACGTCCAGCGCGCCGGCCATGGCCGCCTCGGGCCAGCCGGCATTGGGCGAGCGGTGGCGTCGGGCGTCGCGGCGGATCACCCGCAGGGCACGGCCTTTGTTCGGCGGCGCCGCCAGCAGAAACAGCGCTGCCGTCAGCCGCGAGGCGGGCAGGTTCACCAGGTCGTCCAGCCGCGCCGCCACCCGGCCGAACAGCGCGTGGCGTTCGCTCATGTGGCCGATCATCGAATCGAGCGTGTTGATGGCCTTGTAGGCGGCGATGCCCGGCAATCCCGCCACCGCTGCCCAGAAGATCGGCGCGACCACGCCGTCCGAGGTGTTTTCGGCCAGGCTTTCCAGCGCGGCGCGGGCGATGGGCGCGGGCCGGTCGTCGAGATCGCGGCCGACGATCATCGCCGCCGCCGCCTTCGCGGCCGGGATGTCCCCCGCCGCCAGCGGCCGCGCCACCGCCGCGACGTGGTCGTCAAGCGAGCGGGTGGCGACCAGCGGCCAGGCCAGCAGGCCCAGCAGCACCGGGCCGAAGGGCAGCGGCATCAGCGCCCGCGTCAGCAGGACCGCCGGCACCGCCGCCGCCGCGACCGTGACCAGCACCGCCAGCGCGCCGCGCAGGATGCGATGCCCACCGCGGTTCCAGCGCCGGTCCAGCGTCGCGATCAGCCGGCCGAGCCAGGTCACCGGATGGCCGATGCGGCGATAAAGCGCATCCGGCCAGCCCAGGGCGGCGTCGGCCAGCAACGCGACCAGGGCGATGGTCAGGCTCTCTTGCATCACGGCGCGATCCTGTTGACGGCCTCGACTGCCCAGCCGCCCGGGGTGCGGGACAGGATGGTCAGCGACAGCGGCGCGACGGAAAAGGACAGCGCCGCCGGGCCGACGGCCAGCGCCAGCGCCGCGCGCACCGTGCCGGCATGGGCGATGATTGCGGTGACGCCGCTTGCGTCCTCCAGCACCGGCTGCACGCGGGCAGCCATGTCGAGGAAGCTTTCGCCCCCTGGCGGACGGGCGGCGGCCAGGGCCTCGGGCGGCAGCGGGCCGAGGTCGGGGATGGTGGCGCCGGGCGCTTCCCAGGCGCCGAAATCCTGTTCCCACAGCGCCGGGTGATAGTCGGGGGAAAGCCCCAGCGCCTGTGCCGTCTGCCGGCAGCGCAGCGCCGGGCTGGCCCAGATCCGTTCCGCGCCGGCAAGCGCCCGCGCCGCCCAGTCCAGCGCCGCGCGGTCGCCGCAATCGGCCGCGACGTCGCGGCGCCCCGCCAGCCCCGGGGCGGCAAGGGGCGCATGGCGCAGGATCAGAAGCCGGGTCGGATCGGGGGCGAAGCTCATCGGCCGCATGGATGGCGCGGCCTCGGGCGCTTGTCAACGAAGCCCGCTCGGGCGCAGGATCGGGACAGGCACCGTATCCGAGGCTTGACGCGGGCACAGCGGCGCGTGCATGGTCCTATAAATGAACATGCGTTCAATAAGGCGGGAGGAAGCCGATGTTCACCGCAGGCATGCAGTTCGACCTTGGCGAGGATGTGAACGCGCTGCGCGAGACCGTCCACCGCTGGGCGCAGGAGCGGGTGAAGCCCATCGCCGCCGATCTGGACCGCAAGAACGCTTTCCCGAACGCATTATGGCCCGAGATGGGGGCGATGGGGCTGCTGGGCATCACCGTGCCCGAGGCATTCGGCGGCAGCGGGATGGGCTATCTGGCCCATGTCGTCGCGGTCGAGGAGATCGCCCGCGCCTCGGCCTCGGTCGCGCTGTCCTATGGCGCGCATTCCAACCTGTGCGTGAACCAGATCACGCTGAACGGCAGCGAGGCGCAGCGCCGGCGCTATCTGCCCGATCTGTGCAGCGGTCGCGCGGTGGGCGCGCTGGCCATGTCCGAGGAAGGCGCGGGCAGCGACGTGGTCGGCATGACCCTGCGCGCCGAACGGCGGGGCGGGGGCTATGTGCTGAACGGCAGCAAATACTGGATCACCAACGGCCCCGACGCCGATACGCTGGTGGTCTATGCCAGGACCGACCCCGAGGCGGGCTCGAAAGGCATCACCGCCTTCATCGTCGGCCGCGGCATGGCGGGCTTCTCGACCGGCCCGCATTTCGACAAGCTGGGCATGCGCGGCTCGAATACCGGCGAACTGCTGTTCCGCGATTGCGAAGTGCCGGCCGGGAACGTGCTGGGCGCCGAAGGGCAGGGGGTGCGGGTGCTGATGTCCGGCCTCGACTATGAACGCGTGGTGCTGTCGGGGATCGGCACCGGCATCATGGCCGCCTGCCTCGACGAGGTGATGCCCTATGTCAAGGAACGCCGGCAGTTCGGCCGGCCGATCGGGTCGTTCCAGCTGATGCAGGCCAAGGTCGCCGACATGTATGTCGCTCTGAACACGGCGCGGGCCTATGTCTATGCGGTGGCGCGGGCCTGCGACGCCGGTCGCGTCACCCGGCAGGACGCGGCGGGGGCGGTGCTCTATGCCAGCGAACAGGCCATGGCGCAGGCGCATCAGGCCGTGCAGGCGCTGGGCGGTGCCGGCTTCCTGGCCGATTCGGTGGTCTCGCGGCTGTTCCGCGACGCCAAGCTGATGGAGATCGGCGCCGGAACTTCGGAAATCCGCCGGATGTTGATCGGACGTCAACTGATGGAGATCGCCTGATGCGCCTGCTCGTCTTTTCCCTTTTGCTCGCCGCCGGCCCGGCGCTGGCGCAGGACGGCCCGCAATACGATGCCGAGGGTTTCGCGAAATGCGTCGCCGATGCCGAGGCCGACCTGAACGCCGAGGCGGCGCTGCGAACCTGCATCGGCCAGGCTTCGACCCTTTGCATGGCCACCCCGGGCGGCGACACGACCGTCGGCATGGTGCAGTGCCTGGATCACGAGGCGCAGGACTGGGACAAGCAGCTGAACCGCCAGTACGACCGGGCGCTGAAGGCGGCCAAGGCGGCCGATGCCGAACTGGCTGCGCTGGGTTCGGCCGCCGAGCCCGCCGCTCCGGCCCTGCAACAGGCGCAGCGCGACTGGCTCGCCTTCCGCGATTCCTCCTGCCGCTATGAAAGCCTGCGCTATCAGGGCGGCACGCTGGGCGGGCCGGCGGCCCAGGATTGCGTGCTGCAGCTGACCGCCCAGCAGGCGCTGCGCCTGCGCAATATCGCGGAGAGCATGGAATGAAGCGTCTGTCCCCCGCCGCTTTCGCCCTGGCCGCGCTGGTGGGCGCGCCCTGTTTCGCCGGCGACGCCTCGGGCTTCGACCCGGCCGCCATCGACCAATGCCTGGCCGAAGCCTCGACCCCTGGCGCGCGCGCCGATTGCGCCGGCACCGGCATACAGGCCTGCCTGGACTATGCGCAGGAGAAATATACCGGCGACGATCCGGATTTCCCGCAGGCGAACTGCCTCGACGCCTCGCATCAGGCCTGGGAGGCGAAACTGACCTCGGTCTATGAAACGGCGCTGAAGGCCCAGGCCGGGCCGGAGGCGCAAGAGGCGTTGCGCCGGACCGAGCGCAGCTGGATCGACTTCCGCGACGCGCTGTGCCGCCATGCCGGCGCCGCGGCGGGCGAGGGGAAGGCCGAACTGGCCCGCGCCCGCTGCATCCGCGACGAAACCGCACGCCAGGCGGCGCTGCTGCTGTCGCTGGAGGGCGGCACGTGAGTGTCCGGCTGCGGAAAGGGCGCCCCGGATCGGGACGCCCTTCTCCGGGCCGTGGTGGAGACCCGGAGCCCGGCCTAGAACTTCATCACATAGCTGATGCCGGCCACGACCGGGTCGACCTCGACCTTGCCGATCCTGGCGCCGTTCAGTTCGACATCGGCGCCGATGTCGATCCAGCGGAAATCGGCGCGGATCGCGGATTTTTCGTTGATCCAGTAGTCGGCGCCCAGATGCGCGGCCAGGCCCCAGCTGTTCTTGACCCGCAGTTCGGACCCGCTCAGCGGTCCGCGTGCGTCGCCGTCCCAGAAGCCGGTGAAGTTCACGCCCACGCCGACGAAAGGTTTCAGCTGTGGGGTCGCGTCGAAGTGATATTGCAGCGAGATCACCGGCGGCAGTTGCTTGACGGTGCCGATCTCGGTGCCGTTCGATTTGATCGAATGCTTGAAGGGCAGGGCGGCCAGCAGCTCGACGCCCAGGTTGTCGCGGATGAAATATTCCACGGTTACGGTCGGGCGGGTGCTGTCGCCGATGTCGGTGGGCACGGTGCCGGCCGCGAGGACGCCGTTGTCGGACTTGGGGTTCACGTTCGCCAGGCCAAGGCCCAGCGTCCATTCGCCCTGAGACTGCGCCAGCACGGGCGAGGCCAGCAGCGCCAGCGCCGCGGCGGTGAGGAGGTGGTGTTTCATGGCTGTCCTCTCGTCTTGTTTGCTGGGGCGACAAGGCGCTTTCACCGCTCACAAAACCTTGATCTGCATCAAACCTTCTCCAGTGCGACCGGCCTGCGTCATTCTGGCGCAGTCCCGGCCGCCCGGACCCGGGGCAAGGGGGGCGGGCAATGAGGCTCGGCAGCGCGGCGCAACCCTCATCGGACGCGTTCCACGCCAATCGCGCGGCGCATCTGGCCATGCTGGAAACGGTGCGCGAGGCGGCCCTGGCCGCGGCGGCGGGCGGCGGGTCCCGCGCGCTGGAACGCCATGTCGCGCGCGGCAAGATGCCCCCGCGTGAGCGGGTGGCGAACCTTCTGGACCCCGGCTCGCCCTTCCTGGAGATCGGCGCCACGGCGGCGCATGGGATGTATGAGGGCGCGGCCCCCTGCGCCGGGCTGATCGCCGGCATCGGCCGGGTGCAGGGCCAGGACGTGATGGTCGTGGCCAACGACGCCACGGTCAAGGGCGGCACCTATTACCCGATGACGGTGAAAAAGCATCTGCGCGCGCAGGAAATCGCCCAGGAATGCCATCTGCCCTGCGTCTATCTGGTCGATTCGGGCGGGGCGAACCTGCCGAACCAGGACGAGGTGTTTCCCGACCGCGACCATTTCGGCCGCATCTTCTACAACCAGGCGCAGATGAGCGCGATGGGCATCCCGCAGATCGCCGTGGTCATGGGCTCCTGCACGGCGGGCGGCGCCTATGTCCCGGCCATGTCCGACGTGACGATCATCGTCCGAAACCAGGGCACGATCTTCCTGGCCGGCCCGCCGCTGGTCCGGGCCGCGACCGGCGAGGTGGTCTCGGCCGAGGACCTGGGCGGTGGCGACGTGCACAGCCGCCTCTCGGGCGTGGCCGATTACCTGGCCGAGGACGACGCCCACGCCCTCGCCATGGCCCGTCGCGCCATCGCGAACCTGAACCGGCAACAACCCGCGACCGTGCAATGGCAGGCCCCCGAACCGCCTGCCCATGACCCCGAGGAGATCCTCGGCATCGTCCCCGCCGACCTGCGCACCCCCTACGACATCCGCGAGGTGATCGCCCGCGTCGTGGACGGCTCGCGCTTCGACGAGTTCAAGGCCCGCTTCGGCGAGACGTTGGTCACCGGCTTCGCCCATGTCGAGGGCTGCCCCGTCGGCATCGTCGCCAACAATGGCGTGATCTTCTCGGAAGCCGCGCAGAAGGGGGCGCATTTCATCGAGCTCTGCTCGATGCGGGCGATCCCGCTGGTGTTCCTGCAAAACGTCACCGGCTTCATGGTCGGGCGCAGATACGAAAACGAGGGCATCGCCCGGCACGGCGCCAAGATGGTGACGGCGGTGGCGACCACCAGCGTGCCCAAGATCACCCTGCTGGTCGGCGGCAGCTTCGGCGCCGGCAATTACGGCATGTCGGGCCGCGCGTTCGGCCCGCGCTTCCTCTGGACCTGGCCCAATTCGCGCATCTCGGTCATGGGCGGCGAGCAGGCGGCGGGCGTCCTCGCCACCGTGCGCCGCGAGGGCATCGAGCGCCAGGGCGGCAGCTGGTCGCCCGAAGAAGAGGCCGCGTTCAAGCGCCCCACCATCGAGATGTTCGCGCGCCAGTCGCACCCGCTCTATGCCTCGGCCCGGCTCTGGGACGACGGCATCATCGACCCCAGAAAGACACGCGACGTGCTGGCCCTGTCCTTGCGCGCCAGCCTGAACGCGCCGATTCCGCCGACCCGCTTCGGCATCTTCAGGATGTGACGGCCATGCCCATCGCGACCCTGCAAGGCGACATCACCCGGCTGGCCATGGACGCCATCGTCAATGCCGCCAACCGCACGCTGCTGGGCGGCGGTGGCGTCGACGGCGCCATCCACCGCGCCGCCGGTCCCGGCCTGCTGGCCGAATGCCGGCTGCTTGGCGGCTGCCCGACCGGCGAGGCGCGCATCACCGCCGGCTACGACCTGCCGGCGCGCCACGTCATCCATACCGTCGGCCCGGTCTGGCAAGGCGGCGGGGCAGGTGAGGACGACCTGCTGGCCCGCTGCTACCGGAACAGCCTCGCGCTGGCGCACGCCCACGGTCTCGCCAGCATCGCCTTCCCGGCGATCTCGACCGGCATCTACGGCTTCCCCGCCGCCCGCGCCGCGCTCATCGCCGTCGAAACCATCGAAGCCCACGCAGGCCTCCTCGACGTGACGCTGGTCGCCTTCGACCGTGCCAGCCTCACGACGCTGGACGCCGCCCTCGACGGATCCGTCCGATGACTTCTTTGTTCCCAAAATACTCCACGGGGGTCCGGGGGTGTGAAACCCCCGGCGGCGCCCGCGCCACGAAGAGCCGCCCATGTTCCGCAAGATCCTGATCGCCAACCGCGGCGAGATCGCCTGCCGCATCATCGACACCGCCCGCAGGCTGGGCGTCCGCACGGTCGCGGTCTATTCCCGGGCCGACCGCGCCGCGCGCCACGTCGCCATGGCCGACGAAGCGGTCGCCATCGGCGACCCGGCCCCCAAGGACAGCTACCTGCGCGGCGACCCCATCCTCCGGGCGGCGCTGCAGACCGGAGCCGAGGCCATTCATCCCGGCTACGGCTTTCTCAGCGAGAACCCCGATTTCGCCCAGGCGGTGACCGCGGCGGGCCTTGTTTTCATCGGCCCCTCGGCGCAGGCGATCCGCCGGATGGGGCTCAAGGACGCCGCCAAGGCACTGATGGCCGAAGCGGGGGTGCCGGTCGTTCCCGGCTATCACGGCACCGACCAGGATCCCGCCCATCTTGCGGCGCAGGCCGAGAGGATCGGCTATCCGGTGCTCATCAAGGCGGTGGCGGGCGGCGGCGGCAAGGGCATGCGGCTGGCGCTGGGCCCGCAGGATTTCTCTGCCGCCCTGCAATCGGCGCAGGGCGAGGCCGCCACCGCCTTCGGCAACCCGGCGGTGCTGGTCGAGAGATACATCCAGCGGCCGCGCCATATCGAGATGCAGGTCTTCGGCGACGGTCGCCGCGCCCTGCACCTGTTCGAACGCGACTGCTCGCTGCAACGCCGCCACCAAAAGGTGATCGAGGAAGCCCCGGCCCCCGGCATGACGCCCCAGATGCGCGCCGCCATGGGCGAGGCCGCCGTGCGCGCCGCCGAGGCCATCGGCTATGCCGGCGCCGGCACCGTCGAATTCATCGTCGATGCCAGCCAGGGCCTGCGCCACGACGGCTTCTGGTTCATGGAGATGAACACCCGCCTGCAGGTCGAACACCCCGTCACCGAGGCGATCACCGGCATCGACCTGGTGGAGTGGCAGCTGCGCATCGCCGCGGGCGAGCCGCTGCCGGCCCGGCAACAGGACCTGACCATCACCGGCCACGCCTTCGAGGCCCGGCTCTATGCCGAGGACGTGCCCGCGGGCTTTCTGCCCGCCACCGGCACCCTGGCGCATCTGCGCTTTCCCGACCATGCCCGGATCGAGACCGGGGTGCGGCCGGGCGACACCATCTCGCCCTGGTACGACCCGATGATCGCCAAGGTCGTCACCCATGGCGCCACCCGCGCCATCGCGTTGCGGGCGCTGGAAACGGCGCTGACCGGGACCGAGGTGGCGGGCACGCGCACCAATCTCGACTTCCTGATCGCGCTCACCCGGCACGAGGGTTTCGGCCGCGGCGACATCGACACCGGCCTGATCGAACGCGACCTGCCGGCGCTGGTCCGCGCGGCCCGGCCCGACCCGCGGGACCGGGCGCTGGCGGTGCTGGGCCTGGCCGGGCTGGACGATCCGCGGATCCGCGGCGGCATCACCCTGTGGCAGCCGCTGCGCCGCACCATCGCCTGGGCGGGGGGCGCGGCGGTGCTGGAGGTCCTGGGTCCCGGCGCCGCCCGCGTGACGCTGGACGGCAACACGCATGAGATCGGCCACGAGGGCGGACGCTGGTGGGTGGACGGCGCCCCGCGCCCGTCGCGCATCGTCAACCATGCGGCGGGAACCAGCGTCTTCGGCGATTGCGCAGTGACGCTGACCCCGCTCGACCCGCTGGCGCGCGGCGGGCAGGAGACGGGCGGCGGCCTGACGCTGTCGCCGATGCCGGGCGTGGTCAAGGCGATCTTCGTCGCGGCGGGCCAGCCGGTGGCGGCGGGCGCGCCGCTGGCGGTGCTGGAAGCGATGAAGATGGAGCACACGCTGACCGCCGCCCGCGACGGCGGCGTGGCCGAGGTCCTGGCCCGCCCCGGCGACCAGGTCGAGGCCGGCGCGCCGCTGATCCGGCTGGAGGAGGAAGAGGGCGATGGCTGACCTCACCCTCTGGCATGTGCCGCTGTCGCGGTCGATGCGCGTGCTGTGGCTGCTCGAAGAGATCGGCTGCGACTACGATCTGCGGCTGCTGGACCCGGCGGCGGACTCGGACCGTCCGCTGCCCTATGACGCGCTGCATCCCGCCGGGCGCGTGCCGGCGCTGCGCGACGGCAAGACCACCATCCACGAATCCGGCGCCATGACCGAATGGCTGTGCGAGACCCGTGCCCCAGAGCTGTGGCGCGCCCCGGGCACGCCCGGTCGGCTGGGCTGGCTGGACTGGCTGCATTTCGGCGAGACCCTGGGCCAGCATATCGCCAATCTGACGCTGCAGCATGTCCTGCTGCGCGAGGATGGCGAACGCTCGCCAGTGATCATGCGCCTGGAAGCGGCGCGGCTGTCGCGGGCGCTGGGCTTGGTCGAGCGCTGCGTCGAGGATTCCGACTGGCTGCTCAGCGAATTCTCGGGCGTGGATTGCCAGGTCGGCTATGCGGTCTGGATCGCCGCCCGCTTCCTGCGCTACGATGACCGCCCGGCCCTGGCCGCCTACAGCGACCGCTGCGCCGCCCGCCCGGCCTTCCGGCGCAGCCTGCCCGGTCCGGGGGTGCCGATGCTCTATGCCCGCGACTTTTACGAGGCGCCCGATGAGCGGGGTTGAGATCTTCGAGGTCGGCCCGCGTGACGGGCTGCAGAACGAAAGCCGCCCGATCCCGACGGCCGAAAAGATCGCGCTGGTCGACCTGCTGTCGCAGGCGGGGTTCCGGCGCATCGAGGTGACCAGCTTCGTGCCGCCGAAATGGGTGCCGCAGATGGCCGATGCCGCCGAGGTCATGGCCGGCATCGCCCGCCGCCCCGGCATCCGCTACGCGGCGCTGACCCCGAACCTGAAGGGCTACCGGGCCGCGAAAGCCGCCGGCGCCGGCGAGGTCGCGATCTTCGCGGCGGCCTCCGAGGGATTCTCGCGCGCCAATCTGAACGCGACCATCGCCGAAAGCCTCGCCCGCTTTGCCGCGGTGGCCCAGGCGGCACAGGCGGACGTCATCCCGCTGCGCGGCTACGTCTCGGTGGTGACGGATTGCCCGTTCGAGGGCAGGGTGCCGCCCGCAAGCGTCGCCCGCGTCGCCGCCGCCCTGCGCGACATGGGCTGCTACGAGATCAGTCTGGGCGACACCCTGGGCCAGGGCCGGCCCGAGACCATCGACGCCATGCTGGCGGCCGTCCTGGACGAACTGCCGCCCGGCAGGCTGGCCGGCCATTACCACGACACCGCCGGCCGGGCGCTGCAGAACATCGACGCAAGCCTGGACCGCGGGTTGCGGGTCTTTGACGCCGCCGTCGGCGGCCTAGGCGGCTGTCCCTATGCGCCGGGCGCCGCGGGCAATGTCGCGACCGAAAGGGTCGCCGCCCATCTGGCGGCGCGGGGCCATGACACCGGGCTCGACATGGCGGTGATCGAACGGGCCGCCGCCATGGCGCGGGCGATGAGACGAGGCGCATGATGGAAACGATCCGCATCGACACCGACGCCCGCGGCGTGGCGCATCTGCGGCTGGCGCGCGCCGACCGGCACAATGCGCTCTCCGGTCAGATGATCCGCGACCTCGCCGCCGCGGCGGCGCAACTGGGCAACGATCCGGCGGTGCGCGTCGTGGTGCTGGCCGCCGAGGGTCGCAGCTTCTGCGCCGGCGCCGATCTCGGCTGGATGCAAGAGCAGATGCGCGCCGATGCCGACAGCCGCCGCGCCGGGGCGGGCGAACTCGCCGCGATGCTGAACGCGCTGAACACCCTGCCGAAGCCGCTGATCGGCCGCATTCAGGGCGATGCCTTCGGCGGCGGCATCGGCCTGATCTCGGTCTGCGACCTCGCCATCGCCGTGCCGGGGGTGCGCTTCGGCCTGACCGAGACCCGGCTGGGCCTGATCCCCGCGACCATCGGCCCCTATGTGCTGGCCCGGATGGGTGAGGCACGGGCGCGCCGCGTCTTCATGTCCGGCCGCCCTTTCGGTGCCGATGAGGCGATGCGCCTGGACCTGATCGCCGCCGTCGCCCCGCCCGAGAGGCTCGATGCTGCCATCGAGGCCGAGGTGGCGCCCTATCTCGCCTGTGCTCCGGGTGCGGTGGCGGCGGCCAAGCGCCTGGCCCGGCGCCTCGGCCCCCCGATCGGCCCCGCCGAGATCGAGGCCAGCATCGCGGCCCTGGTCGAGGCCTGGGAAGGCGACGAGGCGGCCGAGGGCATCGCCGCCTTCTTCGACCGCCGCAAACCGCGCTGGCAGTCCGGCTGAAGCGCTGCCTTTGCTTAGGGGCACGACCCATTGATTGAGTTTCTTGATGTACTTCATAAGGGCAGAAGACTTTTCTGACGAGCAATCTTTTCAGACTGACGGATGCGCAGATGACGCGGCTCCAGCCCTGCTTTCCCAAGAGCCAGGGCACGCCGCGTGTCGATGACAGTGCGTACTGAGCAGCGGTCTTCATCAATCGCAATGGGTTGCGTCGGTGCGATGCACCTCGGGAATACGCACCCCCAAAACCCTCTGCAAACGCTGAAAGCGGTGGGGTGAGCGGCGGCACGCCACTGTTTCGAGTGATGCCGCGAACGGGCGTCTTCACCCGGATCACCACCATCATGATTGATGCGCCTTGCCTGAAAGCCCGTCGCACGGCCTCGATCCTGCGGGTGAAAAAGGGGGCGAGGGCAGCCTGCGCCTTGGCAGCCACCGTCATCTATTGGTTGTGAGTCCTGACTGTAGACCGCGACTTCCGTGCGGCCGGGCCGAACCAGAAATGGGCAGGTGACATTAGCTACATCTGGACCCGCGAGGGGTGGCTGTATCTGGCAGTCATCCTGGACCTGCATTCCCGCCGCGTGATCGGCTGGGCCGTCAGCAACCGCATGAAGCGCGATCTGGCGATCCGGGCCTTGAAGATGGCGATTGCCTTCAGGTCGCCACCCAAAGGCTGCATCTTCCACAGCGACAGGGGCAGCCAATACTGTTCGCATGACTATCAGAAGATCCTGCGCCAGCATGGCTTCAAAGTCTCGATGAGCGGCAAAGGTAATTGTTATGATAATGCGGCCGTCGAGACGTTCTTCAAAACCATCAAGGCCGAGTTGATCTGGCGGTGGTCATGGGTAACCCGGCGGCACGATGAGATGGCGATCTTCGAATACATCAACGGCTTTTACAATCCGCGTCGACGGCACTCAGCATTGGGCTGGAAAAGCCCGGTCGCTTTTGAACGGAAGGTGGCTTAAACGAGCAATCGGAGCGGCACAAATACGTGACAGGTCCACTTGACTCTGTTGCACCAAAGAGTTGATGGCCGGATTTCCCCTTTCCCCGGACAGATCTATCCCACGGCCTCTGTGACGGGGGTGCCAAGCGCGGTGTAACGGTTCAGAATAGCGATACGGACCTGAAGCTCGGCGACCTGTCGGTCAAAGTCCCGTGCCATGAGGCGCTGACCCAGCAGTTTCACACAGTGCATCTTCGTCTCGACGCGGCTTCGGGGGTGGTATCCACTCCATCGTCGCCAGAGGGCACGACCGAGGTATTTCGATGCCCGCAGAGCCTCGTTTCGTGCGCCCGCGCCGGCGGCGACTGTCTTCCAGGGTTTGGCGTTCTTACGGGGCGGAATGACAGCGTCGGCGCCGCGGTCAGCGATGGCATCGTGGCATTTGCGGGTGTCGTAGGCGCCGTCTGCTGTGACGCGGCCGATCTGCTCGTGCGCCGGGATCTGTTTGAGCAGGTCGGGTAACACCGGCGCATCGCCGATGTGGCTCCCTGTGATCTCCACCGCCCGAACCTCCAGCGTTTCCTCATCAATCCCCAGATGGATCTTGCGCCAGACGCGCCGTTTCGGGCCGCCATGCTTGCGGGCGTGCCACTCGCCTTCGCCCTCGACCTTGATGCCAGTGCTGTCGATCAGCAGGTGCAGCGGCCCCGCGATACGGTATGTTCACAGCCAGGGTCTTCTGGCGACGGGACAGGGTGCTGAAGTCAGGCACCGTCCAGTCGAGACCAACCAACTGCAGCAGGCTCTCGACGAAACCAGTCGTCTGCCTGAGCGCCATGCCGAAGAGCACCTTCATCGAAAGACACGTCTGAATGGCGGCATCGCTGTAGGTCTGCTGGCGGCCACGCCTGCCTGTCGGCGCGGCATCCCAGCTCATCTCGGGGTCGAACCAGATCGTCAGCGAACCCCGGCGCTTGAGCGCTTCATTGTAGGCTGGCCAGTTCCGGGTTCTGTATGTCGGGGATGCGGGTCGGCTCATGCAGACCAGCTACCGTACGGGTTTCATCAGATGAATCCATGACAGGATTTGTGCAACAGTGCCGGTCCACTTCCTCAACCATACACCTCGATGGCCACCCAGGATTACACCAGCGACGGCGCAGAAATTACACCACTTCCTCGGACGCTAACTCAGTGACCCGCTCAACACAGCTTTCACACAGCCTCGCCCCGCGGGCGGAGCGCGCGGAAGCCGGGCCCGTCTGCGACAGCTTCAGCCGGCGAGCAGGCCGGCTAACTTGCGAAGCGTAACGTGTCGTCAGGGTCCGTGGGTTTCGTGCCACGGAACGGATCGGCCTCCAGGTAGTCTTGCAAGGGCGGTTCGGCCGGGTCGCCGGGCAGGGGCGGTGCCGGACTCGCCGGCGGCGCGGATTGTTGAACCGGCGGAAAAGCTGCGCCGTCCCAGGCGGCGGTGGGCTTGGCCGCATCCGCCTCATGGGCGAGGTCGCGCAGGCGGATGGCGTGGAACCCTTCCGCCTCGCCCAGACGGCCGCGGGCCAGCAATTGGCCCTGCGGGGTCTCGATCCGGGCTTCGTCCAGCACGTTGTGCGGCAGGGGAATCAGCGCCCCCGGGGTCAGGTTGCGCAGCATCTGCAGGCTGAGCTTGCGCCGACACAGGATCCCGACCAGCGCGACCGGCGCCTGCTGCACCGCATCCGCAAGCGAGGTCGCCGGCGCGGCCGGTTGGCGGTGGGTGTCTTGGGGCACCGGCAGCGCGCGTCCGTCCGTCGCCGTGCCCGCCGGAACGGCGGCGCGATCACCGCGTTCGGCAGGCAGGGCGATCATCAGCGTGCCGTCGCGCTGACCGCCGGGACCGATGCGGAAGCGCAGGGTCAGCCGCACCATGTCGCCGTCCTCGAGCATCAGCGACAGCGGCCGCGGGTCGTCCATATAGGTGGCATAACGAAAGGCGCCGAAGTTGGGGCAGGCGTCATGCCCCAGGCATTCGCGCGCCAGTTCGCCCAGCAGGGCATTGACGAAATCGGCCGAAATCGACGCATCGGTGCGGGTGGGCTTGCGCGCGGGGGTCGGGCGCGAGGTGACGCGGCCGATCGCCTGCATCTCGATCAGCGAGGCCAGCAGGGCGGGGCAGACAGCCACCACGCCGATGGCGTCTCGCCGACCTTCGACCACCACCAGAAGCGCGCGTTCGGGCAGCAGTTCCGGCAGTTCCGGCAGGGTCATGCGCGCCAGTTCGACCTTTTCGACGAAGACCGGCAGCCGCGCCTGCTGTTCCGCAGCCCGGCCGAGCGCCGTCGCCGCGGCGCGTTCCAGGCGGAACTCTGCGGCCGGAGGTCGGGCGGCATCCGCCGGCGCACGCGCATTGCCCCGCGCCGCGATCCAGCGGTGCAGGACCGGGGCGCGGGCCGCGGCATCCTGCCCCGCGCCCGTCGCCGCCCCGATGTCCCGGCCGGCCGCCTGTTCCTGTGCTGCACTGTCCATAACCAAAGCGAATCCATAACGACTTTGGCGCACCATGGCACGGACTGGTTGCCAAAAGGTTTAACGCTCCGCATTTTCATCATTTTCCGCCCTGCGGCTGGGACGCGGCGGCAGCGAGATGCGAAAGCAGGCGCCGCCCTGGCCGGGCAGATAGGCGATCGAACCGCCCAGGAACTCCATGATTTCCCGGCAGATCGCCAGGCCCAGTCCGGCCCCCCCTGCGCGTGCGGGGTCGTTCAGCCGGGCGAATTTCTCGAAGATCAGCGCCCGGTTCTCGGGACGGATGCCGGGGCCGTTGTCGGCGATGTCGATCTCGGTGCCGCCGTCGGGGTTGCGGCGGGTGTCGATGCGGATGGTCGGGGCCTCGGCGTCGCAATACTTGCGCGCGTTCGAGATCACGTTGATCAGCACCTGCAGCAGCCGGTCCTGGTCGGTGATCACCGGCAGGTGCTCGGCCACCGGGTTGCGGCGCAGGGCGACGTCGCGGCCTGCGGCGGCCGAGCCGGCCGAGGCCAGCGCCCGCTCGATCAGGTCGTGCAGGTTGAAGACCTCGGGCTTCAACTGGGCCTTGCCGGCCTCAAGCACGGAAATGTCCAGCAATTCGTCCAGCAGCCGGGTCATGCGCGCGGCCTCGTCGTGGATGATGCCGGCGAAGCGGGCGCGGTCCTGGGCGGGCAGGTCGGGTTCCATCAGGAACTCCGAAAAGGCGCGGATAGAGGTCATGGGCGTGCGCAGCTCATGGCTGATCTGGCCCAGGAACGCGTCTTTCTGGGCCGAGAGCGCGGTGAGTTTCTCGTTGCTTTCCCGCAGCATGGCGGCCGTCCTTGCCAATTCGGCCGAGGTATGCTCCAGGCGCCGGTTGTCCTCGCGCGCGCGGCTGGCCTCGCCCGCGACCTCCATCAGGTCCGAGACCGTTACCCCGCCGCGGCCGCCGACCCGCATCATCAGCGCCGAGGCGGTGGCGGCGCCGACCGTGCCGGCCAGCTGACGCTCGAAATCGGCCAGGAAACGCGGGGTCAGGTCGGGGAGGTATCCGGTTTTCCCCTGAGTTTCCGAAGTCTTGCGGAACATTTCCAAGGCGGTTTCATTGCCCCAGATGCGCCCGGCCAGCGTCAGCAGCGCCTCGGCCTGCACCGCGGGCACGGCCTCGGCGGGCGAGGCGTCGGGCGCGACCGCATGAACGAAGGACAGCGCCTGCAGGCGCTCGGCCGGTTCGGGAAAATCCAGCAGCGAGACCAGGACCAGCAGCACCAGATTGACCGCCAGCGCCAGCAGCACCGAACCGGCGAAAGGATCGATTCCGGCCGGCATGGGCGGCAGGGGCATCAGCCCCAGCGACGGCAGGAACACCAGGCGGGTCCAGATCAGCGCCCCCGCCAGGATGCCGGCGATGGCGCCGCGCCGGGTCGCCCCGCGCCAGAGCAACCCCGCGACCATGGCCGGCAGCACCTGCGCCATGCCCGAGAATGCCACCGTACCCATGGCCGCCAGCGCCGTGGTCCCGCCCGACATGCGATGGTAAAGCCAGCCCGAGCCGATGACGGCCAGGATCGCCAGCCGCCGGGCGTTCAGCATCAGCGCGCCCAGATCCTCGGTCGCCTGCGCCGGTTCGGAGAGCGCCCTTTGCCGCAGCCACAGCCACAGCGGCACCAGCCAGTGGTTCGCCATCATGGTCGACAGCGCGATGGCGCTGACCACCACCATGGACATGGCCGAGGAAAACCCGCCCAGGAAGACCAGCGTGGCCAGCCCCTCGCGCCCCTGCGACAGCGGCAGAGCCAGCACGTAGAGGTCGGGGTTCGCGCTTCTGGGCAGCATGTCGGCGCCGACCACGGCGATGGGCAGGACCAGGAAGGACATGGCGGCCAGATAGGCCGGAAAGGCCCAGCCGGCCTGGCGCAGCCGGTCCTCGTCATGGGCCTCGACCACCAGGACGTGGAACATGCGCGGCAGCATCATCACCGCGGCGCCCGAAAGCAGGATCAGCGTGAACCAGCGCTCAGGGTTGATCGGCCAGCCCTCGCCCCCGGCCGAGACCGCCATGCGGTCGATCCGCGCCAGCACGTCGGCGGGCCCGTCGGCAAGGCCCCAGATCACGAAGACCCCGACCGCGACGAAGGCGGCGAGCTTGACCACCGCCTCCAGCGCGATGGCGATGACCACGCCGTGGTGGCGTTCGTCGGCCGCCAGGTTGCGGGTGCCGAACAGGATGGCGAAGGCGGCGAGCCCCAGCGCCACCCAGGCGGAAACGTTGTGCGGCAGGGCGTGGCCCGCGCTGGCGAAGGCGGACAGCGCCATGGACACCGATTGCAGCTGCAGCGCGATATAGGGCGTCGAGGCCATGACCCCGATCAGCGTGACCAGCGCCGCCAGCCCCGCCGACTTGCCGAAGCGGCTGGAGATCAGGTCGGCGATCGAGGTCACGCGATGCAGATGCGCCACCCGCACCAGCCGGCGCAGCCCCCACCAGGCGCCGGCGAAGACGATGCCGGGACCAAGATAGATCGTCAGGAACTCCAGCCCCGAGCGGCTGGCATAGCCGACCGCGCCGTAGAAGGTCCAGGCCGAGCAATAGACCGACAGCGACAGCGTATAGATCACCGGCCGGTCCATCCAGCGCCAGCGCCCGGCCGCCGCCGCGCGGTCGGCGGCATGGGCCAAGAGGAACATCAGCGCGACATAGACGACCGAGGCGGCGACCAGGGTTTCAGGCGTCATCCTCGTCCTCCGCCGAGGGCGGCCCCAGCGCGCGATGCAGCGCCGCGGTGGCGACGATGGCCAGCGCCCAGCTGAGCGCCAGCCAGACCGCGCCGCGCGCATGGCTGAAATATTGCGGCAGCCAGATCGGCGGCACCAGCGCCATGACGGCGAACAGCACCGGCACCACCCGCGTGGCCTCGGCCAGCCGGCGTCGGCGATAGGCGGTGCGACCCAGGAACAGGCGCGGCGGGCGCAGCCTCATGCGCCGCCGTCCAGCAGCTCGCGCACCACGGCGCGCAGATCGGCATTGGCGAAGGGCTTGGACAGCACCCGGTCGGCGCCCTGCGGCAGGTTGGCGACGCCGCGTGCCGACAGCAGCAGCACCGGCAGCGGCGCCAGCGCGGGATCGGCGCGCAGCTCGGCCAGGATCTCGGCCCCCGAGCGGCCGGGCAGCATCAGGTCCAGGATCACCAGCCGCGGCGCCAGCGCGCGGATGCGGGACAGGGCGCCGCCGCCCTCGGGCCATTGCTCGCAATGCCAGCCCTCGCGTGCCAGGATGAAGCGGACGGCCTCGGCGATGCTGGGCTCGTCCTCGATCAGCAGCACATCGACAGTCACTGGCGGCTCTCCCTGGGCTTTGCGGCGATCATGCGGGCAGGCGGGCGCATTGTCAAAATCACGCCGGCCCCAGGATCGAGGGCTCGTGGCGCGCGGCGCAGACCGGCCGCGGGCAGATGCGGCAGGCGGAGCCCACGCCCAGGGCCGCGCGGTCGTCCTGGAAGGGCGCGGGCCGGAACAGCATCTGCGCCCGGCTGAGCGCGGGACCGTCGAAACCCATCGGCAAAAGCCGCTCGGCCACCGCCCAGGCAGTGAAGCGGCTGCCGGCGGCGGTCTCGATCAGCCGCGCCACCGGCAGCTGCGGCTGCGCCAGCGCCTCGAACAGCGGCCACAGCGCGCAGCCTTCGCCCGGGCGGGGCAAGGGAAAGCCGGGCGCGGCCTGGCGAAACAGCGTGGCGCCCGAGCCGTCGCAGACGATCAGCCCGGCCTGCGCCCAGGGACCGGGGCGCAGCATGCCCAGCCGGCGCAGCACCAGGTCCAGCGGCCGGCCCAGCCGCGCCGCGATCAGCGCCGGATCGCCCCCGGCCTCGCCGAGCCCGTCCACGGCCGAGGCCAGCGCCGCATCGGGCAGGGCGGCGCGGTCGCGGGCCTGCGCCACCAGCAGGTCGCGCGCCATCACCTGCGCCGCGTCCGAGGCCAGCTCGGCGGCCTCGGCGGGGTCGGGCTGGCCGGCGACGATCCAGGCCTCGACCTCTTCCTGCGGCGACATCGGCACCGCCTCGTCCTCGAAACTGTCGAGATAGGCCACCAGCGACTGCGCGGTGCGCGACAGGCGCTGGCTGTCGCTGTCGAGATTGGCGTGGAAGCGGTCGCGCCATTCGGTCTCGATTTCCGGCGTCTCGGCCAGGATCGACGCGGTCGAGCGCAGCGCCGTCACCGCCGATTGCACCTCGTGCAGCGTGGTCAGCAGATAGGGGTCGCGGGTCATGCGGTCCGACAGCGCGATCAGCCGGCGTTCCAGCGCATCGGCGCGGCGGGAGGCGGCCGCCAGCACCGAGGCCCAGCCGGGAAAGCGCGCGGCGAATTCGGCGATCTGGTCCAGCTCGACCGTAACGCCCTGCTGCTCGGCCCCCCGCGCCGCCGCCTCGCGCAGGGCGCCGACCAGCGCCTCCTCGCGGTCCGAGGCCAGCTCGGTGGCGTCGATCTCCAGCGCCTCGGCCAGCCGGGTCAGCAGGGCCTCGCCCACCGGGCGGCGGTTGTGCTCGATCAGGTTCAGATAGGCGGCCGAGATCTCGGCGCGCCGTGCCACCTCGGTCTGGCGCGCGCCAAGCGACAGGCGGCGCTCGCGGATGCGGGTGCCGATCAGCGGCCGGGCATGGGGCAAGCGGTGCGAAGAGGGCTGGCGCGCCATGGATCAGGTTCCGCCCTGGCTTTCGTCCAGATGGCGCACCGCCTTGACCACCAGGTCGGACAGGCTTTGCGCGCCCAGCTTGTCCTTCAGCGTCTGGCTGACGTTCGAGACGGTCTTGTAGCTGATGCCCGCCCGCTCGGCGATTTCGCGATAGCTCAGGCCGGCGGCGATGGCGCGCAGGATGTCCAGCTCGCGCGGGGTCAGGCGGGGGCGGCCCGCGCCCGGCCGCTCCATCAGCGCGATCTTGCGGGCCAGGTCGGCGGGCACGTAGTCGCGGCCCGCGGCCACCTCGCGCAGCGCCTCGCAGATCTCGGCCGAGGGCGAATCCTTCATGGTGATGCCGTTGCATCCGGCCTGCAGGGCGCGGCGGGCGATGATCGGGCTGCGGTGCATGGTGAAGACCAGGATCGGCGCCGCCGCCCCCGCCGCGCGCAGCCTTGCGATCAGCCGCAGCCCGGCCAGTTTCGATTCGCCCATGGTCAGGTCCACCACGATCACGTCGGGCGCCTCGCGCCGCCAGGCCCGCCAGGCCTGCGACGGCGTGGCGGCGGCGGTGATCCGGCAGGCGATCCGGCCGCGGGTGATCCATTCCCAGCCCTCGGCCACCACCGGATGGTCGTCGACGATCAGCACATGCAGGGGCGGGGCGGCGGTCGGCGTCGGCCCGTCTGAGGCGGAAGCGGGAGCAGGGGCAGAAGCGGTCATCGGTCGAGTCCTTGGTCGGTCGGGCCGGCATCGGGCAGCCGGAATTCTGTCACGGTCACGGCGCCCTCGCGCCGGGGCGGCAGGTAGCGCCCGCCAAGCGCGCTGGCGCGGTCCCGCATCCCGGCCTGGCCCAGGCCCTTGCGGCCGGCGCCGGCGGAACCAGCCGCGGCGGGGCCCGGGCCGTCGTCCTCGACCTGGGCCAGCAGAGCGCCCCCCGCCTGCGCCAGCGTGACGCGCACCCGGGTCGGCTGGGCGTGGCGCAGCGCGTTCAGCACGCTTTCGCGCACGAAGCGGTAAAGCGCGATCCGCCCGGCCTCGTCCGGCTCGGGCAGGGCGGGGGGGGTGTCCAGCGCGATCTCGACCCCGGGGGCGATCTCGGTGAATTCGATCGCCAGTTCCTGCAGCATCTCGGCCAGGCTCGCGCCCTCGGCCGGGGCCAGGCGCAGGTCGTCGATGGCGGCGCGGGCGCTGTCGCGGATGGCGCCGGCATGGCGCGAGACCGCATCAAGCGCCGCGGCGAGCGGTGGGTCGTCCAAGGGCGCGGCGCGCTGTCCGGCCTGGGCCACGGCGGCCTGCAAGGCGAAAAGCTGCGGGCCGATGCCGTCGTGCAGGTCGCTGGCGATGCGGGCGCGCTCGGCCTCGGCCAGCGCCATCATCCGGCCCTGCAGGCTGCGGTTGCGGGCGCGCTCGTCGGCCAGGTGGCTGGCCAGCGCGTTCACGCCGTCGCTGAGATGGGCGAGTTCCGTCAGGCCGGTCTGCGGCGCGCGGACGGCGAGGTCGCCCGCGCGCATCCGCGCCAGCGCCGCGCCCAAAAGGCCCAGCCGGCGCAGCACCAGCGCGGTCACCGCCATGGTCACGCCGATCGCGGCCAGGGCGGTCGCGGCCATCAGCGGCAGGATCAGCCGGACGTCGGCCCAGGCCTCGGCGATCTCGTCCTGCGGGTCGGTGCGGATTTCCAGCACGCCCAGCACGTTCGGATATTGCGTGACCGGGATCAGGTCGCTTTGCGGCTGCGGCGCCAGCAGGGCGGCGAACCAGCGCGGCGCCGCTTCCGGCGGGGCGGCGGGCGCGGGCGGCAGGGCCACCGGCCGGCCGCGGGCGTCGCGCAACTCGGCCGCGACATGGCGCTGCGATTCGATATCGGCGGCGATGCTGCGCGCCTCGGCCATCATGTCGCGGCGCTCGAAGTCGGTGGGCAGGCGCATGGTGGCAAAGGCGCTGGCCAGGCGAAAGGCCGACAGCGTCTCTTCGCGCACCGCGCTGCGGGCGTTCAGCAGCAGCACCGAGGCGATGATGGCAAAGATCGCCAGCCAGACCAGTGCCGCGCCGCCGAGCGCCAGCAGGCGCAGGGACACGCCATGCGGGCGCGGATGCGCATCCGCCGCCTGCCGCCCCGCCGCGATTTGGCCGGTCGCGTCCATCGTCCTCCCCGCCGCGCGCTGCGGCCCCTGGCGAAAGACTAGGCCGCGGATGGGGGCGGAGCAAGCGCGCCGGAACGGGAAAGGGCCGGGGCGGCGATCCGCCCCGGCCCCCGATGTCCGGCCGCCGCCGGGGTCAGGCGTGGGCGCCCTTGGCCTCGCGCTGGTCGGGACGGCCGAGCGCGCGGCGCACCAGCACGAAGAACAGCGGCACGAACAGCACCCCCAGCACCGTGGCCGAGATGGTGCCGCCCAGCACCGTGGCGCCGATGGTGTTCCGGCCGTTGGCCCCGGCGCCCGTCGACAGCACCAGCGGCAGCACCCCCAGCGAGAAGGCGACCGAGGTCATCATGATCGGGCGGAAACGCTGGCGCGCGGCCTCGACTACCGCCTCGAACAGCGGCTTGCCGTGGTTCTCGGCCTGTTCGCGGGCGAATTCCACGATCAGGATGGCGTTCTTGCCGGTCAGGCCGATCACCGTCAGCAGCCCGACCTGGAAGAACACGCCGTTGTCGAAACCGCCCAGCCAGGCGCCGACCAGCGCGCCCAGCACGCCGATGGGCATGGCGAGCATCACCGCGAAGGGGATCGACCAGCTTTCGTAAAGCGCGGCCAGGCACAGGAACACCACCGCCAGCGACAGGCCGTAAAGCAGCATGGTCTGGTTGCCGGCCTGCTGCTCTTCCAGCGAGAGGCCGGTCCAGGCCACGTCGAAGCCGGGCGGCAGCTGCGCCGCCAGCTCCTCGATCGCGGCCATGCCCTGACCCGAGGACACGCCGGGCGCCGGGTTGCCCTGGATGTTCATCGCCGGCACGCCGTTGTAGCGCGACAGGCCCTGCGGACCGTAGCTCCAATGCCCTTCGGCGAAGTTCGAGAACGGGACCAGCCCGCCGGAACTGTTCCTGACCCGCCATCTGTCGATGTCGGTCGGGACCGAGCGGGATTCCGATTCGCCCTGGACATAGACCCGCTTGATCCGGCCCCGGTCGATGAAGTCGTTGACGTAGTTCCCCGCCCAGGCGACCGACAGCAGGCTGCCCACGTCGGTGGCCGAGACCCCCATCGCGCCGGCCTTGCGCCAGTCGATGTCCAGCTTGTATTGCGACGCGTCCTCCAGCCCGTTCGGCCGCGCCTGGGCGATGCGCCCATCCTGCGCGGCCATGCCCAGCAGCTGGTCGCGCGCGTCCAGCAACTGCTCATGCGCCTGTCCCGCGCGGGCCTGCAGATAGAAGTCGAAGCCCGAGACGTTGCCCAGTTCGATCACCGAGGGCGGCACGATGGGAAAGGCCAGCGCGTCGCGGATGCCCATGAAGGCCGGGAAGGCGCGTCCGGCGATGGCCTGCACCGACTGGTCGGCGCCCGGCCGGTCCTTCCAGTCCTTCAGCCGCAGGAAGGCGATGCCCATGTTCTGGCCGGAACCGGCGAAGCTGAAGCCCGAGACGCCGAAGAAGCTGTCCACGTTCTCGGATTCGTTCTCGGCGAAGTAATGCTGGATCTGGTCGATGACCGCGTCGGTGCGTTCCTGCGTGGCGCCGGTCGGGCCCTGGATCAGCGCGAACATGATGCCCTGATCCTCGTCCGGCAGAAAGCCGGTGGGCGTGCGCAGGAACAGAAACACCATGGCGGCGCCGATGCAAAGATAGATCAGCATCATCCGCAGCGGCCGGCGGATGATCCAGTTCACCGAAGAGCCGTAGCCGTGCATGGTGCGGTCGAAGCCGCGGTTGAACAGGCCGAAGATGCCGCGGGTCTTGTGGCCGTGCTCGTTGCGCAACAGCGTGGCGCAAAGCGCCGGCGTCAGCGACAGCGCCACCACCACCGACAGGCCCATGGCGCTGGCGATGGTGACGGCGAACTGCTTGTAGATCACCCCGGTCGAGCCGCCGAAGAAGGCCATCGGCACGAAGACCGCCGACAAGACCAGCGCGATGCCGATCAGCGCGCCGGTGATCTGGCCCATGGACTTGCGGGTGGCCTCGCGCGGCTCCAGTCCTTCGTCCTCCATGATCCGCTCGACGTTCTCGACCACGACGATGGCGTCGTCGACCAAAAGGCCGATGGCCAGCACCATGGCGAGCATGGTCAGCGTGTTGATGGTGAAGCCGAAGGCCGCGAGGATGCCGAAGGTGCCCAGCAGCACGACCGGCACCGCCAGCGTCGGGATCAGCGTCGCGCGCCAGTTCTGCAGGAACAGCAGCATGACGAAGAACACCAGCACGATGGCCTCGACCAGCGTCTTGACCACCTCCTCGATCGAGATCAGCACGAAGGGCGTGGTGTCGAAGGGGATGACGTAATCCATGCCCTCGGGGAAGAAGCGGGCGAATTCCTCCATCCGCGCCTTGACGCGGTCGGCGGTGTCCAGCGCGTTCGCGCCCGAGGCCAGGCTGATCGCCAGGCCCGAGGCCGGCTGCCCGTTGTAGCGGGCATTGGTCATGTAATCCTCGGCGCCGATCTCGACCCGGGCGACGTCCTTGAGCAGGATCAGCCCGCCGTCCTGTTCGGCGCGCAGCACGATCTGCTCGAAATCCTCGGGCGTGGACAGCAGCGATTGCGCGGTGATGGTGGCGTTCAGCATCTGGCCCTTGGCCGCCGGCCGGCTGCCGAAGGAGCCCGCGGAGATCTGCGCGTTCTCGGCCGAGACCGCCGCCACCACGTCCCCCGGGGTCAGCTCATAGGCGGCGAGCTTTGACGGGTCGAGCCAGATCCGCATGGCGTATTGCGCGCCGAAGACCTGGATCGAGCCCACGCCCTCGACCCGGCTGAGGTCGTTGACCAGGTTCGAGATCAGATAGTCCGACAGGTCCACCTGCTCGAAGCGGCCGTCGGGCGAGGTCAGGCCGATCACCATCAGGAAGCCCGAGGCCGATTTCTCGACCGTCAGACCCTGGCGCTGTACCGGCTCGGGCAGCAGCGCCGTGGCCTGGGACAGCTTGTTCTGTACCTGCACCTGGGCGATGTCGGGGTCGGTGCCGGTCTCGAAGGTCAGGTCGGTCTGCGAACTGCCCGACGAGGTCGAGCTGGACGAGAAATAGCGCAGCCCGTCCAGGCCGGTCATCTGCTGCTCGATCACCTGGGTCACGGTATTGGCCACCGTCTCGGCCGAGGCGCCGGGATAGGTGGCGCGGATCGTCACCGTGGGCGGCGCGATCTGCGGATATTGCGCGACGGGCAGGGACAGGATCGACAGAATCCCCAGCCCCATGATCAGGATCGAGATCACCCAGGCGAAGACCGGACGGTCGATGAAGAAACGGGCCATGTGCGGTTCCTGTTCTGTGTCCTCGCGGCGTCGCGGTCAGTTCGCCGGCTGTTCTGCGGCTTGGGGTTCCGTGCCGGCCTCGGGCGCGGCCCCGGCGGGCTGCTCTGCTGCCGGTGCCGGTTCGGGGGCCTGGCCGGCGGCGGGGTCCGCGGATTGCCCTGCCGGCTGGCCCGCGGGTTGATCGGCAGGCTGGTCGGAGGCCTGGCCTGCCGGCTGCTCTGCCGGCGCGGCGCCGGCTGCGGCGGCGTCGGCCGATTCGGGCGGCTGGCGCTCCTCGGGGGCGACGGTCATGCCGGGGCCGATCTTTTGCAGGCCCTCGACGACGATGCGGTCGCCGTCCGCCAGGCCCTCGCTGACGATCCAGTGGTTGCCCTGGTCCTGAAGGACGGTCAGCTGGCGCTGCTCGACCACGTCGTCGGCATTGACCACCAGCGCGATGGGCAGGCCGCGGCGGTCGCGGCTGACGCCTTCCTGCGGGGCCAGCACCACGCCCTTGGCGATTGCCTGCTGCACCACCGCCTGGACATACATGCCGGGCAGCAGGATGCGGTCGGGATTGGCGAAGGCCAGCCGCAGCGTGACCACGCCGGTGGTCTCGTTCACATAGGGTTCGGCCGCGGTCAGCCGGCCCTCGTGGTCGAATTCGGTGCCGTCGGCCAGCCGCAGCGTCACCTTCTGCCCGGGCCGGTCGCCGGTGTCCTGCTCCGCCAGCGAGCGGCGGAAGCGGATCACCTCGGCCGCGGACTGGGTCACGTCGACATGCACCGGGTCCAGCTTGCGGATCACGGCCAGCGGCGTCGCCTGGCTGGCGGTGACCAGCGCGCCCTGGCTGGTCTGCGCCAGGCCGATCTCGCCGTCCAGCTCGGCGCGGATGGTGGTGCGCTCCAGTTCGATCTTCGCGGTCTGCAGCTGCGCCTCGGCGACCTTGACCGCCGCCTCGGCGGCGTCGCGGGCGGCGATGGCGCTGTCGCTGGTGCTTTCGCTGGCGACGCGGCGGTCGCGCAGCGCGCCCGCGCGCTCGGCCTCGCGCCGGGCGTTCTCGGCCTGGGCGCGGGCCTGGGCGACGCCGGCCTCGGCCTGGGCCACGGCGGCCTGGTAGGTGGTGGCGTCGATGCGGAACAGCGGCGCCCCGACCTTGACGTGGCTGCCTTCCTCGAACAGGCGCTCGGTGACGATGCCGTTGACCTGCGGGCGCACCTCGGCCTCGGCCGAGGCGGTCACGCGGCCGGGCAGGGTGGTGGTCAGGGGCACGTCCTGCGCATGCAGCGTCACCACCGTGACCGGGGTCGGCGGCATCTGCGACGGGTCCTGCGCCGCGGCCATGCCGGGCACGAGCCCCGCCGCAAGCGGCAGCATCAGGAAAATCGCCATGCGGCGCGAAAGCGCTGACATCGTTCTTGCTCCGGGCAGTCTGGTTGCATCCCGAAACGATCAGTTTGAACGGCGATGATCAATACCCAATCCGCACCCGGACGGCCCCCGCGGCGATGCGGGCCATGGAAAACGCCGCCGCGCCCGGGCTAATCTTGCGCCGAACAGGCGCGTCGGCCGAGTCGGGGAGGAAATATCTTGGCGAACTATGACATCTACGGCCAGGGGCTGGACATCTGCCCGGCCAATTACGAACCGCTTTCCCCCCTGCGATTCATCGAGCGGACGGCGCAGATCCACCCGGATGCGCTGGCCGTGGTGCACGAGGGCCTGCGCCGCAGCTGGGCCGAGACCTATGCCCGCTGCCGCCGCATCGCCGGGGCGCTTTCGGCGCGCGGCATCGGCAAGGGCGACACGGTGGCGGTGCTGGCGGCGAACATCCCCGAGATGTTCGAGAGCCATTTCAGCGTGCCGATGACCGGCGCCGTGCTGAACACCATCAACACCCGGCTGGACGCCGAGACGGTGGCCTTCATCCTGTCCCATGGCGAGGCCCGGGTGCTGCTGGTCGATCCCGAATTCGCCGAACTGGCCGAGCGCGCGGTGAAGATCGCGCGGGGCCGCGACATCCTGGTGGTGGACATCCTCGACCCCAGTTTCGAGGGTGGCGCCCGCGCCGGCGGCCTGACCTACGACGATCTGCTGGCCGAGGGCGACCCGGATTTCGCCTGGTCCATGCCCGACGACGAATGGGACGCGATCTCGCTGAACTACACCTCGGGGACGACCGGCGATCCCAAGGGCGTGGTCTATCACCACCGCGGCGCGGCGCTGAACGCGCTGGCCAACATGACCTCCTGGGGGATGCCGCATCATGCGCGCTACCTGTGGACGCTGCCGATGTTCCATTGCAACGGCTGGTGCTTTCCCTGGACCATCGCCGCCAATGCCGGGGTCTGCGTCTGCCTGCGCGCGGTCCGGCCCGAGCCGGTCTTCCGCCTGATCCGCGACGAGCGGGTGACGCATTTCTGCGGTGCGCCCATCGTGATGAACATGCTGGCGAACGCCCCCGACGCGCTGAAGGACTTCGACCACCCGGTCAAGGCCATGGTCGCGGGCGCACCGCCCCCCGCATCCGTCATCGCCGCGGTCGAGGCGATGAGCATCGGCATCACCCACGTCTACGGCCTGACCGAGACCTACGGCCCCTCGGTCGTCTGCGCCTGGAAGACGGAATGGGACGCGCTGAGCGGCGAGGAGCGCGCCCGGATGAAGGCGCGTCAGGGCGTGCGCAACCCGGCGCTGGACGGGCTGATGGTCGCCGACCCCGAGACGCTGGCGCCGGTGCCCGCCGACGGCCGGACCATGGGCGAGGTCTTCATGCGCGGCAACAACGTGATGAAGGGCTATCTGAAGAACCCCTCGGCCACCGAAAAGGCGTTCCGGGGCGGCTGGTTCGCCTCGGGCGACCTGGGCGTGATGCATCCCGACGGCTATATCGAGCTCAAGGACCGCTCCAAGGACATCATCATCTCGGGCGGCGAGAACATCTCCTCGATCGAGGTCGAGGACGTGCTCTACAAGCATCCCGACGTGATGGAGGCCGCCGTCGTCGCCCGCCCGGACGAGACCTGGGGCGAGACGCCCTGCGCCTTCGTCGCGCTGAAGCCCGGCCGGGTCCTGGTCGAGGCCGAGCTGATCGCGTTCTGCCGGTTGAACATGGCACGCTACAAGGTGCCGAAGACGGTGGTGTTCGGGGAATTGCCCAAGACCTCGACCGGCAAGATCCAGAAGTTCCTGCTGCGGGACCGCGCGCGCGCGCTCGGCTGACGTCTGCCCGCTACAGCGGCATTGGGGGGGACGGCAAAACACGCAAGGCGCCGCGCCGTGACCGGAGTATCGCAGGAAAGCAAAGGGCCGGTTCCGGCGCCAGATTGCGCTTGCAGCCTGGCCTGCGGAGCGATAATCAGGCCGGGCCTCGCGGGTGTAGCTCAATGGTAGAGCCGCAGCTTCCCAAGCTGAAGACGAGGGTTCGATTCCCTTCACCCGCTCCATCCAATCCCCAGAAAACACAATAATTGCCTTGCATTGCTGGGGTTTGTGCCTCTTTTGGTTCTAAAGTTGGTGCCAGAATGGGGCTCTGTAGTGGCTGGTCAGGTTAGGCATTTGAAGGTCAAGGGCGGTCGATTCTACGCCCGTCTTGCGGTCCCTGCGCATCTTCGCCCGATCCTCGGGAAAACTGAACTGGTGGCCCCGCTAGGCGGTGAGCGCCGCGCCGCCATGAAGGCATTGCCCGCTGCCGTAGCCACGCTACGGCGCCAGATCGCCACCGCAGAAGCACATGCTACAGGCCACCGGCGGGCCGAGACGCGGAGCCCGATCACGACGCAGGACTTTGGGCGGGCGGTATGGTCGCGCTACACGGCGACGCTGGTCGAGGATGAAGCTATTCGTGGCCGGTATCCCACGCCCGACCAGATCAAGGCCGCGACCGACCGGGCTATCAAGCGTATTCAGAAGGAAGGCATAGACACGTCCGACCCGCTGGCGATGCTGGACGCGGCGCTAGAGGTCCATGTCCTGAAAGATGCCCGCGCGTTCGACCAGAACTCCCGCAAGGTCCGGCTGGACGCTTTGCGCCGGGAGCTGACCGCACCCGCCCGAACAGCCGCCAGAGTGGCTATACGCGCGAATGGGAGAAGGCACAGGCCGAGTTCCTGCGGCTGCACCCCTGTTGCGCGATGTGCGGTGCTGACGCGACCCTTGTTGACCACTTCAAGCCACACCGGGGCGACAAGGCGCTGTTCAGGAACTGGAACAACTGGCAGGCGCTATGCACCGGCTGTCATAGTTCGGTTAAGCAGCGGGCGGAACAGTTGACTACATGATAAGTTTGTCGAATTTCGCACGAAAGGTCGAAAATTCATATGTTTGAGGGATTCCGTCTTTTGATTCCTCTATAAGTTTCTTGAGATCCTCGTCGGTTAAAACGACTACATAGCCGTGTCTATCTTGCGCGGCAGCTTTGCAGCGCCTGTCTAGTCGATCCCAGTCTTCGACGCTTCGGCAAAGCGCCGCTTTCCCGGCAGAGAGGGGCGGAACTGGTGAGCCCGGAACGAATGGCAGGTCTTCTGCATCTGCATTGCCGCCAGCCCCGAGGGCATGCCGCGACCATCTTCGGCAGGGGCTGCTTCGTCAACGGGAGGAGTTGGAAGGTGGTCGCCAGGCAGAGCGATGAGCGATCCGAACTGTTGGTTTCGAGCCGATCAGGCAACTGATTATAATAAACAAAATAACTGATCGAGCTGAGTGGATGGGCGCTAATGACCTGGGAAGTGGGCGCCCGACCCCCCCAAATGGGCCTTAATCGCCTGCCGATTCAACATCAACCGCTGCTGCGGCTGCATTTGTCATCTCTCTGCAATGCGGCGAATTGACGGCGCAGCAATGTTACGCTATCGCTTTTCTTGTCGTAATAATCTTGCGAGGACCGACCCGTGGCCGAGAAAGACAAACCCTGGCTCTTCCGCACCTATGCGGGCCACTCGACCGCCGAGAAATCGAACGCGCTCTATCGCACGAACCTCGCCAAGGGCCAGACCGGACTGTCGGTGGCCTTCGACCTGCCGACGCAGACCGGCTATGACAGCGACCACGTGCTGGCGCGGGGCGAGGTCGGCAAGGTCGGCGTGCCGATCTGCCACCTGGGCGACATGCGCGCGCTCTTCGACCAGATCCCGCTGGAGCAGATGAACACCTCGATGACGATCAACGCGACGGCGCCCTGGCTGCTGTCGCTCTATATCGCCGTCGCCGAGGAGCAGGGGGCCGACATCCGCCTGCTGCAAGGCACGGTGCAGAACGACATCATCAAGGAATATCTCTCGCGCGGGACCTATATCTGCCCGCCGAAGCCGTCCTTGAAGATGATCACCGACGTCGCGGCCTATACGGCGAAGAACCTGCCGAAATGGAACCCGATGAACGTGTGCTCCTATCACCTGCAAGAGGCGGGCGCGACGCCGGAACAGGAGCTGGCCTATGCGCTGGCCACCGGTATTGCGGTGCTGGACGATCTGAAGGGCAAGGTCGAGCCGGCCGATTTCCCGAACATGGTCGGGCGGATCAGCTTCTTCGTGAACGCCGGCATCCGCTTCGTGACCGAACTGTGCAAGATGCGCGCCTTCACCGAGCTTTGGGACGAGATCTGCCAGCAGCGCTATGGCATCGAGGACGAGAAATACCGCCGTTTCCGCTATGGCGTGCAGGTGAACTCGTTGGGCCTGACCGAGCAGCAGCCCGAAAACAACGTCTATCGTATCCTGCTGGAGATGCTGGCGGTGGTGCTGTCGAAGAACGCCCGGGCCCGCGCCGTGCAGCTGCCGGCCTGGAACGAGGCACTGGGCCTGCCGCGGCCCTGGGACCAGCAATGGTCGCTGCGCATGCAGCAGATCGTGGCCTATGAGACTGATCTGCTGGAATATGGCGACCTTTTCGACGGCAACCCGGCCATCGCCACCAAGGTCGAGGAGTTGAAGGACGGGGCGCGGTCCGAGCTCGCGACGCTTGACGAGATGGGCGGCGCCATCGCCGCGATCGAATACATGAAGTCGCGGCTGGTCGAATCGAACGCTGCGCGTCTGAACCGGATCGAGGCGAACGAGACCGTGGTGGTCGGCGTGAACCGCTGGCAGCAGGGCGAGCCCTCGCCGCTGACGGCGGGCGACGGCGGCATCATGGTCGTCGATCCGGCGGTCGAGCAGGACCAGATTGCCAGGCTGGACGGCTGGCGGCAGGCTCGCGACGAAGCGGCCGTCGAGGCCGCTCTCGTCGCGCTGCGCGATGCCGCGCAGAGGGGCCAGAACGTGATGCCGTTCAGCGTCGCCGCTGCCAAGGCGGGGGCCACGACCGGGGAATGGGCGCAGGTCATGCGCGAGGTGCATGGCGAATACCGCGGCCCCACGGGCGTGTCGCAATCGCCCTCGAACCGCACCGAGGGGCTGGAGCCGATCCGCGAGGCGGTGGATGCAGTCAGCCAGCGCCTGGGCCGGCGGCTGAAGTTCCTGGTCGGCAAGCCCGGCCTCGACGGCCATTCCAACGGCGCCGAGCAGATCGCCTTCCGCGCCCGCGACTGCGGCATGGATATCACCTATGAAGGCATCCGCCTGACGCCCGAGCAGATCGTCGCCCGCGCAGCCGAGGAGGATGCTCATATCGTCGGCCTCTCGATCCTTTCCGGCAGCCATCTGCCGCTGATCGAGGATCTGATGGCACGGATGCACACGGCGGGCCTTGTGCATGTGCCGGTGGTCGTCGGCGGCATCATCCCCGACGACGACGCGGCGCGGCTGCTGCAGATGGGCGTGGCCCGCGTCTATACGCCCAAGGACTTCGAGCTCAATCGCATCATGATGGACATCGTGGCGCTGGTCGAGCCCGAGGAAGCCGCCGCCTGAGCGGGTTGCACGCTCGCATGAGTATTTGGGGAACGAAGAAGACGGGGCGCAGCGCTCATGTCTTCTCTGTTCCATAAATACTCATGCGGCCGCGCCGCTGGCCCGGTGGCCGCAGACTTATCCCCGGCCCAGCATGTAGAACGCGTCGTTCGGGCGGATGTCTGCGGCGTTTACCAGCCGGTTCGACATACCGAAGAAGCCGGCGATGGCGCCGATGTCCCAGATCTCGTCCTCAGTGAAGCCCGCCTCGGTCAGCGCCTGGCGGTCCGGCTCGCCGATCCGCTGTGCGTTCAGCGCCACCTTTTCGGCATAGGTCAGCATGGCGCGTTCGCGCGGCGTCAGGTCCGCCTTGCGCCAGTTCACCGCCACCTGGTCGGCGATCAGCGCGTTCTTGGCCCGGATGCGCAGGATCGCGCCATGCGCCACCACGCAATACTGGCACTGGTTCAGCCCCGAGGTCGCGACCACGATCATTTCGCGCTCGGCCTTGGTCAGGCCGCCCTCGCGTTCCATCAGCGCGTCGTGATAGGCGAAGAAGGCGCGGAATTCGTCCGGCCGATGCGCGAGCGCCTGGAAGACGTTCGGTACGAAGCCGGATTTCTCGGCCACCTTGCGGATGCGGGCGGCGATGTCCTGAGCATTTCATCCAGGGAGGGCACCGGGAAGCGGCTGATCGGGTGGGGCATGGCTGTCTCCTTTCGGGGAAGGTTTCGCCAAAGCGGGGCTTGGGTCAACCGGGGCGCGGTTGACTTGGCCTCGGTTTCGGCCTATCCAGCCCGCAATTCCCGGAAGGTCTGGCCTTCCGGTCCCCGCTTGCCGGGGATCGCCCCCCGTCAGCGCGTCGCGCCCACGGGGGCGTCACTGTTTATTCGCGCCCCTTGCGGGCAACGGCAACCATTGGAGGGCCGCCGATGTTTGAAAACCTGTCCGACCGCCTTGGCGGCGTCTTCGACCGGCTGACCAAGCAGGGCGCCCTGACCGAGGATGACGTCACCGCCGCCATGCGCGAGGTGCGCGTCGCGCTGCTGGAAGCCGACGTCTCGCTGCCGGTCGCGCGCAGCTTCGTGAAAACCGTCACCGTCAAGGCCACCGGCAGCGCCGTCACCAAGTCGATCACCCCCGGCCAGCAGGTCGTGAAGATCGTCCATGACGAGCTCATCAAGGTCCTGCAGGGCGAGGGAGCGCCCGACGCGCTGAGGATCGACAACCCGCCGGCGCCGATCCTGATGGTCGGGCTTCAGGGCTCGGGCAAGACCACCACCACCGCGAAATTGGCCAAGCGCCTCAAGGATCGCGAGAAGAAGCGCGTGCTGCTGGCCTCGCTCGACACCAACCGTCCGGCGGCCATGGAGCAGCTGGCGATCCTGGGCCAGCAGATCGGCGTCGATACGCTGCCGATCGTGCCGGGCGAGAATGCGGTGCAGATCGCGAAACGCGCCAAGCAGCAGGCGACGTTGGGCGGCTATGACGTCTATATGCTCGACACCGCCGGCCGGCTGCATATCGACGAAGTGCTGATGGATGAGGTCCAGGCGGTCCGCGACGTGGCCAACCCGCGCGAGACCCTGCTGGTCGTCGACGGCTTGACCGGGCAGGACGCGGTGAACGTCGCCAGCGAATTCGACGGCAAGGTCGGCATCTCGGGCGTCGTGCTGACCCGGATGGACGGCGACGGCCGCGGTGGTGCTGCGCTGTCGATGCGCGCCGTGACCGGCAAGCCGATCCGCTTCGTCGGTCTGGGCGAAAAGATGGACGCGCTGGAGGCCTTCGACGCCAGCCGCGTCGCCGGCCGCATCCTCGGCATGGGCGATATCGTCGCCCTGGTCGAGAAAGCGCAGGAGGTGCTGGAGGTCGAGCAGGCCGAGCGCATGATGAAGCGCTTCCAGAAGGGTCTGTTCAACATGAACGACCTGAAGAGCCAGCTGGAACAGATGATGAAGATGGGCGGGATGCAGTCCATCATGGGCATGATGCCCGGCATGGGCAAGATGGCCAAGCAGGCCGAGGCCGCCGGCTTCGACGACAAGGCGATCAAGCGCCAGATCGCGCTGATCGAGTCGATGACCAAGAAGGAACGCGCCAATCCCGACCTGCTGCAGGCGAGCCGCAAGAAGCGCATCGCCGCCGGCGCCGGCATGGAGGTGTCGGAGCTCAACAAGCTGCTGAAGATGCAAAAGCAGATGGCCGACACGATGAAGAAGCTCGGCAAGATGGGCAAGGGCGGCATGCTGAAGCAGGCCATGCGCGCCATGACCGGCAGGGGCGGCGGGCTGCCCGACATGGCCGACGTCGATCCGGCCAAGATGGCCGAGGCCACCAAGATGCTGCAGGATCCCAAGGGCCTGGGCGGCGATCTGGGCAAGCTGAACCTGCCCGGCGGGCTTTCGGGACTGTTCGGAAAGAAATAAGCCGATGGCCCTGACCGCAACCCGCCCTGCTGCTGCCCATGTGCAGGCCGCGACGGTTCCCATCCTGCGGACCGGGCGGCTGGTGCTGCGCGAGCCCCGCTTTCAGGATCTGGACGCGGTGGCCGGCTTCATGGCCTCGCCCCGCGCCGCGTTCGTCGGCGGGACCATGACGCGGCATGAGGCGTGGCGGCAGATGCTGAACGTCTTCGGCCACTGGCAGGTGCGCGGCTATGGTTACTGGACCATCGAGGAAGCCGCGACCGGCCGCATCGTGGGGCGCAGCGGCGTCCACTATCACGAAGAGGAATGGCCGGCGCCCGAACTGGGCTGGCAGGTCTTCGAGGGCTTCGAGGGGCTGGGCTATGCGCAGGAGGCCGCCGTCGCCGCGCGCCTGCAGGCGGCGCGGATGGGGCTGGACGCGCTGATCTCTCTCGTCGCGCCGGACAATCTGCGCTCGCGCCGGCTCGCGGACCGCATGGGCGCGCGTGTCGAAGGCGAAACCGTGGTGATGGGCAAGCCGGTGCTGATCTATCGCCACCCGGTGGTGACGGATACCGCCCCGGAGGGTTCCGCATGAGCGCCGCCCGCCGCTCCGCCCGTGTGCCCGCGGCGCAGGGCATCCTTTCGTGCAATCGAACGCCTGGAGGTCTCGCGTGACGACTGACGCCACCCGCGCCGCCGCTCTCTTGAAAGAGCATCGCGCCAGCATCGACCGTCTGGACGCGATCCTGGTCTATACGCTGGCCGAGCGCTTCAAGCACACTCAGAACGTCGGCCGCCTCAAGGCCGAACACGACCTTCCTCCGTCCGATCCCGCCCGCGAGGCGAACCAGATCGAGCGGCTGGAACGCCTCGCGCGCGAGGCCGACCTCGACCCGGAATTCGCGCGCAAATTCCTTAATTTCGTGATCGCCGAAGTGATAAGGCATCACGAGACCTTCCAATCCTGACGCGGGGTTTCCCACGTCAACCCCGCCATTTCAAAGGAGAAAACCAATGGCAATGAAAATCCGTCTGGCCCGTGGCGGCTCGAAGAAACGCCCGCATTACGCCATCGTCGCGTCGGATTCGCGCATGCCGCGCGATGGCCGCTTCCTGGAGAAACTGGGCACCTACAACCCGCTGCTGCCGAAGGATTCGGAAGACCGCATCAAGATGGACGTCGAACGCGTGCAATACTGGCTGGGCCAGGGTGCGCAGCCCACCGACCGCGTCGCCCGCTTCCTGGAAGCCGCCGGCGCCAAGCCGAAGACCGAGCGCAAGAACCTGAAGAAGGGCGAGCCGGGCAAGGCCGCGAAAGAGCGTGCCGAGAAGCGCGCCGCCCGCGAAGCCGCCGCCAACGCCCCCGCCGAAGAAGCCGCTTCGGAATAATCCATGGTCGAGCGGATCTGTGTCGGCGCGATCGCGGGCGCCTTTGGCGTCCGGGGCGAGGTGAGGCTGAAGAGCTTCACCTCGGAACCCTCCGACGTCGCCGCATATGGTCCGCTCTGGTCCGAGGATGGCAAGCGCAGCTTCACCGTCCGGCTGACCCGGCCGGTGACTGGCGGCCTGGGTGCCCGGCTTTCGGGCGTCGAAACACGCGAGGATGCCGAGGCGCTGAAGGGCGCGACGCTGTGGGTCGACCGCGAGCGTCTGCCCTCATTGCCCGACGACGAATTCTATCATACCGATCTGATCGGACTTTCCGTCTATGACGCCGGCGGCGTGCTGATCGGCAAGGTCCGCGCCATCTACGACCATGGCGCGGGCGACATCCTGGAAATCTTCGGCCCCGGCCGCAAGCAGGCGTTGCTGCTGCCCTTCACCCGCGCCTTCGTGCCGACAGTGGACCTGGCCGCCGGCCGCATCATCGCCGACCCGCCCGAGGAAACCGAGGAATGAGCGGCGAGGACGTTTCTGCGGGGATGAAGTCCCACGGCCGGCTGTCGATCCGCGAAAGCCGACAGCCCCGCGACCTGTTGGCCGAACCGCAGGTCAGGGGCGCCTGGACCGCACAGGTCATCACGCTTTTCCCCGAGGCTTTTCCAGGGGTTCTGGGGCTTTCCTTGACGGGTCGGGCGCTGGCCGAGGGGCTGTGGAACCTGCGCACCACCGACTTGCGCCCCTTCGGCATCGGCAAGCACCGCAACGTGGACGACACGCCCGCCGGCGGCGGCGCCGGCATGGTGATCCGCCCCGACGTGATGGACGCCGCCCTGCGCGAGGCCGGCCCCGGCCTGCCGGTGATCTATCTCTCGCCGCGCGGCAAGCCCTTCACGCAGGACCGCGCCCGCCAGCTGGCGAACGGCCCCGGCATGACCCTGATCTGCGGCCGGTTCGAGGGCGTGGACCAGCGCGTGCTGGACGCCCACGATGTCGAGGAAATCAGCATCGGCGATTACGTCCTGACCGGCGGCGAGCTGGCGGCTCAGGTCTTGATCGACGCGACGGTTCGGCTTATACCGCGCGTGCTGGGGAATCAGGAATCGCTGGCCGAGGAATCCTTTTCCGATGGCCTGCTTGAACATCCGCAGTACACGAAGCCCGCCCTGTGGGAAGGCCGCGCGATACCCGAGGTTCTGCTTTCGGGAAATCACGCGGCTATTGCCATATGGCGGCGCGACATGGCCGAAAGGCTGACCAAGGAACGCCGCCCCGACCTGTGGCGGGCATACGGGGAAACCCGCATGGACCCGGCAAAGGACCGACAGCTCTCGGGCGCATCAGACCAATCGCGGAACTACCGCGAGCATCAAGAGGAACCAAAGCGATGAACCTGATCGCCCAGCTCGAAGCCGAGCAGATTGCCGAACTCGGCAAGGACATTCCCGATTTCAAGGCCGGCGACACCGTCCGCGTCGGCTATAAAGTGACCGAAGGCACCCGCTCGCGCGTGCAGATGTACGAAGGCGTGGTGATCTCGCGCAAGGGCGGCGGCATCGGCGCCTCGTTCACCGTGCGCAAGATCTCGTTCGGCGAAGGCGTCGAGCGCGTCTTCCCGCTGTATTCGACCAATGTCGATTCGATCACCGTCGTCCGCCGCGGCCGCGTCCGCCGCGCCAAGCTGTATTACCTGCGCGACCGTCGCGGCAAATCCGCCCGCATCGCCGAAGTCAGCAACTACAAGCCCAAAGCCGACGCCAAGGCCTGAGGAGACGCGCCATGAAAGCAGAGATCCATCCCGACTATCACTTCATCACCGTCAAGATGACCGACGGGACCACCTATCAGCTGCGCTCGACCTGGGGCAAGGAAGGCGACACCATGTCGCTGGACATCGACCCGACCGTGCACCCCGCCTGGACCGGCGGCTCGGCCAAGCTGATGGACACCGGCGGCCGCGTGTCGAAGTTCAAGAACAAATACGCCGGCCTGGGCTTCTGAGCCCGGCCCTGGCGCCAATGCGAACGCCGCCCCGAGGGGCGGCGTTTTTCGTTGCCGGGGACGGTGGGCGGGTCCCGGCGATGCCCGGCCCGGATCGCGGGCCGAGCGGGGGGATCAGTAGCCAAGGCCCAGGATCGGCATCCAGCCCGGCGCGCGCGGCGGCCGGTTCAGCGGCCGGCCGGTCATCGGGCCAAGGCCGGTGTCGATCATCACGCGGCCGTCGCGATATTCCCGCAGCACCGGGCCCTGGACGCTGCGATAGGCGGACAGCGCGATGGTGGCATAGCTGCGGACGGGGGTCGGGAAAACGGCTCGGATCATAGCAGGGCTCCCTTGTGGTCTAGGCGGTGGATCGCGACCCCCCAAAGGGCGGCGGGCATCATGTCGCGCGTGGGCGCGAGCGGTGCGCAGGCGATCAGGCGCAACGGAATGGCCGAGATCCGGCGCGGCTTGCCGGTGCGACGGTCGATCAGGCCGACCGCATGGCGGGGCAGGGCGAAAGCGGGATCGGCAGAGGCCGACAGATGGTTCAGCGCAGGCATCCTGGGCTCCTTCCCTTGGCTGATCCGCCGGGTTGGTCCGGCCCTTATATAACGACATGAGTAGTCGCGTTTTTCAACAGAAATCTTGACTGACTCTATCGTTATTAAAGAATGAAGACGGAACAAAAGGTTGCGTGCCCGTTCATGCGGGGCGCCGACGCTCGCAAACCCCGGCGGGCCGGGACGATTCGGCGCGGCGGGGCGCTTTTCATCGGCCAAGGCGCGGCCTATGGTCCGGGGCGGCAGACCCGGGGGGATTCGTGGCGCATATCATCGTCGTCGGCAATGAGAAGGGCGGTTCGGGCAAGTCCACGACCTCGATGCATGTCGCGACCGCGCTGGCGCGGATGGGCCACCGGGTTGGCGCGCTGGACTTGGACGTGCGCCAGCGCAGCTTCGGCCGCTATCTGGAAAACCGCGCCCATTTCGCGCAGCGCGAGGGGCTGGACCTGCCGACCCCGATCCTGGGCCAACTGGCCGCCGAAACCGAAACCGGCACCGATCCGCTGTCCGAGGCGGTGGCGGCGCTGGACCGCGAATGCGACTTCATCCTGCTGGACTGCCCCGGCTCGCATACCCGGCTGAGCCAGATGGCCCATACCCTGGCCGATACGCTGATCACGCCGATGAACGACAGTTTCGTCGATTTCGACCTGCTGGCGCGGCTGTCGCCCGAGGGCAAGATCCTGGGCCCGTCGATCTATGCCGAGATGGTCTGGTCGGCGCGGCAGCTGCGCGGACAGGCCGGGGCGGGGCCCATCGACTGGCTGGTGCTGCGCAACCGCCTGGGAACCCAGGCCATGCACAACAAGCGCAAGGTCGGCGGCGCGCTGGCCATGCTGTCGAAACGCATCGGCTTCCGGGTGTCCCCCGGTTTCTCCGAGCGGGTGATCTTTCGCGAGCTGTTCCCGCGTGGGTTGACGCTGCTGGATCTCAAGGACATCGGCACCGAACAGCTGAGCATGTCCAACATCGCCGCCCGCCAGGAGTTGCGCGAGCTGATCGGCGAATTGAAGCTACCCGGCGTCACGATCTCGTTCTGATTCCAGGCCGCCATTGTTGCCATCCCGGGGCGCCGCTATGCTGCGCGACGGATTTCCTCAGGAGGAAGTGATGACGGCTGTCCGCCGGATCAGCTTTGCGGCCTTGCTGGGCCTTGCCATGGCGCTGCCCGTCCCGGCCATGGCCCAGACGGCGGGCGAGGCCGCGCAGGCCGCGCCGCCCGTCGAGGCGCCGCTGGTGACACTGGCCAAGGCCGAGCGGCGGCGGATCGAGGCGCGGGTGCCGGTCTCGGGCTCGCTGGTGGCGCGACAGGCGGTGCAGGTCCATGCCAATGTCGCCGGCTACGAAATCATCAGCGTCGCGGCCGAGGTCGGCGACCGGGTCGAGGCGGGCGACCTGCTGGCGGAACTGTCGCAGGATACGCTGTCGGCGCAGCTGGCCCAGGCCGAGGCCGAATATCAGCGCGCCGAGGCCGGCGTGCGCCAGGCCGAAAGCCAGATCGCCAGCGCCGAAGCGACGCTGACCGAGGCGGCCTCGGCGCTGGAGCGCACCCGCAGCCTGCGGCGCAGCGGCAATGCCAGCCAGGCGGTTCTGGACCAGGCGGTGGCCTCCGAGGCTTCGGCGCGGGCGGCGGCGGCTTCGGCCTCGGACGGGCTGGGGGTGGCGCGGGCGGCGCTGGCCCAGGCCGACGCCTCGCGCCGGATCGCGCAGCTGAACCTCGGCTATGCCCGCATCGCGGCGCCGGTCGACGGCGTGGTCGTCGCGCGCACCGCGGAACGCGGCGCCATATCGGGCACCGGGGGCGATCCGCTGTTCACCATCATCGCGGCGGGCGAGATCGAGCTGGCCGCCGACGTCATCGAGACCGCACTGGCGCAGCTGAAGCCGGGCGATCCGGCCGAGCTGCAGGTGGCCGGGGTGGGCGCGGTCGCAGGCCGGCTGCGGCTGGCACCGGCCGCGGTCGATCCGGTGACGCGGCTGGGCACCGCCCGGGTGGCGCTGGACCCCGACCCGCGGCTGCGCCTGGGGCTTTTTGCCAGCGGCTGGATCGTGACCGAGACCCGCGAGGCGCTGACGGTGCCGCTGTCTGCGATCCTGGCCGACGACAAGGGCGAGCGGGTGCAGGTGGTCAAGGACAGCCGGATCGAGACCCGTCCGGTGCGCGCCGGGCTGATCTGGCAGGACCGGCGCGAGATCGTCGAGGGCCTGAGCGCGGGCGAGCAGGTGGTCGCCAAGGCCGGCGCCTTCTTCCGCAGCGGCGATCCGGTCAGGACGGCGCCATGAACTTCTCGGCCTGGTCCATACGCCAACCGGTGCCGGCGATCGCCTTGTTCCTGGTGCTGGTCATGGTGGGGCTTTACAGCTTCAGCCGGCTGGCGGTCACGGCGATGCCGAACATCGACCTGCCGCTGGTCAGCGTGGTGGTCGGCCAGCCCGGCGCCGCGCCCAGCGAGCTGACGCGGCAGGTGATCCAGCCCATCGAGGATTCCATCGCCTCGATCACCGGGGTGCGGCACATCACCTCGGCCGCGATGGACAGCTCGGCCCGCATCTATGTCGAGTTCGAGCTGGAAACCGATACCGACCGCGCGGTGAACGACGTCAAGGACGCGGTGGCCAATGTCCGCGCCGACCTGCCCGAATCCGTCATCGAACCGCTGATCCATCGCATCGACGTCTCGGGCATGGCGATCCTGACCTATGCGGTCAGCGACCCGGGCAAGAGCATCGAGCAGCTGTCGGATTTCGTCGACGACGTGGTGGCGCGCGACCTGTCCACCGTCAAGGGCGTGGCCTCGATCACCCGCATCGGCGGCGCCGACCGCCAGATCAACGTCGAGCTGGACCCGGCCCGGATCCAGGCCTTCGGACTGACCGCGGCCGAGATCTCGGAGCAGCTGCGGGCCAAGAACATCGACCTGGGCGGCGGGCGCGGCGACTTGGCGGGCACGGAATACTCGATCCGTGCGCTCGGCTCGGCCGGGGACGTGGCGCGGCTGGCCGAGACGCCGATCCTGATCGGCGGCGGCGCGGCGGGCGGGCGCACGGTGCGGCTGGACCAGCTGGGCAGCGTCCGCGACGGCGCCAGCGAGGAACGCAAGTTCGCGCTGCTGGACGGTCAGCCGGTGGTGGCCTTCGGCGTGTTCCGCGCCAGCGGCGAATCCGACCTCGAGGCCGGCGACGGCGCCAAGGCCCGCATCGCCGAGATCGAAAAGCGCAATCCCGGCACCCGCATCCAGCTGATCGACGATGCGACCAGCTATACCTCGAACAGCTATCATTCGACCATGGACACGCTGTACGAGGGCGCGGCCCTGGCCGTGGTGGTGGTGTTCCTGTTCCTGAGGAACTGGCGCGCGACGCTGATCGCCGCCGTGGCGCTGCCCTTGTCGATCATCCCGACCTTCTTCGTCATGCAGATGCTGGGCTTCACGCTGAACGGCATCAGCCTGCTGGCCATCACGCTGGTCACCGGCATCCTGGTCGACGACGCCATCGTCGAGATCGAGAACATCGTGCGGCATATCAACATGGGCGTGCCCGCCTATGACGCCAGCATGGAGGCGGCGAACGAGATCGGCCTGACGGTGATTGCGATCAGCTTTTCCATCGTCGCGGTCTTTGCCCCGGTCAGCTTCATGGGCGGGATTCCGGGGCAGTATTTCAAGCAGTTCGGGCTGACGGTCGCGGTCTCGGTGCTGTTCTCGCTCTTGGTGGCGCGGCTGATCACGCCGATGCTGGGCGCCTATCTGCTGCGCGACAACACCCGCCTGCGCGAGGAAAGGGACGGGCCGGTGTTGCGCGGGCTGATGGCGGTGCTGGGCTGGACCCTGCGCCACCGCGGGCTGACGCTGCTGGCGGGTCTGGGCATCTTCGCGCTGTCGATCTTTTCCGCGACCCTGCTGCCGACCGAGTTCATCCCGGCGCAGGACGTGGGCCGCAGCCAGGTTTCCATCGAGCTGCCGCCCGGCGCCACCCCGCGCGAGACCGAGGCCGCCTCCCGGATGGTGTCGGAACGCATCCGGGCGGTGCCCGAGGTGCGCTCGGTCTTTGTCAACGGCGGCGAGGACGACGTGGCCAAGGCCAAGCTGATGGTGAACTATGGCCCCAAGCATGAACGCGAGCGTTCGAGTTTCGTCATCGAGGACGAGCTGAAGCGCGACCTGGCGCAGATACCCGACCTGCGGATCGATTTCCAGAACGAGGAAGGCAACGCGGACCTGTCGATCTCGGTCCTGGGCGACAGCGAGGACGGCGCGGCCGAGGCGGCCGAGCGGCTGATGGCGGCGATGAAGACCCTGCCGGAACTGGAGGGGGTCAGCTCTTCGGCCAGCCTGCAGCGGCCCGAGATCCAGATCCATCCCCGCCCCGAGGTCGCGGCGCAGCTGGGCGTCACCGCCAGCGCGCTGGCGACCACCTTGCGGGTGGCGACTCTGGGCGACACCGAATCGAACCTTGCGAAGTTCAACACCGGCGACAAGCAGGTGCCGATCATGGTGCGGCTGGACCAGGACGCGCGGCGCGACCTGATGACGGTGCGCAACCTGCGGGTGCCGAGTTCGGCCGGGCAGCTGCCGCTGGAGGCGGTGGCGGATGTCTCGATCTCGGCCGGGGCGACCGAGATCGGCCGCTACGACCGGCGCTACCAGACCACGGTCTCGGGTAACCTGGCCGGTGGCGCCCTGCTGGGCCCGGTGAACGCCAAGGTCGCGGGGCTGCAGCAGGGGATCGAGCTGCCGGCGGGGACCGAGATCAAGCCCTCGGGCGACGCCGAGATCATGGCCGAGGTGTTCCAGGCCTTCACCGTCGCGATGATTTCGGGCGTGGTGCTGACCTATGTGGTGCTGGTGCTGCTGTTCCACAATTTCGTCACCCCGGTCTCGATCCTGATGTCGCTGCCGCTGGCCATCGGCGGCGCGATCCTGGCGCTGTTCCTGACCGGCAATTCGATCAGCATGTCGGTGGTGATCGGTTTCCTGATGCTGATGGGGATTGTGACCAAGAACGCGATCATGCTAGTCGAATTCGCGGTCACCGCCATCGACCGCGGCATCGAGAAGCGCGCGGCGATCCTGGATGCGGTGCACAAGCGGGCGCGGCCCATCGTGATGACCACCATCGCCATGACGGCGGGGATGGTGCCCTCGGCCATCGGCACCGGCGAAGGGGCCGAGTTCAGCGCCCCCATGGCCATCGCGGTGATCGGCGGGCTGCTGCTGTCGACGCTGTTGTCGCTGCTTTTCGTGCCCTCGCTGTTTTCGGTGGTGCACGGCGGGCAGGTGCGGATCGGGCGCTGGCTGGTGCGGCGGATCGGCCTGAATTCGGCGCCGAAGCCGGCCGGCGAGTGAGGCCGCTGCCGGGGGCTTTGCGCCCCCGAACCCCCGCAGGATATTTCTGCACAAAAGAAGCGGGGCCTCTCCGCACTGGGCGCGCGGGTCTGAAATGACGAGAGCCGGCAGGTTGCCGGCTCTCATGCGTTTTGGTGGCCGGGTCGGCCGGCGGTGGCGGCTGGATCAGGCCAGCATGCCCATCGGGTTTTCCAGGTGCTTGACGATGGCGTCGAGCAGCTGGGCGCCGAGGGCGCCGTCGATGACCCGGTGATCGACCGAGAGCGTCATCGACATGACGTTGCGGATCACGATCTCGCCGTTTTCGACCACGGGGGTCTGGATGCCGGCGCCGACGGCGAGGATCGCGCCATGCGGCGGGTTGATGACGGCGTCGAAGTTCTCGATGCCGAACATGCCCAGGTTCGAGATCGCGAAGCTGCCGCCCTGGTATTCATGCGGGGCCAGCTTCTTGGTCTTGGCGCGGTTGGCGAGGTCCTTCATCTCGGTCGAGAGGGACGACAGCGTCTTTTGCTGCGCGTCCTTCAGCACCGGGGTGAACAGGCCGCCTTCGATGGCGACGGCGACGGCCACGTCCGAGGGCTTGAGCTTCAGGATGCGGTCGCCGGCCCAGACCGCGTTCGCATCCGGCACCTCTTGCAGCGCCAGCGCGCAGGCCTTGATGATGAAGTCGTTGACCGACAGCTTCACACCGCGCGATTCCAGCTGCTTGTTCAGCATGGCGCGGAACTTCATCAGCTCATCCAGCTTGGCCGATTTGCGCAGGTAGAAATGCGGGATGGTCTGCTTGGCCTCGGTCAGGCGGGCGGCGATGGTGCGGCGCATGCCGTCCAGGGCCACCTCGGTCGTCTCGCGGTCGGCATAGATCTTGAGCACGGTTTCCGTCGAGGGACCAGCGGGTGCGGCCGCTGCCGGGGCAGCGGCGGCTTTCGGGGCCTCGGCGGTGGCGGGCCTGGCTGCGCCCGGTTTCGCGGCCTCGACATCCGCCTTGACGATGCGGCCATGCGGACCCGAGCCGGTCACGGCGGCGAGGTCGATGCCCTTTTCGGCCGCGATGCGGCGCGCCAGCGGCGAGGCGAAGACCCGCCCGCCGTCGGCCGCCTTCGGCGCCGCCGGGGCAGGGACTGCCGGTGCTGGAGCCGCCATGGCCGCCTCGGCTTTCGCCGGTGCGGCTGCGGCTGCGGCTTCGGCCTTGGGCGCCGGGGCCGAGCCGATGTCGGAGGCGCTCTCGCCCTCTTCCAGCAGGACGGCGATGGGCGTGTTCACCTTCACGCCCGCCGTGCCCTCGGCGATCAGGATCTTGCCCACCGTGCCTTCGTCCACGGCCTCGAATTCCATCGTCGCCTTGTCGGTCTCGATCTCGGCCAGGATGTCGCCGGATTTGACCGTGTCGCCTTCCTTCACCAGCCATTTGGCCAGCGTGCCCTCCTCCATGGTCGGAGAAAGCGCGGGCATCAGGATTTCTGTCGGCATCTCGCTTGCTCCTTAACGGTAGGTGACTTTCTTGACCGCCGCCACCACCTCGTCGGAGGTGATCAGCGCGTGCTTTTCCAGGTTGGCGGCATAGGGCATGGGCACGTCCTTGCCGGTGCAGTTGATCACCGGCGCGTCGAGGTAATCGAAGGCGTTTTCCATGATATAGGCCGAGAGGTGGTTGCCGATCGAGCAGACCGGGAAGCCCTCTTCCACCGTCACGCAGCGGTTGGTCTTCTGCACCGAGGCGATCACGGTCGCATAGTCGATCGGGCGCAGGGTGCGCAGGTCGATGACCTCGGCCTCGATGCCCTCGCCGGCCAGTTTCTCGGCCGCGTCGAGCGCGTGGGTCATGCCGATGCCGAAGCTGATCAGCGTGACGTCCTTGCCGGAGCGCACGATCTTGGCCTTGCCGAAGGGGATGGTGAAATCTTCCAGATCCGGCACTTCGAAGCTGCGGCCGTAGAGGATCTCGTTTTCCAGGAAGACGACCGGGTTGTTGTCGCGGATCGCCTGTTTCAGCAGGCCCTTCGCGTCGGCGGCCGAATAGGGCATGACGACTTTCAGGCCGGGGACCTGGGCGAACCAGGCGGCATAATCCTGGCTGTGCTGGGCGGCGACGCGGGCGGCGGCGCCGTTCGGACCGCGAAACACCATCGGCGCGCCCATCTGGCCGCCGGACATGTAGAGCGTCTTGGCGGCCGAGTTGATGATGTGGTCCATCGCCTGCATGGCGAAGTTGAAGGTCATGAACTCGACGATGGGACGCAGCCCGGCCAGGGCCGCCCCGGTGCCGATGCCGGCGAAGCCGATTTCCGAGATCGGAGTGTCGACGATGCGGCGCGGACCGAACTTGTCGAGCAGGCCCTGGCTGATCTTGTAGGCGCCCTGATACTCGCCGACTTCCTCGCCCATCAGGAAGACGGTGTCGTCGCGGGTCATTTCCTCTTCCATGGCCTCGCGCAGGGCTTCCCGCACGGTCATGGTCTTCATCGGCGTGCCTTCGGGCCAGTCGGGCGACTGGTCCACGGCCGGGGCCGGGGCAGGGGCCGCAGCCTGAGCGGGTGCGGCGGCCGGCGCCGGGGCTTCGGCCGCAGGGGCCGGCGCGGCCGTGGCGGCGGGCGCGGCATCGGCGGATTCGCCTTCCTCGACCAGCACGGCGATGGGGGTGTTTACCTTGACCCCCTGGGTGCCTTCGGCGATCAGCAGTTTGCCGACGATGCCTTCATCGACCGCCTCGAATTCCATCGTGGCCTTGTCGGTTTCGATCTCGGCCAGGATGTCGCCGGATTTGACGGTATCGCCTTCCTTGACCAGCCATTTGGCCAGCGTGCCTTCCTCCATGGTCGGCGACAGGGCGGGCATCAGGATTTCGGTTGCCATGGTTGCCCTCCCTCAGGCGCTTTGCTCTTCGGCGTAGATATCGGTCCAGAGTTCGTCCAGCGCGGGCTCCGGGCTTTCCTTGGCGAATTCGGCCGAGTCGTTCACGATATCCTTGATTTCCTTGTCGATGGCCTTGAGGTCGTCCTCGCTCGCATGCTTGCCGGTCAGGAGCAGTTCGCGGACGTGTTCGATGGCGTCGCGTTCGTCGCGCATCTTCTGCACTTCCTCGCGCGTGCGGTATTTCGCCGGGTCGGACATCGAGTGGCCGCGATAGCGGTAGGTCATCACCTCCAGGATGTAGGGGCCCTTGCCGGCGCGGCAATGCGCCACGGCCTTTTCGCCCGCCGCCTTGACCGCCAGCACGTCCATGCCGTCGACCTGCTCGCCCGCGATGCCGAAGGATTCGCCGCGCCCGAAGAGCGTCGTCGATTTGGTCGAGCGCTTCATCGAGGTGCCCATGGCGTATTGGTTGTTCTCGATCACGAAGATGACCGGAAGCTCCCAGAGTTCGGCCATGTTGTAGGTCTCGTAGACCTGGCCCTGGTTCGAGGCGCCGTCGCCGAAATAGGCGAAGGTCACGTTGTCGTTGCCGAGATATTTGTCGGCGAAGGCGAGGCCCGCGCCCAGCGGCACCTGCGCCGCGACGATGCCGTGGCCGCCGTAGAAATGCTTCTCGCGGCTGAACATGTGCATCGAGCCGCCCTTGCCCTTGGAATAGCCGCCGCTGCGGCCGGTCAGTTCGGCCATCACGCCGCGGGCTTCCATGCCGCAGGCCAGCATGTGGCCGTGGTCGCGGTAGGAGGTGATGCGCTTGTCGCCTTCCTTGGCGGCGGCTTCCAGGCCGACCACCACGGCCTCTTGCCCGATGTAGAGGTGGCAGAAGCCACCGATCAGGCCCATGCCGTAGAGCTGGCCGGCCTTTTCCTCGAATCGGCGGATCAGCAACATGTCGCGGTAATATTTGAGCAGCTCGTCTCGGGACACGTTGGACGTGCTTTCCTTGGCTGCGGGCTTTCTGACCATGCGGGCCTCCTCCTCGGGGCAGGAATAGTTCAGCGTTAAACTAATTTAGGCGAAGCTTTCGGGGGAAGTAAACCGGCCTCGTGCATCCGTCCAGAGGGCAGATGCGAAAAGCTGCTTGTGCCGAAGTCGGCGCGGCGCCCGGCGGCACGGTCGCAGGGGTATTTGGAAAACGGAAAAAAAGCCGGCGGGATCAGCGGATGATGACCTCGTCCGCGCGCACCAGTCCCAGCACGTCGCGGGCGCGTTCGTCCAGCAGGTCGAGGTCCAGGAAGTCGTCCGACAGCCGGCGCGTCAGGTTGCGCATGCGGTCGACCTCGGCCTGCAGCCGGTCGCGCTGGGCGATCAGGTCCTGGGTTTCGGCCTGCAACTGCACGCGGCGCAGGATGCCCGAGGGGCCCTGGACCGCCGCGAAGGCGAAATAGACCCCGAGGAGGATCATCACGACGAAGAAGATGATGGCGCTGATCGACAGGCGTTGGGTCATGGGTGCTCGCGTTTTTGGGCGATCATGCCACAGGCGCGGGGCCGGGGGAATCCCCCAACAGGATGTCGGCGAGGACCAGCGCCATCACCCGCGCCGAATCCAGCATGTCCTGGACGCCGATCCATTCGTCGGGCTGATGCGCCAGGTCCAGCACCCCGGGCCCGTAGGCGATGCAGTTCCCGAGCTTGCCGATGCGGTCGATGTGTTTCTGGTCGTAGGTGCCGGGGCTGACGACATAGCCCGCCTCGCGGCCCAGCACCCGCCGGATGGCGGCGGCGGTCGAGCGCACGACGGGCGCCTCGCGGTCGGTCATGCTGGGGACGACCTCGAACAGGTCGCGGATCTCGTAGGAAAATCCAGGCCGTTGCGCCTTGATGCCGTCGAGCAGCGCCGCGACCTCGCGCTTGACCTCGGCCAGGTCCTCTTCGATCAGGAAGCGGCGGTCGATGGTGATGCGGCAGCGGTCGGCGACGCAGGCTGCCGGCAGGCCCGTAAAATCCGGGCCGAGGTCGGGCTCGCCGCCATGGATCGCGTTGATGTTCAGCGTCGGGCTGCGGGCGCCCTGCGGGATCACCGGCATCGCGCTGTGCCGGGTCAGCAGCAGCGGGAACAGGCTGCGCTCCATTTCCTCGAGCACGGCGCCCATGTGGCGGATGGCGCTGTCGCCCAGGAAGGGCATCGAGCCATGGGCGATGCGGCCATGCGTCTCGATCTCGGCCCACCAGACGCCGCGATGGCCCAGGCAGATGCGGTCCTTGTGCAGCGGCTCGGGGATGATGACGTGGTCGACATGGGCAAAGGCGCCGTGCTCGGCCAGGTAGGCGACGCCGCCATAGCCGCCGGTTTCCTCGTCGGCGGTGGCGCTGATCTCGATCTGGCCGGGGTGGTCGGGATAGAGCGCGACGAAGGCCTCGGCCGCGATGATGCTGGAGGCCAAGCCGCCCTTCATGTCGCAGGCGCCGCGGCCATGGATGCGGTCGCCGTCGATTTCGGCGCCGAACGGGTCGCGGGTCCAGCCGTGGCCGACCTCGACCACGTCGTGGTGGCTGTTGAAATGCACGCAGGCGCCGGGGGTGGCGCCGTGGTGGCGGGCGACCAGGTTCCAGCGCGGAAAGGGCTCGCTGTCGCCGGGGCTGCCCTTGGCGCGGACCAGCGCGCAGTCCCAGCCCTGCGGCGCCAGCCGCGCGCGCAGGTATTCGCAGATGTCGAGATAGTGCCGGCCCGGAGGGTTCAGCGTCGGGATGCGGATCAGATCCTGGGTCAGGCGGATCAGATCGTCGCGGCGGCTCTCGATTTCCAAGCGAAGCGGGTCCATGGCCCGCAGGCTAGGCCGCGCCCGGCCGCGTCGCAATGGGGTCATTGACATGCGCGCCGTGCCGGCCTTCCATGCGGGCCATGAGCCGCAGCGAAAGCCTTGCCCGATGATCGCCTTTCTTCGCCTGATCGGCATGGTGCTGGTTGTCGAGCTGATCTTTTACGCCCTGATCTCGATCTATATCCGCAGCCTGCGCCGCGAGGCGCTTGAAAAGGAGTGGGATCGCCGGCATCCCGAGCGGGCGGGCGCCAGCCCGGAACGGCGCGAGTTCGTGCGGCGTTCCATGATCGGCTTCAGCCGGACGCTGCGGGCGCGGCTGGCGCTTCTGGTGCTGGTCCTGCCGCTGGTCGCCTTCGTCGCGATCGTGGTCATCGTGAATTACAACTGAGGGGGCGCCGATGCGCTGGTTCCTGACCGTTCTTGGGGTGATCTTCGGGATCGTGGTCTTTCTGTTCCTGGATTACGCGCTGCCCTCGAAGCAGACGGTGCGCATCACCAATACCTACAACCGGCTGACCGACATCGGCGCGAACCGCATCTTCTATGCCTCGCCCGATACCGGCACGGTGCAGAACGCGGCAGGCCAGCGCGACGTGCGTTTCATCGACACGGTGCGGCCGAACGGCAAGCCCTATGTCTATCGCAACGAGGATACCGGCTGGATCTGGCCGCCCTATTTCAAATACGACAGCTCGAACCTGCATGCCCAGGCGACCGACCTGCGCTCGACCTCGGCCAATCCGGAATGGGTCAGCGTGACCTCATACGGCTGGCGGGTGGCCTGGCTGTCGGTCTATCCCAACGCGATCTCGATCAAGCCGGTGGCGGGGCCGGGCGTGAAGCCCTTCAACTGGCCGGCGCAGATCATCCTGCTGCTGCTGGGCGGGCTGCTGTTCCTAATCTGGCGCATGTGGAACCAGTTCCGCGAGCGCACCATCGACCCGGCCGTGCGGTCCGCCGACCAGGCCTGGGACCGGCTCGACGCCCGCGCCGATGCCGCCCGCGACCGTGCGCAGGGGCGGATGCGGCGCTGGTGGAACGGGCTCAAGGGTCGCTGAGATGCCGACCAGGAACCCAGGCACCGACTTCCGCCTCGACTGGTTCGAGGGCGTCACCGTCAACACCCCCGCGGCCGAGCGGCGCGCCGCCAGCCTGCCGGGGCGCCGCAGCCTCAAGAAGGAATGGCAGGCCGCCTGGCTTCTGAATGCGGTGCGCTGCATCGACCTGACCACGCTCGCGGGCGACGACACCCCCGACCGCGTGGCCCGGCTTTGCGCCAAGGCGCGCCAGCCGGTCGATGCCGGCGACCTGGCGCTGATGGGGGTCGAGCAGCTGACCACCGGCGCGGTCTGCGTCTATCCCACCATGGTGGCGGCCGCCAAGCGGGCGCTGGAGGGCACGGGCGTGCCGGTGGCCTCGGTCGCGACCGGCTTTCCGGCCGGGCTGATGCCCTTGGACCTGCGGCTGGCCGAGATCCGCTATGCGCTGGACCAGGGCGCCGATGAGATCGACATCGTGATTTCCCGCGCCCATGCGCTGCGCGGCGAATGGGCGGCGCTTTACGACGAGATTTGCGCCATGCGCGAGGCTTGCGGCCCGGCGCTGATGAAGGCGATCCTGGCGACGGGAGAGCTGAAGACCCTGACCAATGTCGCGCGCGCAAGCCATGTCGCCATGCAGGCGGGGGCGGATTTCATCAAAACCTCGACCGGGAAAGAGCCGGTGAACGCCACGCTGCCGATGTCTCTGGTCATGCTGCGCGCGATCCGCGACTATCGCGACCGCACCGGCTTTGCCGTGGGGTTCAAGCCGGCGGGGGGACTGAAGACCGCCAAGGACGCGCTGAACTGGCAGGTGCTGATGGCCGAGGAACTGGGTCGCGACTGGCTGCGCCCAGACCTGTTCCGCATCGGCGCCAGCTCGCTTCTGGGCGATATCGAGCGGCAGATCTCGCATTTCGTGACCGGGCGCTATGCCAGCGCCCACCGGCTGGCTGCGGGGTGAACATGCCGAAGGTGACAGAGATCATGGAAAGCATGGAATACGGCCCCGCGCCCGAGGATTCGGCCGCCGTCCGTGACTGGCTGCGCGACCGCGGCGCCTTCGGCCATTTCATCGCCGGCCGCTTCACCAGGCCGGGCCAGACCTTTGCCAGCCGCGACCCCTCGACCGGCGAGGAACTGGCGCAGGTCACGCAGGGCACCGCGCGGGACGTGGCGAAGGCCGTGCGCGCCGCGCGCCGGGCGCAGCGCGGTTGGGGCGCCATGCCCGGCCACGACCGGGCGCGCTTCCTTTACGCCATCGCCCGCACGATCCAGAAGCGCGAGCGATTCCTGGCGGTGCTGGAAACGCTCGACAACGGCAAGCCGATCCGCGAAGGCCGCGACATCGACCTGCCGCTGGTGGTGCGGCATTTCTACCACCACGCCGGCTGGGCCGAACTGGCCGAGAGCGAGTTTCCCGGCCACCGCGCCCTGGGCGTCTGCGGCCAGATCATCCCGTGGAATTTCCCGCTGCTGATGCTGGCCTGGAAGGTGGCGCCGGCGCTGGCGGCCGGCAATACGGTGGTGCTGAAGCCTGCCGAATACACGCCGCTGACCGCGCTGGCCTTTGCCGATATCTGCGCCCATGTCGGCCTGCCGGCGGGCGTGGTCAATATCGTCACCGGCGACGGCGACACCGGCGAGGCGCTGGTGGCGGCCCCGGTCGACAAGCTGGCCTTCACCGGCTCGACCGAGGTCGGGCGCCAGATCGCCCGCGCCTGCGCCGGCTCGGGCAAGGCGCTGACGCTGGAACTGGGCGGCAAGTCGCCCTTCGTGGTCATGGCGGATGCCGATCTGGACGCCGCGGTCGAGGGCGTGGTCGATGGGGTCTGGTTCAACCAGGGCCAGGTCTGCTGCGCCGGTTCGCGCATCCTGGTCGCGGAATCGGTCGCCGAGCGTTTCGAGACCTTGCTGCGCGCCCGGATGGCGCGGCTGCGCGTCGGCCCGCCGCTGGACAAGTCCACCGACATCGGCGCCCTCGTCGATCCGGTGCAGAAGGAACGCATCCTCAGCATTCTCGGCGCGGCGGTCAGCGCCGGGGCGGAACTGGTCGGCGGCCTGCCCGGCAGGGGCTGTTTCATCGCGCCGGGCTATCTGCGCAACATCGCGCCGGCCAATCCGGGCATGATCGAGGAGATCTTCGGCCCCATCGCCACGCTTTCCACCTTCCGCACCCCGGACGAGGCGGCGGATCTGGCCAACAACACCCGCTACGGTCTGGCGGCCTCGGTCTGGTCCGAGAATGCGGCGGTGGCGACCGACCTCGCGGCGCGGATCAAGGCCGGCGTGGTCTGGGTGAATTGCGCCAACCTCTTCGACGCGGCGGTGCCGTTCGGCGGCATGCGCGATTCGGGCTATGGCCGCGAGGGCGGGCGCGAGGGCATGCTGGACTATCTTGCCGCGCCCGTCGCGGCACAGCGCGACCCGCTGCCAGCCGAGATCGTGCCGGCCGAGGCTTCGGGGATAGATCGCACCGTCAAGCTCTATATCGGCGGCGCGCAGAAGCGGCCCGACGGCGGTGCAAGCTATGCCGCCGAAGGGGAGCTGATTCCGTTGGGCAACCGCAAGGACATCCGCAATGCCGTCGAGGCGGCGCAGGGCAGCTTGGCGAAATGGCAGGGTCTGGGCGGGCATGGCCGGGCGCAGGTGCTGTATTTCCTGGCCGAGAACCTGGCGCAGCGCCGGGCCGAATTCGCCGGCTTCGCCAGCCCGGCCGAGGTCGATGCCGCCATCCGCCGCTGCTTCTTCTACGCCGGCTTCGCCGATAAATACGACGGCGCCACGGTCGCGGCCAAGCCCGGCCACCTGTGCCATGTCCAGCCCGAGCCGCATGGCGTGATGGGGCTGGTCGCCCCGGTCGCGGCGCCGCTGGCGGGGTTCCTGTCGCTGGTGCTGCCGGCCATCGCCATGGGCAATTCCGTGGTGGCGGTGCCCTCGCAGGACCTGCCGATGGCGGCCCTGACCCTGGCGCAGGTGCTGGCCTGTTCGGACGTGCCGGGCGGCGTGGTCAATATCGTCACCGGCCCGCGCGATGCGCTGTCGGCGGCGCTTGCCGGGCATGACGGCGTCTCGGCGATCTGGCATGCCGGGCAGGGCGAGGGGCTGGCCGCGACCCGGGCCGCGGCGGCCGCGACGCTGATCCCGGTCTGGGTGCCGCCGCCGCGCGACTGGAGCGATCCGGCCGCGCAGGGCCGCGAATTCCTGCGCGCGGCGAGCAGGATCAAGACGATCTGGCTGCCTTATGGCGCGCTTCCCGCAGGGACCGGCAGCGCCGCTTATTGAGGGCGGTGTGGGATTGCTTTGCACCATCGTCCCTCTGAGGTTCGGACCCTCCTGGGGCGGTCACGGCTGCGTTGGGATCCCGTCGCTGGAAGATGGGGGCTTTGCGCCCCCAAGCCCGTCGGCCCTGCGGTCCGACGGGCTTCCCCCGCAGGATATTTCTGCACAAAAGAGAATGGCACTTGGGAAGGCGCGCGCCCTCGCCCGCATGGCCGATGCGGGGTTCGCGTCGCCGGGATTCCGACCTCGGCTTGGTCGATCACATGGGCGCTGTCTGTATAGGCATTGAAGCGATGAACGGCGCTTTCATCCTGCGCATGCGCAAGGCGCGGAAGGCGAGGTCCTGGCGGCCAGGCTGGATCGATACCGTCGACACGGTGTTATCGAAGCCGGACCAGAAGCCGACCGGGCAGGCCGCAGGCCATCTCTGGCACACTGGTGTGAGACGGCGTGTCCGACAGGCATAGAGCCGGATCCCGCCGGTGTCCTGCGGGCGGCGCGTGGCCGCCGAGGCAGCCAACGCGGTCAGGCCGAACGCAGCCAGCGCAGTCCGGCCTCGGTCGAGGTCAGCGGCGTATATTCCGCCCCGACCCAGCCTTGATAGCCCGATGCCGCGACCGCGCGGAGAAAGGCGGCGTAGTCGATGTCGCCCTGGCGCGGCTCGTGTCGGCCGGGACAGCCGGCGATCTGGATGTGGCGCACCAGCGGGGCATGGCGCGCCCAGACCTCCAGCGCATCGCCATGGATCATCTGCGCCTGATAGGCGTCGAATTGCAGCCCCAGGTTCGGTGCGCCGACCGTCGCGATGATCTCGGCCGCCTGGTCGAAGCTGGCGAGGAAATAGCCCGGCATGTCGGCCTTGTTCATCGGCTCGATGGTCAGGCTGGCCTGGGGCGCGCGGGCGCAGGCCCATTTCAGGTTCTCGATCAGGGTGCGGCGCGCCTGATCGCCCTGGGCCTTGCCGGCCATGACATGCAGATGCCGGGCCCGCAGCGCCTGGGCATAGCGCAGGGCGCGGTCGAAATCGCTGCGAAAGCGCGCCTCGTTGCCCGGCTCGGCGGCAAAGCCGCGCGGACCGCCGGCCCAGTTCGGCGGCGGCGTGTTCATCAGCACGAATTCGACCCCGGCGCCATGCGCGGCCTGGCTCAGTTCCTTGACCGCCAGGTCATAGGGGAAGAGGATTTCGACCCCGTCGAAACCCGCCTTGCGCGCGGCGGCGAAACGTTGCTGCATCGGCAGTTCGGTGAAGAGATAGGTCAGGTTGGCTGCGAATTGCGCCATGGTCAGGGCTCCAGCGGAAAGACCGTCCCCCCCGATTGCACTTCCATACGCCCGCTTTTCCCGGGCATAGCCGCATCGGCCAGTCGGTAGAATGTCTTGCGGTCGATCAGCGCCCACAACCCGCGGCGGACATGCACATAGGGCCGGGGTTTCTCGGCCGAGCCGCGCAGTTCGATCGCATGTTCGGGACCGGCCGTCACCCGGTCCCCGACATTGGTGGTGAAGCCGATGGTTTCCCCGATATCGGCATCGACGGCGACGAAGGGGGCGTCGACCACGCGGATGCCGACCTTTTCGACCGGGGTGACCAGGAAATAATCGTTACCCTCTCGCTTCAGGATCGAGGCGAAGAGGCGCACCATCTCGGGCCGGCCGATGGGGGTTCCGTTGTAGAACCAACTGCCGTCGGCGCGGATTTCCATGTCCAGGTTGCCGCAGAACGGCGGATTCCACTTGTCGACGGGCGGGGGGCCCTTCTTTGCCGCATGGCTGGCCGCGGCGGCGATTCCGGCCGCATCGCTCACAGCATTGTCAGTCTTTTCCACCATTCCCTGTGGACCCCGTCACGCCTGCCTTTATGCTGTCCTAAAGCAGAAACGGGGCGTTGTCATGGCCGAGGATGAAAAACTGGTTTCCGAAATCCTGACGCTGACCGAAAGGCTGGGCCGGGCGCGGGCCAGCGTTGAGCGCCGTTTCGTGGGCCAGCACGCCGTGGTCGAACAGGTGCTGGCCGCGATCCTGTCGGGCGGGCATGCGCTGCTGGTGGGCCAGCCGGGGCTGGGCAAGACCATGCTGGTCGATACGCTGGCCACCGTGCTGGGCCTCGATACCGCGCGCATCCAGTTCACGCCCGACCTGATGCCGGCCGACATCCTGGGCTCGGAAGTGCTGGACATCCTGCCCGATGGCAGCCGCGCCTTTCGCTTCATCGAGGGGCCGGTCTTCACCCGCCTGCTGATGGCGGACGAGATCAACCGCGCCAGCCCGCGTACGCAATCCGCGCTGCTGCAGGCCATGCAGGAGGGCGAGGTCACCATCGGCGGCGAGCATCGCCCGCTGGGCCGGCCCTTCCACGTCCTCGCCACCCAGAACCCGATCGAGCAGGAGGGCACCTATCCGCTGCCCGAGGCGCAGCTCGACCGCTTCCTGTTGCAGATCGACGTGGATTACCCCGACCGCGACACCGAACGCGCCATCCTGCTGGCCACCACCGGAACCGAGCAGGGGCAATCGCATGCCGTCTTCGACGCCGAAGGGCTGATCGCGGCCCAGGCGCTGATCCGGCGAATGCCGGTGGGCGAATCGGTGCTGAACGCCATCCTGGACCTGGTGCGCGCGGCCCGTCCCGGCGCGCCCGAGGCGCCGGGCTGGATGGCCGAAACGCTGGTCTGGGGCCCGGGGCCGCGCGCGGCGCAGGCGCTGACGCTGGTGACGCGGGCGCGGGCGGCGCTGAACGGCCGCTTTGCGCCGACGCTGGACGATGTCGAGGCCATGGCCGCGCCGGTCCTGCGCCATCGCATGGCGCTGAGCTTTGCCGCCCGCGCGCGCGGCGAGACGGTCGAGGGCGTGATCGCCCGGCTGCTGGGCGACCGGATGCGGGCGGTGGCGTGAACGCGACCCCCGACCAGCTTCGCACCCGGCTGCAGGCTGGCGCCGAGGCGGCCTCGGCCGGCCTGCCGGCGCTGATGCTCTCGGCCGAGCGGCTGGCGGCGGCGCTGGTTCCCGGCGCCCACGGCCAGCGCCGCGCCGGCACGGGCGAGGATTTCTGGCAATACCGCCCCGCCACCGCCGGCGACACCGCGCGCAGCATCGATTGGCGCCGCTCGGCGCGCTCGGACGGGCAGTTCGTCCGCGACCGCGAGGCGCAGGTGGCGCAATCGGCCTCGCTTTGGGTTTCCGCGGCCGCGGGCATGGATTACGCGGGCGCGCCGTCGCGGCCCGGCAAGCGTGCCCGCGCCGACCTGCTGGCGCTGGCGCTGGCCATGGCGCTGCTCTCGGGGGGCGAGCGCGTGGCGCTGGCGGGCCAGCCGCCGCGCCCCGGCCGGCTGCAATCCGAACGCATCGCCGAGGCGCTGATCGCCCGCCCGGCACTGGAGGGCGACGAGGATGCGCCGCCGGCCGAGGCGCTGCGGCCGGGGCAGCGCGTAGTGCTGTTCGACGATTTCCTGGGCGATCCGCAGCCGGTGCTGGATTACCTCGGCCGCGCCGCAGCGCTGGGCGTGCAGGGCGCGCTGATGCAGGTCCTGGACCCGGACGAGGAGGGGTTTCCCTGGCAGGGGGCGGTGCTGTTCCGCTCGGGCTCGGGGCGGCTTTCGCACGACACCCGCGACGCCGGTGGGCTGCGCGCGGCCTATCTGGCCCGGCTGGCCGAGCGGCGCGAGACGCTTTCCCGCGCGGCGCTGACGGCGGGCTGGCATTTCGGCACGCATGACACCGCGGCACCGCCGTCGCAGGCGCTGCTCTGGCTGTGGTCGGTGCTGGAGGGCTGATGCTGGTCCTGGGCCCTCTCGGCTTTCTGGCGCCCTGGGTGCTGTCGGCGTTGGCCGCGTTGCCGGTGCTGTGGCTGATCCTGCGCGCCATGCCGCCCTCGCCGCGGCTGGTGCGCTTTCCGGGCACCCGGCTGCTGTTGGGGCTGAAGGATCCGCATCCGGTGGCGCGGCATACGCCCTGGTGGCTGCTGTTGTTGCGGGTGCTGGCCATCGCGGCGCTGATCCTGGGCTTTGCCGGCCCGGTGTGGAAGCCGGCGCCGGACCAGGGCGGGCAGGGGCCGCTGCTGATCGTCATGGATGCCGGCTGGGCCGCCGCCCCGGATTGGGCGCAGCGCCAGGACCGTGCGCTGCGGGCGCTGGAGGCGGCGGGCTCGGCCGGCCAGCCGGCGGCGCTGCTGATCGCCGACGGCCGCGCGCAGGGCGCGCTGCCGTTCCAGCCGGCGCCGGAGCTGGCCGCGCAATTGCGCGCCCTGCGTCCCGCCGCCTGGGAAACCCGCTATCCCGCCGATCCGCGGGCCGCGCTGGCCGATGCGCCGGCGGGGCTTTCGACCCTGTGGCTCAGCGACGGGCTGGACCACGACGGCCGCGCGGGCTGGCTTGCCGCGCTGTCCGGGCGCGGCGCGGTCACGGTGGTGCCGCCGCAAGGGCCGCGCATGTCGCTGCAAACCGTCGCGGGCGACCGGCCGTCCCTGCTGCTGCGCATCACCGGGGGCACGGCACCGGCGGTGCTGGCCATCGGGCTGGACCCGCAGGGCACGCCGCGCGAACTGGCGCGGCTGACACCGGCAGAGGCCCGGCAGCAGGCCGGGGTCGCGACCTATCCGGTGCCGATCGACCTGCCCTCGGAACTGCGCAACCGCATCACCCGCTACGAGATCGAGGGTCAGGCTTCTGCCGGTGCCGTGGTGCTGGCCGACGACGGCCTGCGCCGGCGCAAGGTGGCCCTGGTCGGCGACGACCGCGCCAGCGAGGGCCAGCGCCTGCTTTCGCCCCTGCATTACCTGCGCCGGGCGCTGGCGCCGACCACCGACCTGATCGAGGGCGGACTTGGCGATGTGCTGCAGGCCGCGCCCGACGTGATCGTCCTTGCCGACCAGATCGGCCTGCCCGAGGCGCCGGCGCTGCGCGACTGGGTCGAAAAGGGCGGGCTGCTGATCCGCTTTTCCGGCCCGCGCATGGCGGCGTCCGATCATCTGTCCGAAGAGCCGCTGCTGCCCGTGCGCCTGCGCGCCGGCGGTCGCGACATCGGCGGCGCGCTGAGCTGGGGCGACCCGCGCGGCATCGCCGATTTCGCGCCGGACGGGGTTTTCGCGGGCCTCGCCGTGCCCAAGGACGCCACCGTCCGCGCCCAGCTTCTGGCCGAGCCGGCGCCCGACCTCGCGCAGCGCAGCATCGCCCGGCTGACGGACGGCACCCCGCTGGTCACGCGCGCGAGCCTGGGGCAGGGGCAGCTGGTGCTGTTCCATACCACGGCCAATGCGGAATGGTCCTCGCTGGCGATCTCGGGCCTGTTCGTCGAGATGCTGGACCGGCTGGTGCGCAGCGCCCGCAGCAGCCTGGCCGCGCCCGAGGCCGACCGCGCCGAGCAACCCTTCTGGCTGCCGGAGCTGGTTCTGGACGGCTTCGGCCGCGGTGCCCCGCCGGCGGACCCGGTGCCGGTTTCGGCTTCCGATTTCGGGCGCGGGCCGGGGCCGGGGGCGCCGGCGGGGCTTTATCGCGGCGGCGAGCGGATGCTGGCGCTGAACGCGGGCGGCCCCCTGGCCTTGGCGGAGTGGCCGGGCGCCCGCATCGAAGCCGCCGCGCAGGCGCCGGGCGTCGACCTGCGCGGCTGGCTGGTTGCGCTGGCGGCGGCGCTTTTCGCGCTGGACGCGCTGGGCAGCGCCTGGTTGGCACGGGGCACCACCCGCAGGGGGTTGGCATGAGGTGGCTTTTGCTGATCGCCGCGCTGGTCTGGAGCACGGCCGCGCTGGCGCAGGACGACCCCGATCCGCGGCTGATGCGGGCGGCGGACGAGGTGACGCTGGCCTATGTGATCACAGGCGACGACGATGTGGACGCCACCTCGCAGGCCGGGCTGCGCGGGCTGTCGCAGGTGTTGACCCAGCGCACCACCGTCGAGCCGGGCGAGCCTGTCGGTATCGACCCCGACCGCGACGACCTGGCGCTGCTGACTTTTCTGTACTGGCCGGTGACGGACAGCCAGCCGTCGCCCTCGCCGCAGGCCTATGTGCGGCTGAACCATTTCCTGCGCTCGGGCGGGATGATCCTGTTCGACACCCGCGACGGGGATATCGCCGGGATGGGCGGGCCGGACGGCTCGGCGGCCCTGCAGCGGCTGGCGGCGCCTCTGGACATTCCGCCGCTGGCGCCGGTGCCGGGCGATCATGTGCTGACGCGGACCTTCTATCTGCTCAAGGATTTCCCCGGTCGCTATCAGGGCCGCGAGATCTGGGCCGAGGCGCCCCCCGCCGGGGCCGAGGCGGCGGCGGGCGTGCCCTTCCGCAATCTCAACGACGGCGTGTCGCCGGTGCTGATCGGCGGCAATGCCTGGGCCGAGGCCTGGGCGCTGGACGACAACGGGCTGCCCATGTTCAGCGTCGGCTCGGGCTTCGACGGCGAGCGCCAGCGCGAGATGGCGAACCGTTTCGGCGTCAATCTGGTGATGTATGTGCTGACCGGGAATTACAAGTCGGATCAGGTGCATGTGCCCGCATTGCTCGAAAGGCTGCGCGATGAGGAGGTCTCGCAATGAGCGGGCTGGCCTTCGATCCGCTGCTGCCTTGGCCGCTGGTCGGCGCCCTGGCGGTGCTGGCGGCCCTGGTCGCGCTGTGGTCGCTGTGGCGGGGATTGCGCGGCTGGCTGTGGCGCGGGCTCGCCGGGCTGGCGGCGGCGGCGGCGCTGGCCGGGCCGGCACTGGAAACGGGCATCCGCAACAAGCTTTCGGATATCGTGATCCTGCTCGACGACCGCAGCGCCAGCCAAGCGCTGCCGGGGCGCGGCGCCCAGACCGATGCGGCGGTGCAGGACCTGACGCGCGCGCTTTCCACCCTGCCGGATACCGAAATCCGCCGCGTGACCGTCGGCGACGACCCCGACGGCACGCTGCTGGGCACCGCCCTGACCCATGCGCTGGCGGCCGAGCCTCAGGCGCGGGTCGCCGGGGTGATCGCCGTCACCGACGGGCTGGCCCATGACGCGGCGATGATTCCCGCCACCGCGCCGGCGCCGGTGCATGTCCTGCTGACCGGCCGGGCCGCCGACTGGGACCGCCGGCTGGTGATCGAAGAGGCCCCGGCCTATGGGCTGATCGGCAAGCCCGTCACCATCCGCCTGCGGGTCGAGGACCAGGGCGCCGTCCCGCCCGAGGTGGCGCAGACCCCCGCGCGCCTGCACATCCTGCTGGACGGAAAGGAAACGCGGGTGCTGGACCTGCCGCCCGGGGTGACGCTGGACCTGCCGGTGGTGCCGGAACATGCCGGGCAGAACGTGGTCTCGATCGGTTTCGACGCACCCGAAGGCGTCCCGCCGGAACTGACCGACCGCAACAATGCCGCTGCGGTGCAGATCCAGGGCGTGCGCGACCGGCTGCGGGTGCTGCTGGTCTCGGGCGCGCCGCACGCGGGCGAAAGAACCTGGCGCAACCTGTTGAAATCCGATGCGAACGTGGACCTGATTCACTTCACCATCCTGCGGCCGCCGGACAAGATGGACGCGGTGCCGGTGGACGAGATGTCGCTGATCGCCTTTCCGACCCAGGAACTGTTCATGGAGCGGATCAAGGATTTCGACCTGATCATCTTCGACCGCGACCGGGTGCGGGGCATCCTGATGCCGCTCTATTACGAAAACATCCGCCGCTACGTCGAAGAGGGCGGCGCGGTGCTGGTCTCGGCCGGCCCGGAAATGTCCACGGTGGAAAGCCTGAACCTGTCGCCCATGGGGCCGATCATCCCGGCGCGTCCGACCGGCCGGGTCTATGACGAGCCCTTCCTGCCGCGCCTGACCGAGGAAGGCCGGCGCCATCCGGTGACCGCCGGCCTGACCGGGGCGCCGGCCGATGACGCGCAGGCGGATGGTTCGGGCAGCCATTGGGGCCGCTGGCTGCGCATGTCGCAAGTGATCCCCGATCCGCGCGCGCAGGTGGTGATGACCGGCGCGCAGGACGAGCCGCTGCTGATCCTGAACCGGGTCGGCAAGGGGCGGGTGGCGCTTTTGACCTCGGATCAGGTCTGGCTCTGGGGCCGGGGCTTCGAGGGCGGCGGCCCGCAGCTGGAACTGCTGCGCCGCATCGCGCATTGGTCGATGCAGGAGCCGGAGCTGGAGGAAGAGGCGCTGCTGGCCGATGTGACCGGCGGTCTGGACGTGACCGTCACCCGCCGCAGCATGGACGCCACCGCCGGCCCGGTCAGGATCACGCATCCTGACGGCCGCACCGAGGAACTGCCGCTGTCCGAGGCCGGGCCGGGCCGCTTCACCGCGCGCTGGACGGCGCCGGGGCCGGGGCTGTATCGGCTGGCGGATGGCGACATCAGCCGCGTGCTGGCGCTTGGCCCCGCCGCGCCGCGCGAGTTCGAGGAAACCGTGGCCTCGGGCGCGGCGCTGGGTCCCATGGCCGAGGCGACGCGGGGCGCGGTGCTGCCGCTGTCGGAAGGCATCCCGTCTCTGCGCACGGTGCGCGAAGGCCGGCCCGCGCATGGCCAGGGCGTGACCGGCCCCTGGATCGGAATCACCCCCCGCGACGCCGCCTCGGTCAGCGGCATGACGCACCGGCCGCTGCTGCCGGGCTGGGCCTGGCTGGCACTGATTGCCGGGCTGGCGCTGGCCGGCTGGCTGAGAGAGGGCCGCGGCCGGCTGCGCCGCGCCTGAAACTTGCCAATTCGCCGCCCCGTTGCTAGGCAAATGAAAACATTCCAAGAGGACCGCATGGCTTCCGACGAGACTGCCTATATCCCGCCGACCGAAGTCGATCTGGCGATGATCAAGCGCATCCTGCCGCATCGCTATCCCTTTCTGCTGGTGGATCGGGTCCGCGACATCGTGCCGATGAAAAGCTGCGTCGGCGTCAAGAACGTGACCTCGAACGAGCCGCATTTCGAGGGGCATTTCCCGCAGGAGCCGGTGATGCCGGGCGTGCTGATCATCGAGGCCATGGCCCAGGCGGCGGCGGTGCTGGTCGGCGTGTCCCTGGACCTGGCCGGCAAGGGCATGGGCACCTATTTCATGTCCATCGACAAATGCCGCTTTCGCCAGAAGGTGGTGCCGGGCGATGTGCTGGAATTGCACATGACCACCCTGCGCGGCGGCGGCAAGATCTGGAAGTTCGAGGGCCGCGCCATGGTCAACGGCCAGCTTGCGGCCGAGGCCGAGGTCATGGCCATGCTGAACCGTGGCGACAATGGCTGACGCCCGGGTCCATCCCTCGGCCGTCGTCGATCCCGGCGCCGTGATCGGCGAGGGCTGCGAGATCGGCCCGTTCTGCGTCGTCGGCCCCGAGGTAACGCTGGGTCGCGGCGTGGTGCTGAAATCCCATGTCGTGATCGCCGGCGACACCTCGCTCGGCGACGAGACCGTGGTGTTCCCCTTCGCCTCGGTGGGCGAGGTGCCGCAGGACCTGAAATTCCGCGGCGAAAAGGTGCGGCTGCAGATCGGCGCCCGCAACCGCATCCGCGAATACGTGACCATGAACCCCGGCACCGAGGGCGGCGGCGGCGTCACCCGCGTCGGCGACGACGGGCTGTTCATGGCCGGCAGCCACGTCGCCCATGACTGCCAGATCGGCGACCGCGTGATCCTGGTCAACAATGCCTCGGTCGCGGGGCATTGCGTGCTGGAGGACGACGTGATCGTCGGCGGCCTGTCGGGCGTCCACCAATGGGTGCGGATCGGCCGCGGTGCCATGATCGGCGCGGTGACCATGGTGACGGCGGATGTGATTCCCTTCGGCCTGGTGCAGGGGCCGCGCGGCCATCTGGACGGGCTGAACCTGGTCGGGCTGAAGCGCCGCGGCGCCTCGCGCGAGGAAATCCACGCCCTGCGCGACATGCTGGGCAAGCTGGGCCACGGCAGTTTCCGAGACACCGCCCGCCACATGGCGGACGAGGCGCATGGGCCGATGGTGCGCGAGGTGCTGGACTTCATCCTGGGCCCCTCGGACCGCAGCTTCCTGGCGCCGCATCCGTGAGATCGCATCCATGACCCGCATCGCGCTCATCGCCGGCGAGGGCCGCCTTGCCCCCGCCATCGCCGCCGCGCTGGACCAGCCGCTGGTCTATGCGCTGGACAATCTCAGGCCCCAGGTCGAGGCCCGGCCCTTTCGCCTGGAACGGCTGGTGCCCTTTCTCGACGAGCTGGCGGAGCAGGGCGTGACCCAGGCGGTCTTCGCCGGCGCCATCCGCCGCCCGAAGATCGAGCCCGAACTGTTCGACGCCCGCACGCTGACCATCGTGCCGCGCATCCTGATGGGCATGCAGTCTGGCGACGACGCCGCCTTGCGCGCGGTGCTCGACGTCTTCGAGGAAGCCGGCATAACAATCTGTTCTGTTGATCAGATCCTGCCGGAGCTGGTGCCGGCGGCCGGTGTGCTGGCGGGTGAACCCAGCCCGCGCGATCAGAAGGATGCCGCCCGCGCGGCCGAGATCGTCGCCGGCCTCGGCGGGCTCGACATCGGCCAGGGCGCGGTCGTGGCGCAGGGGCTCTGCCTTGCGGTCGAAGCGCTGCCCGGGACCCAGGCGATGCTGGAATTCGCGCGTCTGCATGCCGGGCTGAAGCCCGATCCGAAAGGGGCGGGGGGCGTGCTCTACAAGGCGCCGAAGCCCGGCCAGGACAGGCGCATCGATCTGCCGACCATCGGCCCCGACACCGTCTCGCAGGCGGCCGAGGCCGGGCTGGCCGGGATCGCCTGGGAGGCGGGCAGCGTTATCCTGCTGGAACGTGCCGAAGCGGTGCGCCGCGCCCAGGCGGCGGGGATGTTTCTGTGGGCGCGGGGGTGAATGGGTATTTTGGAAAACGGAAAGAGCCTTGCTTCGCCGTTTTTCACAGATCCCGATGACGGTGCCGCGGAAGCGGCGGTTGGGTATTGGGGCGACGAAGAAGACCGCGTGGTTTCTTTGCTCTTCAAATACCCGTCCTGGAACATGGCAAGCGGAGCGGCGCGATGAAGTTCTTCCTGATCGCCGGCGAGCCCTCGGGCGACAATCTGGGCGGCGCCTTGATGGCCGGGCTGAAAACGCTCGATCCGGGTGCCGAATTCCTGGGCGTGGGCGGGCCGGCCATGGCGGCTCGGGGGCTGGACAGCCGCTTTCCCATGGAAGAGCTGAGCCTGATGGGCATCTGGGAGGTGCTGCCGAAATACCGCGCGCTGAAGGCGCGCATCGCCGAGACCGCCCGCGCCGTGGCCGAGGCCAAGCCGGATGCGCTGATCACCATCGACAGCCCGGATTTCTGCCTGCGTGTGGCGCGGGCGGCGCGGGCGCTGGATCCGGACCTGCGCACCGTCCATTACGTCGCTCCCTCGGTCTGGGCCTGGCGTCCCGGGCGGGCGAGGAAGATGGCCGAGGTGATCGATCATGTGCTGGCGATCCTGCCCTTCGAGCCGCCCCTGATGCAGGCGGCCGGCATGAGCTGCGATTTCGTCGGCCACCCCATCGTCGCCGAGCCGGTGGCGGGTGCGGCCGAGGCCGCCGCCTTTCGGGTGACGAACGACATTGCGGCCGATGCGCCGCTGGTGCTGTGCCTGCCGGGGTCGCGGCGGACCGAGGTGGGGCGGCTGGGTCCGCGCTTCGACGAGGCGCTGATGCGGCTGCGCGACCGCGTGCCCGAGATCCGGGTGGTGATTCCCACGGTCCGCGGCGTCTCGGGCCTGGTGCGCGAGATGGCGCGCCGTTGGCCGACGGCGCCGGTGGTGGTCGAAAGCCCCGAGGAAAGGCGCGCGGCCTTTGCCGCCGCGGATCTGGCGCTGGCGGCCTCGGGGACGGTCAGCCTGGATCTGGCGGCGAACGGCGTGCCGATGGTGGTCGGCTATGACGTGGCGCCGCTGAGCCGCCTGATCATCGGCCTGCTGCTGCGGACCGATACGGTGACGCTGGTGAACCTGGTCAGCGAGACCCGCGCGGTGCCCGAGTTCCTGGGCCGCGCCTGCCAGCCGGGGCCGATGTCGCAGGCGCTCTATCGGCTGATCGAGATGCCCGAGGAGCGGGCCGAGCAGGTCGCGGCGATGGAGCTGACCATGCAGCGGCTGGGGCGCGGCGGCGAGGCTCCGGGCCTGCGCGCCGCGCGGTCCGTGCTGAGCGCGATCAGTTCTGCGCCGCGACCACGATGACCTCGACCTTGTAGTCGGGGGTCGCCAGCTTGGATTCGCCGGTGGCGCGGGCGGGTGTGTGCCCGGCCGGCACCCAGGCGTCCCAGACGGCATTCATCTCGGCGAAATCGGCCATGTCGGCGATCCAGACCTGGGCCGTCAGGATGCGGGTCTTGTCCGAGCCGCATTCGGCCAGCAGCCGGTCGACTTGGGCCAGCACCTCGCGGGTCTGTTCGGTCACCGATTCGCCGGGCTTGCCGACCTGGCCGGCCAGGTAGACGATGCCGTTGTGGACGACCGCCTGGCTCATGCGGGGGCCGGTCTCGACGCGTTTGATCTCGGACATGTTCGATCCTTTTGGGTTGGCGGCGCCGCAGCAGGCGCCGGAAGAACAGCGCCGTCATGCCAAAGCCCGCGGCCACGATCAATGCCCGCCGCGCCGGGTCGCGCCGGGCGACGGTATGAAACCGGCCAAGCGTTGAAGCCGTCCCAGGCGGGCGGCCATAATGTTATGCAGTAAAAGGGGTGATGACGGTGGCGCGATGCGCTGCGGGTTCCGGATGCCGCCGGAAACCAGGTTCTTCGGGGGGTGGGCGATCGCCCAGTTGCGCTCCCAGGGACTGGTCAGGGAAACGCCCGGAGGTGGGCTCCGGGCGCTTGCGGATCTTCGGATCAGAAGATGCCGGTCACATACAGCAGAATGATCACGATGATCGGGACCCCCAGAAGCCAGGCGATGATGCCCTTCATGCTTTCTCCTCCATTTGTGCAGGCCGCGCAGGCGGTTGCAATCGGAACGCCGCCGCGCGGGCAAGGTTCCGCCGCGCAGTATTCCGCCGGCACGCCGGCCGCCGGAAAGGAGGTTCGAGCGGACGCCCGAGAGGTCCTGCGGCAGGCCGTGCCTGGCATTTGGGAGGGGAAATGCCAGGCTCGGCCTGCCGGCGCCGACCGCGGAAAACCTGCCGTCGGCGGTGGGGTTAGCCCTGGCTCAGCCAGGCACCGAAACGCTCGGCCAGTTCCGATTCGTGATCGATCCAGAACTCGTAGGACGAGCCCAGTGCGTTGGTCATATTGGCGGGGTTGGTCGGCATATGCGGGGCCATTTCGGTCTTGCCGTCCTGGTAGAGGCCGACGAGCCCGGCCGAGGACTTGCGCGCGGGGCCGTAGCTGATCCATTTCGCCTGGTCCGCAAGCCGCTGGGTGTCGGTGGCGAACTTGATGAACTCCAGCGCCTGTTCCTGCTTCTTCGCTCCCTTCGGGATCACGAACAGGTTGTATTCATAGACCTGCCCGTCCCAGACGATGTTGAAGGGCTTGCCCTCGGCGACGGCGGCGCCGAAGATCCGGCCGTTATAGGCCATGGTCATCGCCACCTCGCCGTCGGCCAGCAGCTGCGGCGCCTGCGCCCCGGATTCCCACCAGACGATGTCCTTCTTGATGCTGTCCAGCTTGGCAAAGGCGCGGTCGACCCCTTCGGGCGTGCCCAGCACCGCATAGACCTGGTCCGCCGGCACGCCGTCGCCCATCAGCGCCATCTCCAGCACGGCCTTGGGCACCTTCTTGATGCCGCGCTTGCCGGGGAATTTTCCGGTGTCGAAGAAATCGGCGATGGTCTGCGGCTTGGCGTCGGCGAACTTGCTGCGGTCATAGGCCACGATGGTCGAGAACACGATCGAGCCGACGGCGCAGTCGGACAGGCCCTGGGGCAGGAAGTCCTCGGTGGCCGGGGTGCCGTCGGGGGCGGGCGGCAGGGCCGACGGGTCGATCGGTTCGAGCAGTCCCTCGTCGCACAGGCGGACCGCATCGGCATATTCGACATCGGCGACGTTGATCGAGACGTTCCCGGCCTCGACCTGCGCCTTGAGCGGGATGGCGGGGTTGTCGCTGTCCAAAGAGACGACCTTGATGCCGGTCTGGGCCGTAAAGGGCTTGTGATAGGCCTCGACCTGGCTTTGGCCATAGGTGCCGCCCCAGGACATGACGGTGATTTCGGCGGCCGATGCGGTGGTGGCGAGCAGCGTCACGGCCGTGGTCAGGATGATGGTCTTGTTCATTTCGGGCTCTCCTGTTGGGGGTGCTGTCTTTCGGACCGCGTTGGCCGCAGCTTTGGCCCGTCGCGGTCTGGCCGCGGCAGGCAGGTGTTGCGGGGGTGCGCCGCCGCCGGCGGGCGGCAGCGCCCAGGGGGTCAGGCGGCCTTGGCCTTGCCCTTCACGATCAGATGCTCGGGGCCGTAGGGGAAACCGGTGATGTTGCGGTTGCCGGCCTCTTCGATCACCAGGATATCGTGTTCGCGATAGCCGCCGGCGCCCGGCAGGCCCTCGGGGATGGTGATCATCGGCTCCATGCTGACGACCATGCCGGGTTCCAGCACGGTGTCGCAATCCTCGCGCAGTTCCAGCCCGGCCTCGCGGCCGTAATAGTGGCAGAGCACGCCGAAGCTGTGGCCATAGCCGAAGCTGCGGTATTGCAGCAGGTTCTCGGCGGCATACATCTCGTTCAGCTCGGCCGCGATCTCGGAGCATTTCGCGCCCGGCACCAGCAGTTCCTTGCCGCGGTCGTGGACCTGGCAGTTGAAGTCCCACAGGCGGAGATGCTCGTCGCTGGCATGTTCGGCGAAAAGCGTGCGTTCCAGCGCGACGTAATAGCCGGCGACCATCGGGAAGCAGTTCAGGGACAGGATGTCGCCGGCCTCGATGCGGCGCGAGGTGACGGGGTTGTGCGCGCCGTCGGTGTTGATGCCGGACTGGAACCAGGTCCAGGTGTCCAGAAGCTCGGCCTCGGGCCAGGATTTCGCGATCTCGCGCACCATGGTGGCGGTCGAATGCAGCGCGACCTCGTGTTCGGGCGCACCCACGGCGGTCGCCTCGACGCAAGCCGCGCCGCCCAGGTCGGCGATGCGGGCCATCTCGGTGATATGGGCGATTTCCTCGCCGGATTTGATCATCCGAAGGCGCATGGCGGGGGCGGCGATGTCGACGAATTCCACGCCCGGGAACTCGGCCTTCAGCAGGGTCAGCAGGTCGATGTTGACGTGGTCGAACTCGATCCCGATGCGCTTGGCGCCGCCGACCACCTGGCGCAGGGCGTGGAAGTAATTGTCCTTTTGCCAGTCGGTATAGGTCAGGTTCTTGCCGCCGAAGGTCCGGCGCCAGGGCTGGCCGCCGTCGATGCCGGCGCTGATCGAGGTCGCATGGTCCTGGTCGACGAAGAACCCGTAGCGCCGCCCGAACTGGCAATACAGGAAATCGGCGTAATAGTTGATGTTATGGTAGGACGTGAACAGCGCCGCGTCGATGCCGTTGTCGGCCATGTGCTTGCGGATCGCGTCCAGCCGGCGCTGCATCTCGCCGGCCGAGAAGGTGCCCTTGGCCTTCTCGCCGTTGCCGACGAAGTCCTGAAGTCTTTCGCGCTTGGTCATCGGACCCTCCTTGCGTTAGATTTCCTTCAGGGTGCGGTTTGCGAGGCCGTGCGTCAAAGGAGGTTTTGTAATCAGATGATAAGTTTTCCTCATGTAATGGACCGATGGCGCAGCCGCCGCTGAATGCCTTGCGCGCCTTCGAAGCCGTGGCCCGGATCGGCAGTTTCCGCGCCGCCGCCGACAGCCTGTTCGTGACCCAGCCCGCCGTCAGCCATCAGATCAGGCATCTGGAGGAATGGGTGGGGGCGCCGCTGTTCGACCGCAGCGGCCGGGTTCCGGTGCTGTTGCCGCGTGGGGCATCGCTGGCCCGCGATCTGACGATGGCCTTCGATGCGATCGACGCCGCCTGCCGGCGGGCGCGCCCGGCGGTCTCGGACGGGGCGCTGGTGGTGGCGGCCATTCCGTCGGTGGCGATCTGCTGGCTGATCCCGCGGCTGCCGCGTTTCCGGGTGCAGCATCCGGAGATCCAGCTGCGCGTGGTCTATGCCCATCATGGCCATGACATCGACTTCGCCACGACCGATCTGGCCTTCACCTTCGGCGATTCCTGTCCCGCGGGCGAGGGCATCTCGTCCCGGCCCTTCCTGTCGGGGCGCAGCGTGCCGGTCGCCAGCCCTGCGCTGGTCGGTTCGGCGCCGGCGGAACCGACATCGCGCTGGCTGCTCAAGGTCGGGCTTTTGCATGACAGCGACCCGACGGGCTGGCGGACCTGGCTGAGCCGGGCCGGGCAGGCGGTGCCGGATCGGCTGCCCGGCGCGATCTTCGAGGATTTCAACCTTTTGCGTGCCGCCGCTCTGGCGGGGCAGGGCGTGGCGTTATGCTCGCTGGCGATGATCAAGCCCGACTTGGCCGAGGGTCGGCTGGTGCCGCTTTCCGACATTTTCGTGCTCGAGGACTTCGACTATTATCTGACGCAGTCCGGCATGGTCCCCATGGATGCGGCCCGGCGCCGGGCGCGGCAGGCCTTCCTGTCCTGGATCGAGGCCGAGCAGGCTGCGGATGCCGGCTGATCGCGCCGCAGGGCGATCGGGAGCGACTTTCCCGGCTGGCCGGTGAAGAAGCCGGATTTGCCCCAGTCTGCCCGTTCCGGGGGGAATGCTGTGGTCGGGGTTGTGGTCAGTTCCCGAATCCGGCGGCGCAGTACGCTCTCCGCAACGTAAAGATCCAGGGCCGCCTGCGCTACCGCAACGCCACGGTCCGTCATCAGCCTCACGGCCTCGACTTTGAACTCACGGCTGAACTTCCGTCTCGTCATACCTGCACTCCAGCTCCTTGATCACGATCTTATCTTCGTGTCCACGAAACCGGCAGCAGCTCACTCTGCCAGGGCAGCTACGATGTCATAGCGATCCGGCGGCTGCTTGATCTTGGCGATGTCCTGCAGATCTTGCAGAGTCACCTGCCGAGGTGTCGCGCGCAGCTTCGGATGCGACATCGACGCGCCCCAGCCACATGGCGTCTGCGGCGCGCTCGTTATAGCCGGTCCAGAGGTCGATTTTTGTCCCATCCTTCGGCGCGGTGCTTATCGGTTGCCAGTCGCTCATGTCCTCTCCTTGGTGATCTGGTCGCGGGGGTGGGCGGGTTCCGTCCAAAGCCGCTCGTCGGCCTCGGCTTCGGACCACAGAGTCAGCCCGGCGGCCTCAAGCGCCGCGCGGTGTTCCGGCGTGTCCTCTACCTTTGTGATCTGCCAGCTATCGCCAATACCGCCGGTCCAATGCTTGCTCTCAAGCTGCTGGCGCAGATCGTCATGGCCTTTGAAGCGCAGGCAGTATCCCTCATGGCTCCATGCGCCGCAGCTATCGCGGAAATAGTAGCGGTCGCTTTCGACAAGCTGCTGGCGATGGACGGCGCGCGGATCGACCTTGGTGATGTGCCCATTCTTCCGGTTGCGCCAGACCATTGTGCCGTTGGCGTTCACCACGTCCAGCACCTGCTTGTGCGTCATGCCGGCATACTTGGCGATTTCGCTGATCGTCGCCGTGTCCTTGAATTTCAGGACGGCGCGGATCGCGTCGAGGACGGGCCGGCTCATGCTGTCGTTCCTTCGTGGGTGGGGCGCGAATCGTGACCGAAACAGGAACAGGCTTTGCCAATTTCCTGCCGCGACCGTACGCTTGGTCCCGCTTCGTTCTGCGCAATGCAAAAGCCGGAATGCAGGGCCGGATTGCGCAAAACGCCTAGCAATTGCTGGTTGGAGAATGGTGCTGTGAGAGAGGATTGAACTCTCGACCTCCCCCTTACCAAGGGGGTGCTCTACCACTGAGCTACCACAGCATCGTGGGCGGGGCTTTAGACCGAACCGGTCGGGGGGCGCAAGGGGGGATCTCCAAAAAATCGCGCTTTGCCATCCGCCGCCGATCAGCCCCGCGCAGCCCTGCCGCCGCTGGACGCAAGCGGGCAAGGGCGCTAACAGGGTGAGCATGACGAAATCACCCCGCAACCCCCAGGGCGATCCACGCGAAGCGCGGCTCAAGGCCGCCCTGCGGGCCAATCTCGCGCGGCGCAAGGCGCAGGGGCGGGCGCGCGCGGCGGAAGAGTCGCAGGACGAGCAGCAAGGGCAACAGACGCCGGATCAGGGCGCGCCCGGGAACGAGGATTAGATGGACCAGATCATTGTAAGGGGCAACGGGCCGCTCAAGGGCGAAATTCCCATCGCCGGCGCCAAGAATGCCTGCCTGACGCTGATGCCCGCGACGCTGCTGACCGACCAGCCGCTGACGCTGACCAACGCACCGCGGCTGTCGGACATCCGCACCATGACCGCGCTGCTGCAATCGCTGGGGGCCGAGGTGGCCAGCCTGCAGGACGGCCAGGTGCTGGCGCTGTCCAGCCACGACCTGACCAGCCATACCGCCGACTACGACATCGTGCGCAAGATGCGGGCTTCGATCCTGGTGCTGGGGCCGATGCTGGCGCGGGACGGCCATGCGGTGGTCTCGCTGCCCGGCGGCTGCGCCATCGGCGCGCGGCCGGTGGATCTGCATCTGAAGGCGCTCGAGGCGATGGGGGCGGAGCTGGACCTGCGCGAGGGCTATGTCCATGCCAAGGCGCCCGCCGGCGGGCTGAAGGGGGCGGTGATCGACTTTCCGCTGGTCTCGGTCGGCGCGACCGAGAACGCGCTGATGGCGGCGACGCTGGCGCGCGGCACCACCGTCATCAACAACGCCGCGCGCGAGCCCGAGATCGTCGACCTTGCCGAATGCCTGCGCCGCATGGGCGCGCAGATCGAGGGCGAGGGCAGTTCGACCATCACCGTCGAGGGCGTGCGCAGCCTGGGCGGCGCCACCCATCCCGTGGTCACCGACCGGATCGAGCTGGGCACCTATATGCTGGCTCCGGCAATCTGCGGCGGCGAGGTCGAATGCCTCGGCGGTCGCATCGATCTGGTCGCCGCCTTCTGCGAAAAGCTGGACGCGGCCGGCATCGACGTGGTCGAGACCGACCGCGGCCTCAAGGTCTCGCGCAAGAACGGCCGGGTGCGCGCCGTCGACGTGGTGACCGAACCCTTCCCCGGCTTCCCGACCGACCTGCAGGCGCAGATGATGGCGCTGCTCTGCACGGCCGAGGGCAGCTCGGTTCTGGAAGAGAGGATTTTCGAGAACCGCTTCATGCACGCCCCCGAACTGACCCGCATGGGCGCCCGGATCGAGGTCCACGGCGGCCATGCCACCGTCCACGGCGTCGAGAAGCTGCGCGGGGCGCCGGTGATGGCGACCGACCTGCGCGCCTCGGTCAGCCTGATCCTGGCCGGGCTCGCGGCCGAGGGTGAGACCATCGTCAGCCGCGTCTATCACCTCGACCGCGGCTATGAGAAGGTCGTGCGCAAGCTGCGCGGCGTCGGCGCGGACATCGAACGTGTCAAGGAGGAGCCCGCGGATGGCTGATGCCCGGTTCCAGGATGCCGATCCCGCGCCGCTGGCGCTGTTCGCCGGCGACGCCGACGATCTGACGGTCATCGCGACCCTGACCCAGGACGCGATCCTGCCGGTCACCGAGATCGCCTACGATGCCCGCCATCGCCAGCTGGCCCTGCTGCTGAACCGCTTCCGCTGGGAGGACGCCGAGGCCGCCCGGCGCGAGGGCCGCCCCTATGAGCGGGTGCGGGCGGTGTTGCTGGTTCAGGACGTGCAGCGGGTGCGCAGCGACGGCATCGACCGCAAGGACAAGGACCTGATCCTGGAACTGCTGACCCTGCAATGGCAGCCGGGCGAGGACGGCACCGGCCAGTTGCTGCTGGAATTCGCCGGCGACGGCACGCTTGCGGTCGAGGCGGAATGCCTGAACGTCGAACTGCGCGATGTGACGCGCCCCTATGTCGCCCCCTCGCGCCGCGCGCCGCAGCATCCCGGGACCTGACAGGGCGGCTTCCGCGGCCCGGTCGTCACGGGATGGGCGGTCGCAGGGGATTGGACAAACGGTGTACGGCGTCTCTCCGGCCCCTGCGGAGCGCGCTTTCCCCATGTCGCAAATATCAAAGCCGGCGCGCAACCCGCGCCAGGGCCAGCGGATCGGCCGCACCATAGCCGCTTGAGCCGTCGCGCCGCAGCCGCTAACAAGGGCAAGTCATTGAAGGCCCGAGCCATGCCCATCCATCTTTCGACCGCCCAGCCCGATTTCGCCGAACGCTTCGAGGCGCTTCTTTCCATGAAGCGCGAGGATGCGGCGGATGTGAACGAGGCCGTCGCCGCCATCATCGCCGAGGTGCGGGCGCGGGGCGATGCGGCGCTGGTCGAACTGACCGCGCGTTTCGACCGGCTGGAACTGACGCCCGAAACCCTGGCCTTCTCGAAACAGGAGATCGCGGCCGAAACCGCGAAGGTCTCGGCCGAGGACCGCGCCGCCCTGACCATGGCCGCGAACCGCATCCGCGCCTATCATGCCCGGCAGATGCCCGACGACCTCAGCTGGACCGATCCCGAGGGCGCGACCCTGGGCTGGCGCTGGACGCCGGTTTCGGCCGCCGGTCTTTATGTGCCCGGGGGGCAGGCCAGCTATCCGTCCTCGGTGCTGATGAATGCCATCCCTGCGCGGGTGGCGGGGGTCGAGCGGCTGGTGATCTGCGTGCCGACTCCCGACGGCGTGGTCAATCCGCTGGTGCTGCTGGCGGCCGAACTGGCCGGTGTGGACGAGATCTATCGCGTCGGCGGTGCCCAGGCCATCGCCGCGCTGGCCTATGGCACCGGGACCATCCGCCCCGTGGACAAGATCACCGGCCCGGGCAATGCCTATGTCGCCGCCGCCAAGCGCCATGTCTTCGGCCGGGTCGGCATCGACATGATCGCCGGACCTTCCGAGGTGCTGATCATCGCCGAGGGCGCCCAGAACCCGGAATGGCTGGCGCTGGACCTGCTGGCCCAGGCCGAACATGACGCCGATGCGCAGTCGATTCTGATCACGCCCGACGCCGCTCTGGCGCAGGCGGTCGTGGCCGAGGTCGAGCGGTTGCTGCCCGGCCTGCCGCGCGCCCAGGTGGCCGGAGCCAGTTGGCGCGACTATGGCACCGTGATCGTGACGCGCGACCTCGACGAGGCGGCGGCTCTCTCCGACCGGCTGGCGCCCGAACATCTGGAGCTGTGCGTCGACGACCCCGAGGCGTTGGTGCAGAAGACCCGCCATGCCGGGGCCATCTTCCTGGGCGGCTGGACGCCCGAGGCGGTCGGCGACTATGTCAGCGGTCCGAATCACGTGCTGCCGACGGCGCGCTCGGCGCGGTTCTCGTCGGGTCTGTCGGTGCTGGACTTCCTCAAGCGCAGCACCATCGCCCGGCTGACGCCCGAGGCGCTGGCCGCGATCGGCCCGGCGGCGGTGCGGCTGGCGGAATCGGAAGGACTGGGCGCGCACGGCCGGTCGGTCTCGGCCCGGCTGGCCGCAGTGAACGGAGAGCGGGGATGAGCGAGGCAACCACCGGCCGGCTGTGCCGGATCGAGATCGACGACAGTGCCCTGCCGCCGCCCACGCCCGAGATGGAGCAGGAGCGCCGCGTCGCCGTCTTCGACCTGCTCGAGGACAACAGCTTCGTCCTGCCCGGCCGCGAGGATGCCGCCCCGCCGCCCGGTCCCTATGCGCTGGCGCTGGCGGTGCGCGAAAAACGGCTGGTCTTCGACATCGAGACCGAGACCGGCGACAAGGTCGCCGAGTTCCATCTGGCGCTGGGTCCGTTCCGGCAGACGGTCAAGGACTATTTCCAGATCTGCGCCAGCTATTTCGACGCGGTGAAGCGCCTGCCGCCGGCGCAGATCGAGGCCATCGACATGGCCCGGCGCGGCATCCACAACGAGGGCGCCCGCACCTTGCAGGAACGGCTGGAGGGCAAGGCCCAGATCGACATCGATACCGCCCGGCGCCTGTTCACCCTGATCTGCGCCTTGATCCCGGGGTGATTCGTGGCCGGAGCGATTCCCCATTCGGTGCTCTTCTGCTGTGATCACAACGCGATCCGTTCGCCCATGGCCGAGGGGATGATGAAGAAGTTCTACGGCCGTTCGGCCTATGTGCAGTCGGCCGGGGTCAAGAACGACATGGAGATCGACGGTTTCGCCATCGCCGTCTGCGACGAGATCGGGGTCGAACTGGCCCGCCACCGCTCGCGTTCCTTCGAGGAAATGCAGGCCTGGGGCGACGACCTGGGCAGTTTCGACCTGGTCGTGGCCCTGTCGCCCGCCAGTCAGAGACAGGCGCTGGAACTGACCCGGGTGGCGCATCTGGACGTCGAATACTGGCCGATCATGGACCCCAGCGGCCTGGCCGAGGGGCGCGAGGCCAAGCTGGCGCTGTACCGCGGCGTGCGCGACCAGATCCGCAACCGGATGATCGAGCGTTTCGGTCCGCCGACCGAGAGCTGAGAAAACTCGCCGCCGCTAACGGAATCTTAGGGTCTTGGCCCAATGATGCGGATAAACTCTTGCAGAAGGCTTTCCGCATGTCCGATGTCCAGCGGCTGCAACATGATCTCGAATTCGCCATGCGCGCCATCCGCACGCATCGCGCGGTGCTGATCCTCGACCTGGCCGGGCGGATCGTCGCCGCGAACCAGCCATGCCTGCGCATGTGCGGCTATCGGCGCCACGAACTGATCGGCCGACCGGTCGTCATCCTGCTCGATCCCGGGGAAAAGGCCCCGGCGCGGCTGCGCCAGATGCTTGAGGTTCCAGGCACGAGCGAGGTGCGGATTCACGGACTGGGCCAAGTGGCGAAATCGGGCCGCCGGTTCCGGGTCGATGCCCGCATCTGCCCGATCCGCGACGAAGAGGGGCAGGTCTGCCTGAACGTGCTGTTCCTGCGCGAATCGGCCGAGGAGGAGGGGCCGCTGCGCCCAACGCCGCCGGAGATGCTGTGCGAAGCCGGGCAAGTGATCCGCCTGCCGGGCCGAACTCCCGAACGGTCCTGGGCGCAGTCCCGGGACTGGACGCTCGGCAACGCGCCTGGCGCTGCCGTCGCACTGCTGCGCGGCGACCGCTAGCCCGTCCTTGCCCCGCGCCTTTGTCGCGGCGGCGGTCAGACCACCACGGCGGCGCCTTCGGTCGCCGGCCCGACATGGGCGCGGAAGGCCGCGAAAAGCTCTCGGCCCAGGCCCTCGGCGCTGTAGGACGGGTCGTGCTGCGCGGCGGGGCGGCTTTCAAAGCCCTCGCTCAGGCAAGCCAGCGTTCCCTGCACGGCATCCAGCCGCAGGATGTCGCCGTCCCGCAGCCGGGCCAGCGGCCCGCCCTTGGCGGCCTCGGGCGAAATATGGATCGCCGCCGGCACCTTGCCCGAGGCGCCCGACATGCGCCCGTCGGTGACCAGCGCCACCCGCAACCCGCGATCCTGCAGCACGGCGAGCGTCGGGGTCAGCGAATGCAATTCGGGCATGCCGTTGGCGCTGGGACCCTGGAAGCGCACGACGACGATCACGTCCTCGGTGAACTCGCCGCGCTTGAAGGCGGCCTTGACTTCTTCCTGGTCCGCGAACACCCGGGCAGGGGCCTCGATCACATGCCGTTCCGGCGCCACGGCCGAGACCTTGATGACGCCGCGCCCCAGGTTGCCCGACAGCTGCTTCAGCCCGCCGGTCGCGGCGAAGGGATTGGCCGCCGGGCGCAGGATCTTGTCGTTCAGGGTTTCATGCGCGCCCTCGACCCATTCGACGCGGCCGTCCTTCAGCTTCGGCTCGCTGGCATATTGGTCCAGCCCGCCGCCGGCGATGGTCTTGACGTCGGGATGCAGCAGCCCGGCCTCCAGCAACTGCCCGATCATGAAGCCGAGGCCCCCCGCGGCATGGAAATGGTTCACGTCGGCCAGGCCGTTGGGATAGACGCGCGCCATCAGCGGCACGGTTTCCGACAGGTCGTGGAAGTCCTCGAGGTCCAGGATCACCCCGGCCGCGCGCGCCATGGCGGGCAGATGCAGCACCAGGTTGGTCGAGCCGCCGGTCGCCATCAGCCCGACGATGCCATTGACGAAGGCACGCTCGTCCAGCACCTCGCCGGCCGGCAGATAATCGTTTCCGAGCCGGGTGATCGCGGCCGCGCGCTGGACCGCCGCGACGGTCAGCGCCTCGCGCAGCGGCGTGTTGGGGTTGACGAAACTGGACCCGGGCAGGTGCAGGCCCATGAACTCCATCAGCATCTGGTTGGTGTTCGCGGTGCCGTAGAAGGTGCAGGTGCCGGGCGCATGATAGCTGGCCATCTCGGCGGCCATCAGCGCCTCGCGCCCGATCTCGCCGGTGGCGAATTGCTGGCGGACCTTGGATTTCTCGTCGTTCGGCAGGCCCGAGGGCATGGGACCGGCGGGGACAAAGACCGCCGGGATATGACCGAAAGTGCCGGCGGCGATGATCAGCCCCGGCACGATCTTGTCGCAGACGCCCAGATACAGCGCCGCGTCGAAGACGTCATGGGTCAGCGCCACCGCCGAGGCCAGCGCGATCACGTCGCGCGAAAACAGCGAAAGCTCCATTCCCGGCCGGCCCTGGGTCACGCCGTCGCACATCGCCGGCACGCCGCCCGCGACCTGCGCCGTCGCCCCCGCCGCATGGGCCGCCTGCCGGATCAGGTCCGGGAAGCGCTCATAGGGCTGGTGCGCGGACAGCATGTCGTTATAGGCGGTGACGATGCCGATGTTCGGCTTGCGCGTGGTGGCCAGATCTTCCTTATCCGGCATCGCCGCATAGGCATGGGCCTGGTTTCCGCAGGACAGATGCGCGCGCCGCGGGCCTTCCTCGGCGGCGCGGGCGATCTTGGCCAGATAGGAACCGCGGCTTTCAAGCGAACGTTCGCGGATGCGGTCGGTCACCCGGTCGATGATGGCGTGCAAGGTCATGGCTGGCTTCTCCTTTGCCGCCAATGTAGTCCGTTAGCGGTAACATTGCAACCGGCCGGCTCTTGCCCGCGGGCGCGCGGCATGGCAATCCTGCCGCGTTTTGCACGAGGGCCGCCATGACCGCCGATCTGCCCACCATCCGCTTGCGTCCCAAGTCGAAGCCGCAGGCGATCCGCCACGGCTTTCCCTGGGTCTTTGCCGACGAACTGGTTACCGACCGACGCACGCGGTCCATTGCGCCGGGCAGTTTCGCGCTGCTCGAGGATGCCGAGCGCCGGCCGCTGGGCCTGGTCACGGTCAACCCCGAATCGAAGATCATCGCCCGGATCATGGACCCCGACCCGCAGGCCCAGGTCGACCGCGACTGGATCGCCGCGCGGCTGCGCCGGGCGCTGGCGCTGCGCGAACGGCTGTTCGACGCGCCCTTCTATCGCCTGGTCCATGCCGAGGCCGACGGCCTGCCGGGCACCATCATCGACCGCTTCGGCGATGCCGCGGTGATCCAGCCCAACGCCGCCTGGGCCGAGCGCATGGCCGGCGACATCGCCGACGCGCTGCAGGCGGTCACCGGCGTATCCGCCGTGATCCTGAACGGGCAGGGTCGGGCGCGCGGGCTGGAAGGGCTGCCCGAGCGGATGGAACTGCTCGCGGGCGGCCTGTCCGGGCCGGTGGAGGTGCCGATGAACGGCGCCGTCTATCTGGCCGACCTGATGGGCGGGCAAAAGACCGGCCTGTTCTATGACCAGCGCCCGAATCATGCCTTTGCGCAACGTCTGGCCAAGGGCGCGCGGGTGCTGGACGTGTTCTCGCATGTCGGCGGCTTCGGTCTGGCCGCGCTGGCCGCAGGGGCGGTCCATGCCACCTGCGTCGACGGCTCGGCCGCGGCGCTGGAGCTGGCGCAGGGCGGCGCGCGCGCCATGGGCGCCGAATCGCGGCTGGCGATTCGCCAGGGCGATGCCTTCGCGCAGATGGAGGCGCTGGCCGCCGAGGGCGCACGCTTCGACCTGGTGATCTGCGACCCGCCGGCTTTCGCGCCCTCGAAACCGGCGCTGGAGGCGGGCCTGCGCGCCTATGAACGGGTGGCCAAGCTCGCCGCGCCGCTGGTGGCGCCGGGCGGCTATCTGGCGCTGTGCTCCTGCAGCCATGCCGCCGATCTGGCCGCCTTCCGCAACGCCTCGGCGCGGGGTATCGGGCGGGGCGGACGGCGGATGCAGCTGTTGCATACCGGCCAGGCCGGGCCCGATCACCCGACGCTGCCGCAGCTGGCCGAGACCGGTTATCTCAAGGCGCTGTTCTTCCGGCTGGACGGATGAAGGCGGTCCTGGACGCCTGCGTCCTGTTCCCGACCGTGCTGCGCGAAATCCTGATCGGCGCCGCGGCGGCCGGGCTTTACCGGCCGGTCTGGTCGCAACGCATCCTCGACGAATGGCGCCATGCCGCCGCCCGCCAGGGGCTGGAGGCGGGGGCCGAGATCGCGCTGCTGGAATCGCGCCTGCCGCAGGCACGGGTCGCGCCCTCTGGCGGCGCCGAGGGTCTGGACTTGCCCGACCCCGCCGACCGCCATGTGGTCGAGGCGGCGCTGGCTGCCGGCGCCGGCACTATCGTCACCGCGAATCTGCGCGACTTCCCGCGCGGGGCGCTGGCCGCGCTGGGATTGCAGGCCGTCCATCCCGACGAATTCCTGCGCGATCTCTACCTGCGCGCCCCCGAGCCTTTGCTCGCGGCCGTCGAGGCGACTGAGGCCCGCGCCCGCGCCGCCGGTGCGGCGCTGACCCGCAAGGAGCTGATGCGCCGCGCCCGGCTGCCGCGCCTGGCCAAGGCGATCGCGCGGCTGGAACCCGACGCGCCGCCGCCCCCTTTCGCCGCCGGTGGGATGGCGCGGAAACAGGACTGAACGCCAATGACTTTGCAGCACTTGATGTTACCGCTAACATCCGCTAATCGACAGATAAGCGATGAGGAGGCAGCGATGGTTTCACGCGTCATTCCGGTCGAGGCGTTCGACCTGGTGATCTTTGGCGCCACTGGCGACCTGGCCCGGCGCAAGATCGTGCCGGGTCTCTACCGACGGTTCAAGGCCGGCCAGTTGCCCGCAAGCGCCCGCATCATCGGCGCCGCCCGCACCGCCCAGGACGACGACGGATTCCGTGCCGAGATGCGCGCCGCGATCCGCGAATTCCTGGGCGACGGGCAGGATGAAAGCAGCGTTGCGGCCTTTCTCGACCTGCTGGGCTATGTCGCCATCGACGCCCGCGGCAGCGAAGGCTGGGCCGAGCTCAAGGCGCGGATGCGGCCGGGGGTGGTGCATGCCTTCTATTTCTCGGTGGCGCCGGCGCTTTTCGGCGACATCGCAGACCGGCTGGCCGATCACGGCATCGCCGACCAGGACAGCCGCATCGTGGTCGAAAAGCCCTTCGGCCGCGATCTGCAGACCGCGCGGGCGCTGAACGCCACCCTGGCCCGGCATTTCGCCGAGAACCAGATCTATCGCATCGACCATTACCTGGGCAAGGAAACCGTCCAGAACCTGATGGCGGTGCGTTTCGCCAATATCCTGTTCGAGCCGTTGTGGAACGCGCAATATGTCGACCACGTCCAGATCACCGTCGCCGAAACGGTGGGCGTCGGCGGCCGCGGCGAATATTACGACCATTCCGGCGCCATGCGGGACATGGTGCAGAATCACATGATGCAGCTGCTGTGCCTGATCGCCATGGAGCCGCCCTATCACATCGATTCCGACGCCGTGCGCGACGAGAAGCTGAAGGTGATCCGGGCGCTGGAACCGGTCTCGGCCGACGAGGTCGTGCGCGGCCAGTATCTGGCCGGCCGCGACGGCCCCGGCTATCTCGATGATGCCGAAAACCCCGAGTCGCGCACCGAAAGCTTCGTCGCGCTGAAGGTGCATGTCGCGAACTGGCGCTGGACCGGGACGCCCTTCTACCTGCGCACCGGCAAGCGCCTGCGCGCCCGCACCAGCGAGATCGTCATCACCTTCAAGGAACCGCCGCATTCGCTTTTCGACGACGGCGGCAGCCACAAGGCGAACCAGCTGGTCATCAGGCTGCAGCCGGACGAGGGCATGGTGCTGACCATGATGATCAAGGAACCCGGTCCTGGCGGCATGCGCCTGGTGCAGGTGCCGCTGGACATGAGCTTCGCCGATGCGCTGGGTCCCGAGGGCAGCGACATGCCCGACGCCTATGAGCGGCTGATCATGGACGTGATCCGCGGCAACCAGACGCTGTTCATGCGCGGCGACGAGGTCGAGGCCGCCTGGGCCTGGACTGACCCGATCATCGCCGCCTGGGAGCATGGCACGAAACGCCCCGAGCCCTACGACCCGGGATCCAGCGGTCCCGAGGAGGCGTTGCGCCTGCTGCACCGCGACAACCGCCGGTGGAGGGAGATACGCTCATGAGCCTGGATTTCGTCGACTATCCCGACCGCGAGATGCTGTTCCTGTCGCTGGCCGACCGCATCGGCGGCCAGTTGGCGCAGCATCTGCGGGTGAACGACGCCGCCAGCCTCTGCGTGCCCGGCGGCACCACCCCGGCGCCGCTCTACGACTATCTCTCGGGCAGCGAGATCGACTGGCCGCGCATCACGGTCATGCTCAACGACGAGCGCTGGGTCGATGGCGAGCATCTGCGCTCGAACGGCCGGCTGCTGCGCCGCCACCTGCTCAAGGACAAGGCCGCGGCGGCGCCCTATGTCGATCTCTATACCGGCGATCCCGCCCCGGGGGATGCGGTTCCCGCGCTGTGCGAAGCGATCGCGCCGCACCTGCCGCTGACCGTGCTGCTTCTGGGCATGGGCACCGACATGCATACGGCCAGCCTGTTCCCCGCGGCTTCCGAGACGGTGCTGGCGCTGGCCCCCGATGCGCCGCCGGTGATGGCGGTGACCAGTCTCAAGGACGACCCGCGCATCACCCTGACCGCATCGGCGCTGAAGGGTGCGATCAACACCCATCTCTTGATCACTGGCGCCGACAAGCGCGAGGCGCTGGAACGCGCCCGCAACCTCGATCCCACCGAGGCGCCGATCAAGGCCTTCCTGGGCGACATCACCGTGCATTGGGCGGAATGACATGACCGATATCTGGACCCGACTGACCGAACACCGCAAGGCGCAGGGCGCGCTGCGCATCGAGGCGCTGTTCCAGGCCGACCCCGACCGCGCCGCCGGCTTCTCGACCAGCGCCGAGGGGCTGGTCTTCGACTGGTCCAAGACCGGCATCGACGCAAAGGCGCGGGACCTGCTCCTGGAACTCGCTGCCCCGGTCACCGCCCGGCGCGAGGCCATGTTCACCGGCGAACGCATCAACGAAACCGAGGACCGCGCCGTGCTGCATACCGCGCTGCGCAACCTGGAAGGCAGCGTGATCCTGGACGGCGAGGACGTGATGCCCGAGGTGCGCCGCACGCACGAACGTATGCGCGCCTTCGCGACACAGGTGCGCGACGGCAGCTTCGCCGGGCAGGGCGGGCGCATCACCGACGTGGTCAATATCGGCATCGGCGGCTCGGACCTGGGCCCGGCCATGGCCGCGCGCGCGCTCGCGCCCTTCCACGACGGGCCGCGGGTGCATTTCGTCTCGAACGTGGACGGGGCCGACATCGCCGACACGCTCAAGGGGCTGGACCCGGCGACCACGCTGGTCGTCGTCGCCTCCAAGACCTTCACCACCATCGAGACCATGACCAACGCCAGGACCGCGCTGGACTGGATGGCGGCCGGGGTCGCCGACCCGGCGGCGCAATTCGCGGCGCTGTCCTCGGCGGCCGAGCGCACCGCGGAATGGGGCATCGAGCCCAACCGCGTCTTCGGTTTCGAGGATTGGGTCGGCGGCCGCTATTCCATGTGGGGGCCGATCGGCCTGTCGCTGATGATCGCCATCGGCCCCGACGATTTCGACCGCTTCCTCGCCGGCGGCGCGGCGATGGACCGGCATTTCCGCAGCGCCAAGCCGGCCGAAAACCTGCCGGTGATCCTGGCGCTGGTCGGCATCTGGCACCATCAGGTCTGCGGCTACGCCACCCGCGCCGTGCTGCCCTACGACAACCGTCTGGCGCGGCTGCCGGCCTATCTGCAGCAGCTGGAAATGGAATCGAACGGCAAGCGCGTGGCCATGGACGGCAGCGACCTGTCGCTGCCCTCGGGCCCGGTGGTCTGGGGCGAGCCGGGCACCAACGGCCAGCATGCCTTCTACCAGCTGATCCACCAGGGCACGGCGGTGGTGCCCTGCGAATTCATCATCGCCGCCCGCGGCCACGAGCCCGAGCTTGCGCATCACCACCTGCTGCTGATTGCCAACTGCCTCGCCCAATCCGAGGCGCTGATGCGCGGCCGATCGCTGGACGAGGCCCGGGCGCTGATGCAGGCCAAGGGCCTGACCGGCGCCGAGCTGGACCGCCAGGCCCGCCACCGCGTCTTCCCGGGCAACCGGCCCTCGACCACGCTGCTGATCCCGCAGCTGACGCCCTACACCCTGGGCCAGATCGTCGCCCTCTACGAACATCGCGTCTTCGTCGAGGGCGTCATCCTCGGCATCAACAGCTTCGACCAATGGGGGGTCGAACTGGGCAAGGAACTGGCGCTGAAGGTGGCGCCGCTGCTGGAAGGCAAGCCCGCCCCCGGCCACGACCCTTCGACTCGGCATCTCGCGGCGCTGATCCGCGACGCGCGGGCCTAAGACTTCTTCGTTCCCCAAATACTCCCGGGACGGCGCCACCCGCGCCGTCCGTCGCCGCTTCAGCCCTCCCGCATCCGCCGGACGCGCGGGTCCATCACCCGGCGCCAAAGCCGGGGCAGCATGGCCAGCGCCGCCATCACCGGCAGCGAATAGGGCAGCATCGGCCGCGGTGCCGCGGCCCGCTGCAGCCGCAGCCCCGGATAGGCGCGGCCGGGATGGGCGTGGTGGTCGGAATGGCGCGGCGCATTGACCATCATCAGCGAGGACAGGAAATGCGGCGCGTCCCAGCTGTGGCGCGGCCCCACCGGCTCATAGCGCCCATCCGCGCGCCGGGCCCGCTGCAACCCGTAATGCTGGACGTAGTCGGCCAGCATCATCTGCACCTGTGCGTAAAGGCAAAGCCCCAGGTACCAGCCCAGTCCCGCCCAGCCGAAGACCAGCCACGCCGCCAGGCAGCAGGCCAGACCGCCGCCGACCCAGACGGCGTAAGGGTTCGGCCGCCCCGGCTTCGCCGCCGACAGCGCCCGCTCCGCCGCCAGCCCGGCGCGGAACGACCCCGCCAGCGCGCGCGGCAGGAAATGCCAGAAGCTTTCGCCGAAGCGCGCCGAGTTCGGATCCTGCGCCGTCGCGACATAACGGTGATGCACCAACCGATGCGCCGAGGCGTGATGGCCGAAAAGCAGCGTCACATAGACCGCCGCCCCCAGCCGGAACAGCCCGCGCGAGCCGCGATGGATCAGCTCATGCGCGTTCGAGTTCGAGACCTGGCCGAAGAACATCCCCAGCCCCAGGAACAGCGCCACGCGCGACACAGCGCCCATGCCTTCCCCGGTCAGCGCCGCCAGCCCGGCGCCCAGCAGCAGGAAATGCAGCAGCGCCAGCACCACCGACAACAGATCGGTCGCCGCCGGTGCCGCATCATGGACTGGATCGGCAAAGCCGCGGGCGAGGACCGTATCGACGATCTGGCTGGCGCCACCGATCCAGACCAGCGCGGCCCAGGTCCAGCCGCCGCCCCAAAGGCAGGCGGCGCCCAGCAGAAGCCCCGGCAGCAGCGCGAAAAGCGCGAAGGCCGGGATCGAGGCAGGCCGGTCGAACGGATCGGGCATCACCACACCAGTTTTCCCGCGCCTATAGCCGGTTTTTTGCCGGCGGACCACCATGGCGTGCATGCGGGGGATTGACCGCTGCCGTGCCGGGACTAGCCTGCTCGGGCAAACAGGAAGGCGATCCATGGATTTTCTGGCCCGGGCGACGGCGGCGGTGGGCGGCGCGATGGTGCTGATGCGGCGCATGGGCGCGCCCCGAACGGCGGCGCTGGGCACCGCGCCGCAGATTCCTCCGGCAAAACCCCAGGGCATCATGACGCTGAAGATGCCGACCGCCCGCGGCTGGCGCGGGACCGAGGCGCCGGTCCCAGCCCCCGGCCTGCGCGTCAACGCCTTCGCCCGCGAGTTGCAGCATCCGCGCTGGATCGAGGTGCTGCCCAACGGCGACGTGCTGGTGGCCGAGGCGCTGCAAGAGGCAACCCCGCCCCGATCGCTGCTCGACCGCGCCACCCAGGCAACCATGCGCCGCGCCCGCGCGCTGGGGGTCAGTGCGAACCGCATCACGCTGTGGCGCGATGCCGACGGCGACGGCGTGGCCGAGACGCGCGAAGTCTTCCTGGACGGCCAGCGCCAGCCCTTCGGCATGGCCCTGGTCGGTGAGACCTTCTTCGTTGCCAATACCGACGGCATCCTGGCCTTTCCCTACGCCCCCGGCGCCACCCGGATCGCCGGCCCCGGCCGCCGGCTGGTCGCGTTCCAGCCGGGCGGACACTGGACGCGCAGCCTGATCGCCTCGCCCGACCGCAAGCGGCTTTATTGCGGGGTCGGATCGCTGACCAATATCGCCGACGAGGGCATGGCGGTCGAGGAGGGCCGCGCCGCGATCTGGGAACTGGACCTGGAAACCGGCCGTGCCGGCGTCTTCGCCTCGGGCTTGCGCAACCCGGTCGGCCTGGCCTGGGAGCCCACGACCGGCGCGCTCTGGACCGTGGTCAACGAACGCGACGGGCTGGGGGACGAGACCCCGCCCGACTATCTGACCTCGGTGCGCGAAGGCGGCTTCTACGGCTGGCCCTACAGCTATTGGGGCGGGACGGTGGACGACCGCGTGCCGCAGGACGCCGCCATGGTCGCCCGCGCCATCACCCCCGATTACGCGCTGGGCGGCCATACCGCCTCGCTGGGCCTGTGCTGGATGCCGGCGGGCACGCTGCCCGGCTTTCCCGAGGGCATGGCGATCGGCCAGCATGGGTCCTGGAACCGCTCGACGCTGTCGGGCTATCGGCTGATCTTCGTGCCCTTCGCGGATGGCCGCCCCTCGGGACCGCCGCGCGACATCCTGACGGGTTTCCTGTCGCCGGACGAGAAGTTTTCCTATGGCCGCCCGGTGGGCGTCGCCATCGGCCCGGACGGCCGGTCGCTGCTGCTGGCCGACGACGTGGGCGACGTGATCTGGCGCGTCTGCGCCGCCTAGAGCCGGTCGAAGACCGAGCCCATGCGCGGCGAGAACAGCCGCTCATAGGTCCGCAGCAGGGCGGTGTCGGTCATGGCCGCGACATGGTCGCACAGGATGCGGATATCGCCCTCGGCCGCGTATCGCGCGCGCCATTCGCCCGGCAGCAGCCGCATCGGGTCCGAGCGGAGCGCCTCGAACACCTCGACCACCATGGCCTGGCCCTTGAACTCCAGCTGCTGCACACCGGCGCTGCGGATCACCCGGTCGAGGATGAAGCCCTTGAGCGCCTTCAGCAACTGCCGCGGCGGCTCGGCCAGTTCGACCCGGTGGCGCAGCAGCGGGTCGCGGAACCCCGGCTCCTCGCGGAAACGGACGGCGCCGATGAAATGATGCACCAGCGCGCCGATGCTGGCCTTGCGCGCAGCGGGGGGGCCGAACAGCCGCGCCGCCAGCGCGCCCCGGCCGCCGAACGGGGCAGCGTATCCCGGCGCCACCGCGCCGCGGAATTCCTCGGCCGAGACCAGCCCCAGCGCGATGGCATCCTCGAGGTCGTGAACGCCATAGGCGATGTCGTCGGCCACATCCATGATGCTGCAGTCCAGGGCTTTATGCAGCGTGACCCCATGCTTGCCGGAGAACTCTCGAACCTGCGCGAAAAGATCGCGGTCCTCGGCCGAAAGCGGCGACAGGATCCAATCCACCAGCCCGGCCTCGCAGTCGAGATGGCATTTCGGCGGCGCCGAGGCCGCCAGGTCGATGCTCTGCCGCGGCAAAGGCCCCTGGTGCAGGCGCGGGCGCAGCGCCGGATTGGCCAGCCGCGACCAGCTTGCGGGATATTTCAGCACGCCCAGCAGGCTGCGCCGGGTCAGGTTCACCCCCGGCTCGGGCGCGGCATCCACGGGCTGCGCCAGCAGCCGCAGGGTCTGGCCGTTGCCCTCGAAGCCGCCATGGTCGCGCATGCACCAGTTCAGCGCCACCTCGCCGCCATGGCCGAAGGGCGGGTGGCCCAGGTCGTGGGCGCAGGCGATGGCCTGGATCAGGCTGCGGCCGGGCAGGGCGGCGCTGGCGGCATGGTCGGGGAACAGGCCGCGCAGCTGCTGCACCAGCCCGCCGGCGATCTGCGCCACCTCCAGCGAGTGGGTCAGCCGGGTGCGGTAGAAATCGCTGTCGCCCAGGTTCAGGATCTGGGTCTTGCCCTGAAGCCGGCGGAAGGCGGCGGAATGGATCACCCGGGCGTAGTCCACGTCGCCCTCGTCGCGGAAATCGTCCGCGGGGCGGGTCCGGGGCGCGCGCCGGGCCAGCCAGGCCGGGTCTAGAACCACTGGCCGGGCTCCATCAGGCCGAAGTCCATCAGCTGCTGCGAGCTCCATTGGAAGGGATGCGAATTGCGCCAGCGGAACGTGCCGATCTGCCCGCGCGATCCGGGGTTCTTGGCCAGCGCCTTCGCGACCCGGAACGAGGCCACGGCGGCGGTCAGGTTGTGGTGCCAGGGGCAGGAATAGGTGTTGTATTCCTCGACGTTGAAGCGGTGATCGGGCAGCAGCTTCAGCCCCGGCTGGGTGCGGAACAGCGCGATGCGGTCGATGCGGCGGCGGTCCTGGGGAATGTGCTCCTCGAAGCGCCAGCGCAGCCCGCCGTGGAAGTCCAGCTGCCGTTCCCGGTGCCGCCCGTCGCGGTCGGGCCGGCCGAGCGCGAAATAGCCGGTGCGGTCGAACATCGCCTGGTCCAGGCTGACCGCATCGGGAAAGCGCTCCAGGTCCGGGGCGTAGAGGTCCACGACATAGGTCAGCATCGCCCGGCGCCGTTCCTCGGCGTGGAAGGCCAGCATCTCGCCGACGGTGCGGTGCTCCGAGAAGGGATAGAACAGGAATTCCGCGTTATAGCCGTAATACAGCCAGCTGTCGTTCGGCACCGCCTCGATGGCGGTGTTCACCGCCTCGACATGGGCGCGGCCGCGGCGGGAATCGTGGCGCAGGTTCACGATCTTGCCGGCGCCGGCCTCGGGGATCAGCTGCGCCGGCAGCGGCTCGGACGACAGCGCCAGGATCAGCTTGAAACCGGCGCGCAGGTGATGCTCCAGCGTCTGGGTGACGGCGGTATCGTCCTCGATCAGGATCAGCGCGATCGGGCCGCGGGCCAGCCTTTCGGGTGCGGCGGCAAGGAACTGGGCAAGGCTGGGAAAGCTCATGGCAGCGCGGCCCGGACCTGTTCCAGCAGCGCCGGGCGGGCGCCGGCATCGGCTTCGGCGCGGTCGACCAGCGCGACCAGCTCGGCCCTGCGCGCCGGCGGCAGGTCGGCGGCAGCGATGAGCTGGCGCAGGCGCGCCGCGTCGAAGCCCTGCGGGGTCAGGGCCGAGTCGATCTCGACCGCCTCTCCGGCGGCGCTGCCGGCGGTGCGGGTGGCGCTGGCGGCATCGCGGGCCGCGCTGCCGGCGGCAATGGCGGCGGCTTCGGCCTGCGTGGGCGAGGCGCTGGCCGCGGCGGCCGCATCGGCCGCGCGGTCGGCCGCGGCGATGGCGGCCTCGGCTGCGGCTTCGGCCTGGTCGGCGGCGGAACTGGCGGGGCTGACGGCGGCGGACGTGGCCGAGGCCGCGGCATCCGCCGCAGCATCCGCCGCGATGGCTGCCGCGTCGGCTGCCGCATCGGCGGCGGCATTGGCCTTGTCCTGCGCCTCGGCCGTATCGGGCGCGGATGCGGGGGCCGTAACCTCGTTGCGCGGTGGCTCGGGCTGCGGCGGTTGGCCGGATTGCGACCAATACCAGGCGCCGCCGGCGGCTGCGGCAAGCAGGACGATCAGGACGAGCGGTCTTTTCATGCAGGTCTCCCTCTGGCGGCGCAGGGTCTCTATGCCATGCCGGGACGCGGGGGAAAAGCGGGGCGGCCGCCGGGGCGCCGCCGGGCGGGTCACGGCTGCGTCAACCCCCGGGCGAGAACGGCGGTTCTGCGTCAAAACCGACGCAAACCCCACCGAATCCGGTTGAAAATGCGGCTCTGCGGGACTAATTACACGCGCAAAACCTCTGGCCATACAAGGAAGACAGCCATAGCCCGCAGACCGCATAACGCTCCGCCCACCCGTGACACCGGCCCCCGCGTCAACGACCGCATCCGGGTCGCAGAAATCCGCCTGATCGGGGCGGATGGCGAAAACGTCGGCGTCGTCACGCCAGCCAAGGGCATGGAGCTTGCGCAGGAGGCCGGGCTGGACCTGGTCGAGATCTCGCCCAATGCCGTGCCGCCGGTCTGCAAGATCATGGACCTCGGCAAGTTCAAGTATGAACAGCAAAAGCGCGAGGCCGAGGCCCGCAAGAAGCAGAAGATCATCGAGATCAAGGAAATCAAGTTCCGTCCCGGGACCGATACCCACGATTACGATGTCAAGATGCGCTCGGTGATGAAGTTCCTGGACGAGGGCGACAAGGTCAAGGTCACCCTGCGCTTCCGCGGCCGCGAGATGGCGCACCAGTCGCTGGGCCTCGAACTGCTGAACCGGGTCGCCGCCGATGTGGGCGAGGCCGGCAAGGTCGAATCGATGCCCAAGCTGGAAGGGCGCCAGATGGTCATGATGATCGCGCCGAAGTAAGGACAGGGTGATGGCGGCCGAGGTGACGATTCTGGTTCTGCGCGAACCGGGCGCCGATCCGGCGCTGCCGCTGCCCGAATATCAGACCGCGGGATCGGCCGGCGCCGACTTGCGTGCCGACCTGGGCGGGTCCGAGTTGCGGCTCGACCCCGGCCAGATAGCATTGGTCCCGACCGGGCTGCGCGTGCAGATCCCGCCGGGCTACGAAATGCAGATCCGCCCCCGTTCCAGCCTGGCGCTGAAGCATGGCGTGACGCTGCCGAACACGCCGGGCACCATCGACAGCGATTATCGCGGCCCGCTGGGGGTGATCATGATCAACCTCGGTGCCGCGCCCTATGCGATCCAGCATGGCGAGCGCATCGCCCAGGCGGTGATCGCGCCGGTGACCCGCGCGGCCTTCGTCATGGCCGAGGCGCTGGACCAGACCGCGCGCGGCGAAGGCGGCTTCGGCTCGACCGGCCGCGGCTGATGGCCCGGGGCTGATGCCGGTCCTCATCCTGCTGCTGGTGTTCGTCTGGGCGACCGGCGGCTGGTGGCTTCTGGGATATGGCGCGGTGCTGGGCTGGCTTTACTGGCTGCGCCTGCGCGGCTGGAAGCTTGGTCTTGCCGCGCTGCTGCTGTGGCTCGCGGTGACCGCCGCCGTCCATCGCTGGCCCGAGGGCGCCTTTGCGCGGGCGGTGCAATGGCCGTCCCCGGTGCTGCTCTGGCTGCTGGCCGTCACCCTGATCGGCCTTGCGGCATGGTCGCTTCTGCGGCTGGCGCATCGCCACAGCGTCGCGCTGCCGCAGCAGGGGCCGGGGCTGGTGCCGGTGAAGCAGGCTGTGTCCGAAGCCCCCCCGGTCCCGGTCAATGGGACCGGCTCGCCTGCGGATGCGGAATTGGACCGCTATGCCCGCCATATCGTGCTGCGCGAATTGGGCGGGCCGGGGCAGGCGGCGCTGCGGCGCGCGCGGGTGCTGGTCGTGGGCGCGGGCGGGCTGGGGGCTCCGGTCTGCCTTTACCTCGCCGCCGCCGGGGTGGGACGGATCACCGTCGCCGACGACGACCGGGTCGGCCTCTCGAACCTGCAACGGCAGGTGATCTTCCGCACCGCCGACGCGGACCGCCTCAAGGCCGAGGCCGCCCGCGACGCCATGCTGGCACTGAATCCGCATGTCGCGGTGACCGCGCTGGACCGCCGCATCACCGCCGAGGACGCCGCTTTGCTCGCCGGCCACGACCTGGTGATCGACGGCACCGACAGTTTCGCCGCCCGCCAGGCGGTGAACGCGGCTTGCGTCGCGGTCGGCGTGCCGCTGGTCGCCGGCTCGATCGCGCAATGGGAAGGGCAGCTGACCGTCTGGGACCCCGCCCGCGGCGCGCCCTGCATGGCCTGCATCTTCCCCGAGGCTCCGGCCGCCGGGCTGGCCCCGGCTTGCGCCGAGGCCGGCGTGGTCGGCCCGCTGCCCGGCGTCATCGGCTCGATGATGGCGCTGGAGGCGATCAAGCTGATCGCCGGCGCGGGCGAGCCCCTGCGCGGGCGCATGCTGATCTTCGACGGGCTCTATTCCGAAAACCGGCTGATGAAAATTTCGCGACGCGCCGATTGCCCGGTCTGCGGCTCTGGACATTTGCCGCCGGGGTGAAAACATGCAGGGCAACCGAAAGGATGCCGCATGAACCCTGAGTTGACCGAATGGACCGGGCCGCTGGGCCTGCCGCGCTTCGACCTGATCCGCGACGCGGATTTCGCCCCCGCCTTCGACGCCTGCCTGAAGCTGGCCGAGGAGGCCGTCGAGGCCATCGCCGCCAATCCCGAACCGCCGACATTCCAGAACACCGTCGCCGCGCTGGAAACCGCCGAGGAGCCGCTGAACCGGCTCTGCGCGGTGTTCTATACCCTGGCGGGCGTCGATTCGAACCCCGCGCGCGAGGATTTGCAGCGCCAGTTCGCGCCGCGCCTGGCCGCGCATGGCGCCAGGACCAGCATGGACCCGCGGCTGTTCGACCGGGTCGAGGCGATCCATCAGGACCGCGACGAGCTGGCGCCGCAGGACCAGCGCCTGACCGAGCTGACCCTGCGCGGGCTGCGCCGCTCGGGTGCCGGGCTGACCGGCGCGGCGCGCGCGCGCATGGCGCAGGTCCGCGAAAGGCTGGCGGTGCTCAGCACGGATTTCGCCCAGAACGTGCTGGCGGATGAGCGCGACTTTACCATGGCCGTGCCCGACGACCGGCTTTCGGGCCTGCCGGACTGGCTGTTGCGCGCCATGCGGGCGGCGGCGCGCGAACGCGGGCTGTCGGGCCGGATCGTGACGCTGAACCGCTCGCTGATCGTGCCTTTCCTGGAATATGCCGAGGACCGCGCCTTGCGCGAGACCGCCTGGCGGGCCTGGACCGCGCGCGGCGACGGCTCGGGGGCAGGCGGCGCCAAGACCGACAACCGCCCCATCGCCGCCGAGATCCTGGCGCTGCGCCACGAACGCGCCACGCTGCTGGGCTACGCCGATTTCGCCAGCTACAAGCTGGAGCCCGAGATGGCCGGCAATGCCGGCAATGTCGAGGCGCTGCTGAAACAGGTCTGGACCCCGGCCAAGGCCCGGGCCGAGGCCGATGCCGCGCGTTTCACCCAGATGCTGCACGCGGACGGCGTGAACGGCGCGCTGGAGCCCTGGGACTGGCGCTTCTACGCCGAGCGCCGCCGCAAGGCCGAGCACGAGTTCGACGAGGCGGCCGTGAAGCCCTACCTGACCTTGGAGGCGATGATCGGTGCGGTCTTCGACACCGCGAGCCGGCTGTTCCGGCTGGAGTTCCGCGAGTTCCAGGCGCCGCTCTGGTCGCCCGAGGTCCGGGCGTGGGAGATCACCCGCGACGGCCGGCAGATGGCGGTGTTTCTGGGCGACTACTTCGCCCGGCCCAGCAAGCGCTCGGGCGCCTGGTGCTCGTCCTTGCAGCAGCAGCACCGGATCGGCGCCGGCCAGCGCCCCATCGTGGTCAATGTCTGCAACTTCACCCCGCCCGAGGCGCCCGGCGCGCCGGCCTACCTGTCCTGGGACGACGCGCATACGCTGTTCCACGAATTCGGCCATGCGCTGCACCATATCCTGTCGCAGGTGGACTGGCCCTCGATCTCGGGCACCTCGGTCGCGCGCGACTTCGTCGAACTGCCGAGCCAGCTGTTCGAGCATTGGCTGGAACAGCCCGAGGTGCTGGACCGCCACGCCCGCCATGCCGAGACCGGCGCGCCGATGCCGGCCGAGTTGCGCGACCGCATCCTGGCGGCGGGCAATGCCGATCAGGGCTTCGCCACCACCGAATATCTGGAAAGCGCGCTGGTCGACCTGGCCTTTCACACCGGCACGCCGCCCGCCGACCCGATGGCGCGGCAGGCCGAAGTGCTGGCGGAACTCGGCGCCCCCGCCGCGATCCCGATGCGCCACGCCACGCCGCATTTCGCGCATGTGTTTTCCGGCGACGGCTACAGCGCCGGCTATTACAGCTACATGTGGTCCGAGGTCATGGATGCCGACGCCTTCGAGGCCTTCCTGGAAAACGGCGGCGCCTTCGACCCGGCCACCGCCGCCCGGCTGGAGGAATGGATCCTCTCCAAGGGCGATTCCTTGCCGGCCGACGAACTTTGGTTGAAATTCAGGGAACGAAAACCGGGGGTTCACGCTTTGTTGAAAGGACGCGGCCTGTTGACCGACGTTTCCTGACACAACGGGAGATTGAAATGACTGTGATGAAACCCCTGCTTGCCTTCGCCGCCCTCGCGACTTTGGGAATCGCCGCCTGCGACCAGGTCGCTCCGGCCACGCCCGAGCCCACCCCCGGTCCCATGGCGCAGTCGAGCGCGCTGAACGGCACTTACAACCTGCTGGAATCGAACTGCGGCGATCCGACCAGCGACAAGTCGCTGGTCATCGACGGCAACAAGTTCATGTTCCCGGCGGCGACCTGCACCGTGGCCAATTCCGAACAGCAGGTGAACCGCACCCGCGTCACCCTGGCCTGCGAAGGTTCGCCCGCCGCCGGCAACCGGGTGGTCGACCTGCAGTCCCGTCCCGACGGCACGCTGCGCATGACCGAGAACTCGATCACGCTGACCTATCACCAATGCATGAAGGCCAGCGCCAGCACCGATTCCCTGGTCGGACAGACCATGTAATCGCGCGAATCGGGCCGCCGAAAACCGCAGGGCCGCCCCGCAGGGGCGGCCCTTGCAACTTCGGGGCGCGTCGCCGGCGGGCGTGTCGCCCATGACTGGCATATCGCGGGCCCGCGGCCCGTCGTGCTTGCCGCGGCCCGGCAAGCTGCCTTACCCTCGAAGGGCAAGCGGCGCGTTTGAAGGTTCACTGGTGCGGGGACGATCCATGACGGCGACGACGATACCGGTCAAGACCATCGGCGACATTCCGATCGACAAGATGGGACTGGCGCATTACTTCCGGAACTACACCGAATTCCTGGGACCGCGCCGACACGAGGCGTTGGACATGCTGGAACTGGGCGTGGCCCGCGGCGATTCGCTGAAGCACTGGGAATCCTGGCTGCCCAACGCCCGCATCACCGGCCTGGACATCAACCCCTGCGCCGCGTCCTTCGGCGAGCGGGTGCGCTGCTACGTCGGCGAACAGCAGGACAAGGCGCTTCTGGACCGCATCGCCGCCGAACGGGCCCCGCGCGGTTTCGATGTCATCATCGACGACGCCGCCCATGTCGGCCAGCTGGCCCGGATCTCGTTCTGGCACCTGCTCGAACACCATCTGAAGCCGGGCGGCCTGTATTTCATCGAGGATTGGGGCACCGGCTATTGGCCGCAATATCCGGACGGCAAGCATTACCGCCCCGAGTCGCCGGACCTGTCCTGGCACGAGCGTATGCTGGACCGCGCCCACAAGACAGGCGCCGTGCGCGGCCTTTACCCGCTGCGCAAGCTGACCGGGTGGCTGCGCTGGAACCTGGTGCGGCGGCGCTTTCACGGCCACGACCGCGGCATGGTGGGCTTCGTCAAGGAACTGGTCGACGAATGCGGCGCCGAGGACATGACCCATCCGACCCTGGGCACCGGCGCGCAGCGCAGCTCGCGCATCGCCTGGATGCGGGTTTCGCTGGGCCATGTGGTGGTCTGCAAGGCCGGCGGCGAGGATGCCGCCACGCTGCACTAGTCGCGGATCTCGCCCGCATCCACGCCCCAGATCGCGGTCTTGGGCACCCAGCCCTTTTCCCCCGCGCCCGATACCCGGCACCAGTCGGGATTGCATTCGTGCAGCCGCACGATGGCGCCGGCCTCGGCGCGGGCGACGACATTGGCCCGGGGCTCGGGCCGGGCCAGCAGGTCCAGCATGTCCTTGGTGACGATGGCGGTCCGCACCCCCGACAACAGCGAATAATGCACCCAGCCGCCGGCGCCGTCCTGGTCCTCGACCCGGCGCCACTGGCCGAATTCGGCCACCACGCGCAGCGGCATGCCGGCGTGGCGAAACACCCAGTCGATGCGATGCGACAGGCTGGGGCCGCGCCTGGCGTTGCCCTCGCCGCCTTTCAGGCTGACATAGCGCGGCAGCGGCAGGTTGGTGACCGGCCCCCGGTTCGGATCGGCGCGGCCGTCCGGGTTGCGGCTGATCTCGGCATCGGCGGAGACCCCCGGCACCGGCTTGGCGTCCAGGGCCTCGCCCGGATCGGTCGCCTGCGCCAGCGCGGCGCCCCCGAAACACAGCCCCAGCGCCACCATCGCGGCGCGCGGCCAAGCCAGTCCATGCGTCATATGCTCGTCCTGCATCTTCGGGGTCTTGTGCGCGCCCCGCATCGCGGGCACTTTGCCAAAAGCCGTCCGGCTTTGGAAGAGAGGAGCGACCATGCCCGCCGTTCAAGCGACCGATCCGACCCGCTCGCGCCTGAAGGTCACCGTCACCCGCCGCCTGCCCGAGGCGGTCGAAGCGCGGATGTCCGAGCTGTTCGACGTATCGCTGAGCACCGACGACCGCCGGATGACCCGCGACGAGCTCGTCGCCGCCATGCGCGTTTCGGACGTGCTGGTGCCGACGGTCACCGACGCCATCGACGCGAACATGCTGGCCCAGGCCGGCGAGAAGCTGAAGCTGATCGCGAATTACGGCGCCGGCGTCGACCATATCGACGTGCATTCCGCCCGCCAGCGCGGCATCCTGGTCACCAATACCCCCGGCGTGGTGACCGAGGACACCGCCGACATGGTGATGGCGCTGATCCTGGGCGTGACCCGCCGCATCCCCGAGGGCATGGCCGAGATGCAGGCCGGGCGCTGGCAGGGCTGGGCGCCGACTTCGCATCTGGGCGGCCGGCTGGGCGGGCGCCGGCTGGGCATCCTGGGCATGGGCCGCATCGGCCAGGCCGTGGCCCGCCGCGCCAATGTCTTCGGCATGCAGGTGCATTACCACAACCGCCGCCGCCTGCGCCCCGAGATCGAGGCCGAGCTGCAGGCGACCTGGTGGGACAGTCTGGACCAGATGCTGGCGCGCATGGACATCGTCTCGGTGAACGCGCCGCATACGCCCTCGACCTTCCACCTGCTGAACGCGCGGCGGCTGAAGCTGTTGAAGCCCTCGGCCGTGGTCATCAACACCTCGCGCGGCGAGGTGATCGACGAGAACGCCCTGACCCGGATGCTGCGCGCGGGCGAAATCGCCGGCGCCGGGCTGGACGTGTTCGAGCATGGGCATGAGATTAATCCGCGGTTGCGCGAGCTTCCGAACGTCATGCTGCTGCCGCATATGGGCTCGGCCACCATCGAGGGCCGCGTCGAGATGGGCGAGAAGGTTCTCATCAACATCAAGACCTTCGCCGACGGCCATCGGCCCCCGGACTTGGTGGTGCCCTCGATGCTCTAGCAGGCTGCCGGCAAGGTCGGCGCGGACAGCCGGGGACGGGGAGATTCGTTTCGGATCGGCCGGAAATGCCGGCTGCCAGAGCGATGCTGACGAGGTCCGGAGCGGTTCCCCCGGTGCGCGCTCGGAACCGGTTTCCAGCGGCCTGTCAGCCCGGCAGGGACCGCGGGCACGTCGCCACTTCGGCCTGATGCGGCTATCTGCCGCCGCGGCTGCGGAATGGGCGTGCATGCCGCTTTTTTCCGCGAAAGCGTCGCAGACGCCGCCGGTGTGGTGCCCGGCTTCGGCTGTAATTGCCCGAACCCGCCTGCAACCCGGGAATCGCCCGCCGCCAGTCTCGGGGACGGCCGGCCCCTGACCTGAGCAGGCAAGACGTTCCGCACCGAAGGCTGCTCTCCTCCCAGGCCTGCGATGCGAAGAAAGGCCCGCGCTCCGCGCGGGCCTTTTTCTATGCGGCCCGGCGGCCACTGCTGCGGAAGCATATGCCGAAAATTTTCGCAACTATCTGTTTCGGAATGTGAATTCAGCCTGCTATCCGATGCGCCTATTGCTGAGCCAGTATCGAGAAAGCCACGATGAAGATTTCCAGGATTTTGTGTTTCTGCCTTCCGCTCGCCCTGGCGGCCGGCCATGTCCAGGCGCAGGACGACCTGCTGCGGAACACCTTTTATATTGGGGCCGGACGGGCCGAGTCCGGCGACCCGCTTGAGAACGACGATACCCCGTGGTCCATCGGCTTCCTGCATCAGCGGGCCGACAGCCGGCTGGTGCTGGGCTTCGATATCGGCCGCGAGGGCACCATGATCGATTCGACCTGGGGCCTGGACGAACGCCCGAAACAGGCGACGTCCTACAATCTGCTGATCGGCGGCAGCCTGGTCGACAACGGCCGGTTCCGTACCGATGCGGCGCTGCTGGTGGGGCTGCGGGAATCCTTCGCCGATTGCCCGGATTCCTATCTCGGCTTCCAATGCTACGCCGACCGGGCGCCGGACACCGAATACAAGGGCAATTTCGGCGCCGTGCTGACCCTTTCCGTCGACCGCCTCGCCCTGGGTCTGCGCGCCACGGGCGAAAGCACGCAACTGGTCGCCGGTCTCCGCTTCTGATCCTTTCGGCGCAGCCGGCCCGCCCGGGCATGAAATCTGGGTGGGCCGAGGCGCTCGCACGGTGGCGAAGCGAGGCCGGTCCTGCGGCTCCGCGGCAGCGCGTTGCTGCCGCAACTGTCCTTGGGCCAGTTTGGCGGCGCCGCAAAGGCTGCGTTCCCCTCGGGATCAGGTTGGCGGGCAGGGCAAAAGCATCCCCTGCGCGATGATCCTGCAGACCCGGCAGGTCATGCGTGCCTGTCCTTGCCTGCTGGAACTCCGCGCTGCGATTCCGCGCCGGTAGCGCAGGCTGCCCTGGTGCCTCTGCTACCGGCGCAGCGCCGCCAGCCGTCTTTCCAATTCGTCGCGCAAAGCCACCCGCTCTTCCGGGGCGAGGAAGGCGCCCAGTTCGACCTCGCGCCGGCCGTCGGTCAGCACCAGGTAATCCTCGACCGGCCCGCCCGAACGCAGGCCGACCCGGACCCAATAGGGATTCGTCCGCCAGATCCGGTCCTGCCGGCCCGGGTCGCTGCGGCGCAGCTCCAGCCGGTCGCGCGACAGCCACATCACCTCATGCGGCCGGCCATAACTGCGCCGAATCGCCTGCCACAGCGCCCAGATCACCAGCATCGCAAAGGGCAGCAATCCCCACAGCACCGTCGAGCCGACCACCGCCAGCAGCGGCAGCGCCAGCCCCAGCGCGGTCAATCCGATCACCCAGGCGAAGCCGCGCGCGCTGAGCGAGCGGTGCGGCCACAGTTCCAGCCGATATGAAAAGGCCCCGGATTCCTCCGGGGCCATATCCTGCCATGCATAGGGCATGGGTCAATGCGCGTGGACGCGATCCCAGTCCTCGCGCTTCGGCAGCTGCTCGAAGGTGTGCTCGGGCGGAGGCGAGGGCAGGGTCCATTCCAGCGTGTCGGCGTGCTCGTTCCAGTAGTTCGGGACGTTGACGCGCTTGCCGGCGAAGAGCGTGTAGAACACGATGCCGATGAACAGCAGGAAGGACGCGAAGCTGATATAGGCGCCGATGGACGAGATATTGTTCCAATAGGCGAACTCGACCGGATAGTCGATGTAGCGGCGCGGCATGCCCTGGCGGCCCAGGAAGTGCTGCGGGAAGAAGATCAGGTTCGAGCCCAGGAACATCATCCAGAAATGCAGCTTGCCGGCCCATTCCGGATATTGCCGGCCCGACATCTTGCCGATCCAGTAATAGACCCCGGCGAAGATGCCGAAGACGGCGCCCAGGCTCATCACGTAGTGGAAGTGCGCCACGACGTAATAGGTGTCGTGATAGACCCGGTCCAGCGGCGCCTGGCTCAGCACCACGCCGGTCACGCCGCCGACGGTGAACAGGAACAGGAAGCCGAAGGCCCAGAGCATCGGCGTCTTGAACTCGATCGAGCCGCCCCACATGGTCGCGATCCACGAGAACACCTTGATGCCGGTCGGCACGGCGATGGTCATGGTCGCCAGCATGAAATAGGCCTGCTGGGTCAGCGACATGCCGGCCGTGTACATGTGGTGCGCCCAGACCACGAAGCCCAGGATGCCGATCGCGGCCATGGCCAGCACCATCGGCAGGTAGCCGAAGATCGGCTTGCGGGCAAAGGTCGAGATGACGTGGCTGATGATGCCGAAGCCGGGCAGGATGATGATATAGACCTCGGGGTGGCCAAAGAACCACAGGATGTGCTGATACAGCACCGGGTCGCCGCCGCCGGCCGGGTCGAAGAAGTGGGTGCCGAAGTTGCGGTCCATCAGCAGCATGGTGATCGCGCCCGCCAGAACCGGCAGCGACAGCAGGATCAGCCAGGCGGTGATGAAGACCGACCAGGCGAAGAGCGGCACCTTGAACAGCGTCATGCCGGGGGCGCGCATGTTCAGGAAGGTGGTGATGATGTTGATCGCGCCCAGGATCGACGAGGCGCCCGAGACGTGGACGGCGAAGATCGCCAGGTCCATCGAATAGCCGGCCTCGGTGGTCGAGAGCGGCGGGTAGAGCACCCAGCCCACGCCCGAACCCGGCTGGTCCGAGCCGCCCGGCGACAGCAGCGAGGCGATGCCCAGGGCCACGCCGCAGACATACATCCAGTAGGAGAGGTTGTTCAGCCGCGGGAAGGCCATGTCCGGGGCGCCGATGTGCAGCGGCATGAAATAGTTGCCGAAGCCGCCGAACAGCGCCGGGATCACGACGAAGAACATCATCAGCACGCCGTGATAGGTGATCATGACGTTCCAGAGATGGCCGTTCGGCGTGCATTCCCGGCTGGCGTCGGCGATGAAGCGCGCGCCTTCCAGGCACATGAACTGCACGCCCGGGTGCTGCAGTTCCATCCGCATGTAGACGGTGAAGCAGACCGAGATCAGGCCGACGACGCCGGCCGTGAACAGGTACAGGATACCGATATCCTTGTGGTTGGTTGACATGAACCAGCGGGTGAAGAACCCGCGGGTGTCATGATGGTCACCGTGGCCGTGAACGGCTGCGTCTGCCATGCGTGGACTCCCTCAGATGCGGCTGGCCGGCCTCGGGGGCCAGCGGACTCGCTTTCGGTTCTAGAACAGGATGATGGCCTGGGCAATCCGCCAGAGGGACCAATCGCCCGCCTCCGGCCGCTTTTGCGGTTGCCGGGGGCGGGAATGTTGCCGCTTGGCGACAGCGGCGTCAGTTCGCGGCCGGGGCCTCGGCGGCGGCAGGGGCCTCGGCGGGCGCCTCGGCCGGGGCGGCGCCGGCATCGGGCGAGTTCTGGGCCAGGAAGGCCACGACATCGGCCTGATTCTTGGCCAGCTTGAAGGTCATCTTGGTCTTGAGGGACGCGTCGCCGACCTTGTCCTCGACATATTTGTTCGGGTCGGTGATGTAATGCCCAAGATCCTCGGTGGTCCAGATCTCGCCGGCCTCGCCCAGCTTGACGAGCGCGTCCGAGTATTTGAACCCTTCCTCGGTGCCGGCCTTGCGCCCCACCACGCCATAGAGGTTGGGGCCGGTCTTGCCGCCCTTGACCACGTCGGTCCCGTCCGGGGCCTGGATCATGTGGCAGGCCTTGCATTTCTTGAATTCCTTCTCGCCCTTGGCGGGGTCGCCCGCGTCCTGGGCCATGGCGGGCAGGGCGAGCGTGACGGCGGCGAGCGTAGCGTAGATGCTGGTCTTCATCGCATTTCCTCGGGAGCTGGCTGATGCTGGCGGGTGAGGATCGCTGTCCTCCTCCGACGCAAGGGCTAACATGCGTCAACCCGCCGGAACACCGGCAAAAGGTCGCATATCCCGCAAGGGTGATTGCGCCGATGCGCGAAAATCAGCCGGCGAGCGGCGGGAAGTTCCGCGCGAAGCCGGCGCGCAAGGCCGCGTCCAGATCGGCCATGCCTACGGGCAGGCCCAGGTCCACCAGGCTGGTGACGCCGTGGCCCTGGATGCCGCAGGGCACGATGCCGGCGTAATGGCCGAGGTCGGGCTCGACATTGACGGAAATGCCGTGGAAGCTGATCCAGCGCCGCAGCTTGACGCCGATGGCGGCGATCTTGTCCTCGTGCATGCTGCCGTCGGGCAGCGGCGCCTTGTCGGGCCGGGCGATCCAGACGCCGACACGGCCCTCGCGGATCTCGCCCTTCAGGTTGAACTCGGCCAGCGCGTCGATGACCCAGTTCTCCAGCGACTGGACGAAGGCGCGCACGTCGCGGCCGCGGCGGTTCAGGTCCAGCATGACATAGACCACGCGCTGGCCCGGACCGTGATAGGTGTATTGCCCGCCACGCCCGGTTTCGTGCACCGGGAAGCGGGCCGAGAGCAGGTCCTGCGCCCGGGCCGAGGTGCCGGCGGTATAAAGCGGCGGATGCTCGACCAGCCAGATCAGCTCATCCGCCTGGCCGGCGTGAATCGCGGCGGCGCGGGCCTCCATGAAGGCGACGGCCTCGGCATAGCCGGTCAGTCCGGGGGCGGTGATCCATTCGGTCATGGTCCGGCAGATATTCCGGCGCGAAGATTGCCGCAAGGGGCGCGCGGCCGGGCCTCGGCCGATCCGTTGCCGGTGGGGGTCCTCGGACCCCCACACCCCCGAGGATATTTCCGCACAAAAGAAGCCGGAACATGAATTCGCTGCAAGATCATTGTGCGGATGTTGAATTTCACTAAATGGGGAAGCCGGGCTATAACGCCCTCTCGTGCTAGCCCGGATGATGTCATGACCCTGCCCAGATCGCCTGTCTTCGATGCCCTGAATGCCGCCGCGCGCGAGCGGATCCTGATCCTGGACGGGGCCATGGGGACGCAGATCCAGCAGCTTGGCCTGAAGGAGGACGATTTCCGCGGCCATGGCGGCGGCTGCAGCTGCGGCTGCCATCCGCCGGCGCCGGGCGAGCATCCGCAGCAGGGCAACAACGACCTGCTGATCCTGACCCAGCCGGCGGCGATCGAGGAGATCCATTACCGCTATGCCAAGGCGGGCGCCGATATCGTCGAGACCAACACCTTTTCCTCGACCACCATCGCCCAGGCCGATTACGGCATGGAGGCGGCGGTCTATGACCTGAACTTCCACGGTGCCCGCATCGCGCGCCGGGCGCTGGACCGCGCCACGGCCGAGGATGGCCGGGTGCGCTGGGTGGCGGGCGCGGTGGGACCGACCAACCGGACGGCCTCGATCAGCCCGGACGTGAACAACCCCGGCTATCGTGCTGTAACCTTTGACGATCTGCGCACCGCCTATGCCCAGCAGATCCGCGGGCTGGTCGATGGCGGCGCCGACCTGATCCTGATCGAGACCATCTTCGACACGCTGAACGCCAAGGCGGCGATCTTTGCCTGCGAGGAGGTGTTTGCCGAGAACGGGCTGCGGCTGCCGGTGATGATCTCGGGCACGATCACCGACCTGTCGGGGCGGACGCTGTCGGGGCAGACGCCGACCGCCTTCTGGTATTCGGTCAGCCATGCGCGGCCCGCCACCATCGGGCTGAACTGCGCGCTGGGAGCCGCCGCCATGCGCCCGCATCTGGCCGAGCTTGCCTCGGTCGCGGATACGCTGATCTGCGCCTATCCCAATGCCGGCCTGCCGAACGAGATGGGCCAATACGACGAATCGCCCGAGGACATGGCGGCGCAAGTGGCGGAGTTCGCCCGCGAGGGGCTGGTGAACGTGGTCGGCGGCTGCTGCGGCTCGACGCCTGCGCATATCGCCGCCATCGCCCGCGCCGTGGCCGATCTGCCGCCCCGCCAGATCCCCGAGACCCCTCCGCGCCTGCGCTTGTCGGGGCTGGAGCCCTTCGTCAAGACCGACGACATTCCCTTCGTCAACGTGGGCGAGCGCACGAACGTCACGGGTTCCGCGAAGTTCCGCAAGCTGATCACCAACGGCGATTACGCCGCCGCGCTGGACGTAGCCCGCGACCAGGTGGAAAACGGCGCCCAGATCATTGACGTCAACATGGACGAGGGGCTGATCGATTCCAAACAGGCGATGATCGACTACCTGAACCTGATCGCGGCCGAGCCCGACATCGCCCGCGTCCCGGTGATGATCGACAGCTCGAAATGGGAGGTGATCGAGGCCGGGCTGAAATGCGTGCAGGGCAAGGCGGTGGTGAACTCGATCTCTCTGAAAGAGGGCGAGGAGGCCTTCCTGCATCATGCCGACCTGTGTCGCCGCTACGGCGCCGCGGTGGTGGTCATGGCCTTCGACGAGAAGGGCCAGGCCGATACCGAGAACCGCAAGGTCGAGATCTGCGCCCGCGCCTATGACATCCTGGTCAACCGCGTCGGCTTCCCGGCCGAGGACATCATCTTCGACCCGAACATCTTTGCCATCGCCACCGGGATCGAGGAGCACGACAACTATGGCCTCGATTTCATCGGTGCGACGCGGCGAATCATGCAGCAGCTGCCGCATGTGCATGTCTCGGGCGGGGTGTCGAACCTGAGCTTCAGCTTCCGCGGCAACGAGCCGGTGCGCGAGGCGATGCATGCGGTGTTCCTGTATCACGCGATCCAGGCCGGCATGGACATGGGCATCGTCAACGCCGGCCAGCTGGCGGTCTATGACCAGATCGAGCCCGCCTTGCGCGAGGCCTGCGAGGACGTGGTGCTGAACCGCAAGCCCGCGAACGGCGGCACGGCGACCGAGAACATGCTGGAGATCGCCGAGCGTTTCCGCGGCGAGGGTGGCGCGAAAGCCCGCGAAAAGGACCTGACCTGGCGCAGCTGGCCGGTGGACAAGCGGCTGGAACATGCCCTCGTCAACGGCATCACCGAATATATCGACGAGGACACCGAGGAGGCCCGTCTTGCCGCCGCGCGGCCGCTGCATGTGATCGAGGGCCCGCTGATGGCGGGGATGAACGTGGTCGGCGACCTTTTCGGCTCGGGCAAGATGTTCCTGCCGCAGGTGGTGAAATCGGCCCGGGTGATGAAACAGGCGGTGGCGCATCTTCTGCCCTATATGGAGGCCGAGAAGGCTGCGGCGGGCGGCGGCGGCGGTGCCTCCAGCGCCGGCAAGATCCTGATGGCGACGGTCAAGGGCGACGTCCATGACATCGGCAAGAACATCGTCGGCGTCGTGCTGGCCTGCAACAATTACGAGATCATCGACCTGGGCGTTATGGTGCCGGCGACCAAGATCCTGGAAACCGCGAAGGCCGAGAAGGTGGACATCATCGGCCTGTCCGGCCTCATCACCCCCTCGCTGGACGAGATGGCGCATGTGGCCGCGGAAATGGAGCGCGAGGGTTTCGACATCCCCCTGCTGATCGGCGGCGCGACGACCAGCCGGGTGCATACGGCGGTCAAGATCCATCCGCGCTATGCCAAGGGCCAGGCGGTCTATGTCACCGATGCCAGCCGCGCCGTGGGCGTGGTGGGCAGCCTGCTCTCGGGCCAGAAATCGGCCTATGTCGAGAATGTCCGCGCCGAATACATGGACGTCGCCAACAAGCACGCCCGCGCCGAGGCCGAGAAGAAGCGGCTGCCGCTGGCCTCGGCCCGCGACAATGCGTTGCGCATCGACTGGACCGGATTCGAGGCGAAGCAGCCGCAATTCCTGGGCGCGCGGGTGATCGAGGATTTCGACCTGGCCGAGATCGCCCGCTATATCGACTGGACGCCCTTCTTCCAGACATGGGAACTGAAAGGCGTCTATCCCCGCATCCTGGACGATGAGAAGCAGGGCGAGGTCGCGCGCCAGCTTTTCGCCGATGCGCAGGCGATGCTGGCCCGCATCATCGACGAGCAATGGTTCAAGCCGCGCGCCGTGATCGGCTTCTGGCCGGCGAATCGCAGCGGCGACGACATCCGCCTGTTCACCGGTGAGGATCGGGCCCATGAGTTGGCAACGCTGCACACGCTGCGCCAGCAGGTCAGCAAGCGCGACGGCCGCCCGAACGTCGCCATGGCCGATTTCGTCGCGCCCGAAGGGCATCGCGACTATGTCGGCGGTTTCGTGGTGACGGCTGGCGGCGAAGAGCAGCAGATCGCCGACCGCTTCAAGGCGGCGCATGACGATTTCTCGGCGATCCTGGTGCAGGCGCTGGCCGACCGCTTCGCCGAGGCGCTGGCCGAGATGATGCACGAGCGGGTGCGCAAGCAATACTGGGGCTATTCGGACGAGGATTTCCGGCCCGAGGAGCTGATCGCCGAGCCCTATGCCGGCATCCGCCCCGCGCCCGGCTATCCGGCCCAGCCCGACCACACGGAAAAGGTGACGCTGTTCCGCCTGCTGGACGCCACCGCCGCCACCGGCGTCGAACTGACCGAGTCGATGGCGATGTGGCCCGGCGCCTCGGTTTCGGGCCTTTATATCGGTCACCCCGAGGCCTATTACTTCGGCGTCGCCAAAGTCGAGCACGACCAGGTGCTGGACTATGCCCACCGCAAGGGCATGTCGCTGCGCGAGGCCGAGCGCTGGCTGGCGCCGATCCTGAACTATACTCCGCAAGGCGCCGTCGCGGCGGAATGAGAAAACGCGGGCGGCGGGTGAAAATCTCTCTTTTCATCCGCCGCGCAAGCGTCTAGAAGGCGCGAGCCTACGGACGTGCGGTCGTGGCGGAATTGGTAGACGCGCAGCGTTGAGGTCGCTGTTCCTTAACCGGAGTGGAAGTTCGAGTCTTCTCGACCGCACCATTTTCAAGCAAAATCAATGGTTTAAGACGGGTTTGGTGCTATTATGCCTCGGGCCCGTTCTGCTGTGCCGGCATGGACTTTGCCGCCGAGATGTCCCGTCCTGGCGCTCTCTCCTGCCGAGGCTGGCTCCCGCGACGAGAACGCTTCCAGGGCGATCCGGTCCTGTCGTTAAAACGCCGTTCCGAAAGGGCTTCGGCGGCGACTGCGTCATTCTTTCCTGCGCCCTGCGTCCCGATTTCCGTGGATTTGCACGCCACCTTGCGCCAGTCTCGCCCGCGAGCAAGCGAAAGGGGTTTCCATGTCCGAGAACTGGGGTTTCGACACCACCGCCATCCATGCCGGCAGCGCGCCCGATCCGGCGACCGGCGCCCGGCAGGTGCCGATCTATCAGACCACCGCCTATGTCTTCCAGGATGCCGGCCACGCCGCGCGGCTGTTCGGCCTGCAGGAGGTCGGCTACATCTATTCCCGGCTGACCAACCCGACGGTCGCGGCGCTGCAAAGCCGCGTCGCCGCGCTGGAAGGCGGGGCGGGGGCGGTCTGCTGCTCATCCGGCCATGCCGCGCAGATCATGGCGCTGTTCCCGCTGATGGGGCCGGGCAGGAACATCATCGCCTCGACCCGGCTTTACGGCGGCACCATTACCCAGTTCAGCCAGACCATCAAACGCTTCGGCTGGTCGTGCAAATTCGTCGATCTGGACGATCTCGACGCGCTGCGGGCGGCGGCGGACGAGGATACCCGCGCCATCTTCTGCGAATCGATCAGCAATCCCGGCGGCTATGTCACAGACATCCCGGCGGTGGCCAAGGTCGCGGACGAACTGGGCCTGCCGCTGATCGTGGACAACACCCTGGCCACGCCCTGGCTCTGCAAGCCCATCGAGATGGGGGCGACGCTGGTCGTGCACAGCCTGACCAAGTTCCTGACCGGGAACGGCACGGTGATGGGCGGCGCCATCGTCGATTCCGGCCGTTTCGACTGGTCGGCCTCGGACAAGTTCCCCAGCCTGTCGCAGCCCGAGCCGGCCTATCACGGGCTGACCTTTCATCAGGCCTTCGGCGCGCTCGCCTTCACCTTCCACAGCATCGCCATCGGGCTGCGCGACCTCGGCATGACCATGAACCCGCAGGCCGCGCATTACACGCTGATGGGGATCGAGACCCTGGGCCTGCGCATGCAGCGCCATGTCGACAATGCCCGTCAGGTCGCGGAATGGCTGGAACAGGACCCGCGCGTCACCTCGGTCACCTATGCCGGGCTGGCCTCTTCGCCGTGGAACGCCACGGCGCAGCGGGTCTATCCCAGGGGGGCGGGGTCGCTCTTCACCTTCAGCATCCGGGGCGGATACGACGCCGCGGTCAAGCTGGTCGACAGTCTCAAACTGTTCAGCCACGTCGCGAACCTGGGCGATGCGCGCTCGCTGGTGATCCATTCCGCCTCGACTACGCACAGCCAGCTGACCGACGAACAGAAGATCGCGGCAGGCGCCGGCCCGGACGTGGTGCGGCTTTCGATCGGCATCGAGGATCCCGCGGATATCATCGCCGATCTCGACCAGGCGCTGGCGGCGGCGACCGCGTAAAGGAAATAGGGCGGCGAGGATGACCCCGCCGCCCCGTTTGCTCAGTTCGCCGGCGCCTCGGGCGCGGGCGGGGCGGGGGGTGCCTCCGGCGCACCCTCTGCCGGGGCGTCGTCACCCTGCCCCGGGGCGGGGCGGTCGCCGCCCGGCGCCTTCGGGTCGTGCATGGCAAAGACCGCGGTCACCTGCGCCGTCACCGCCAGTTCGCCGGCCTCGACCGGGGTGTCGGCGCGCTTGGCATCGGCCGCTGCCATCATCATCGGGCGCGGTCCGCCGCCCGGCTGCGCCTCGGACAGCGACAGCAGCGGACCCAGCCGCATCCCCGCCGCCTCGGCCATGACCTCGGCGCGGTGGCGGGCATCGGCGATGGCCTTGCCCCGGGCCTGGTCCAGCGCCTCGGTCATGTCCTCGCGCGAGAAGGCGATGCCGCTGATCTCGTTCGCGCCCGAGGCGACCAGCTTGTCCAGCACCGGCCCCAGGCCGCCGATATCGCGCACCCGCACCGTCACCATGTTCTGCGCGGCATAGCCGGTCAGTTTCGGCGCCTGGCCGTCCTGGTAGTCGATCACCGGCGACAGGTTCAGCCCCGAGGTCTGGATGTCGCGGGCCTCGACGCCTTCGGCCTTCAGCGCCTCGATCACCTTCGCCTGCTGCTCGGCATTGACCCGCATCGCCTCGGCGGCGGTGTCGGCCCGGCTGCTGACCCCCAGCGAGATCGTCGCGAGATCAGGCGCCGCGGTGCTTTCGCCCTCGCCGGTGACGGTCAGCTTGGCAAGCGGGCCGGGATGCTTCATGGCGTGATGTCCCATAGGCGGTTGCGGCGCGGGCGGGGGGGCGTCCTGCGCCATCAGCGGGCCGGCGCCCAGCAGGGTCAGCGTCGCGACGGCCAGCAGCGGTCGGATTTGGGGCATGGGGTCTGTCTCCTCTGCGCGCGGACGGTTCGCTTTCGCCGCGCTATGGTGCTTCCAGTCGCGGAAACGCCGGAAATCGCGGTTTGGATGCCTCACAATCCGGTGTTCGGCTTTTCACGGAACACGTTCTGGGTTAGTCCCTTGGATCAGATCACAAGAACGCGCGCAGGCGCCGGGACCACAGAGCAGAACCGATAGATGTCGCTTGATTCCGTTACCGAATACGCCCTTTCCTTCAGCGAGGATGCCGTACATCTTCAGCGGCGCGAACCGGCGTCGGATGCGGAGGTGCGGCCGTCCTGGCGTCATCTGGGCTCGGTCGAGTTCGACTCGCCCGACTTCCGCGAGGAATTCGTCCGCCTGCGGCTGATGGCGGGGGGCGATGAGGCGCTGCCGGTGACGCTGCTCATTCCCGACGACCAGATCCTTTACACCACCCTGACGGTCGCCCCCGGTGCGGACCGCGATCGGGCGGTCGGCAAGGCGCTGGACGGGCTGACGCCCTATGCGATCGAGGACCTGGCTTTCGACTGGGAAGGCGACGGCGACAGCGTGCGCGTGGCCGCGGTGGCGCGCCAGACCCTGCGTGAGGCCCGCGACTTTGCCGCGCAATACGGGTTCGAGGGGCAGGGGTTCCGCGCCGCCCCGGCCGAGGACAGCTTTGCCGGCGAGCCGATCTTCGTGCTGGAGGCGCCGCCGCGCGCCCGGCCGGCGGTCGATCCGGCCCAGGCCGGGGTGACCTCGGCCGACCTGCAATTCGCCCAGGAGGACGAGGCGGCCGGGCCGGCGGCGGATCTGCTGGATCTGGGCGGCGATGCGACCGATGTATCGGCCGCGGAAGTCGCCCCGGACGCGGAGGAAACCCGGACCGCGGAAGCAGCCGCGACCGAGGCAGGGACCGGCGCGGCGGCAGCTTTGGCGGAAGCCGGGCCCGCGCCGCCGCCTGAGGCGACGCAACCCGCCGAACCCGCCCCGTCCGCGGCAGCCGAGACCGAGAGCGAAACCCCGGCAGTCGAAGCCGAGCCGGAAGGCAAGGCCGAGCCTGTCGCTGTGCCCGAGCCGGCCGTCGAACCCAACTCGGCCCCCGAACCTGACCAAGCCGCCGAGCCCCAGCCAGAACCTGTTCCCGAGCCTGAACATCCGCATACCCCCGAGGCGGAGCCCGCGGCGGCGGAAGCCGAGTCCGATCCTCCAGCCGCGGCCCCCGAACCCGAACCGTCGCAGGACCCGCCCGCTGCTGAAAGCGCCGCCGAAGCGCCGGCGGCCCGGGCCGCAGAGGAACGCCCGTCGACCGCAGCTTCGGATGCCGAGGGTCCCGAACCCGTCGCGCCGGTGCCGCCGGTCGTGCGTCACGGTCCGTCGGCCGGGCAGGGCGGGCCCGAGTTGAACCCGCGCGCCCGCGCCGTCCATGAACGTGCCGCCGATGCCCGCCAGGCGCGCAGCATCGGCGCCGCTCCGGCCCCGATGCGCCGGCCGGGCCAGCGCGGCGGGCTGGTCGGCCTGGTCGGCATGCTGGCGCTGCTGGTCGCGGGGCTGATCCTGATCTGGGCCTTCCTGGTTCCGGGCGACCGCGGTCAAGCGCTGACCGAGACCGCGCCTGTCGCGGCCCCCGCCGCTTCTGCACCGCAAGACCCGGCCGCCGGTCCGACCGAGCAGGCCGCCGCCGAAACCCCGGCCGCGGAAACGCCCGCGCCGCAAACTGTCGCCGAGGCGGAACCGGAAGCCATGCCCGTGCCGGTGCAGCAGGCAGCCCCCGCCGCCGCACCCGCCCGCGTCTCGGCCCTGACCGAGGAAGAGCGGCGCCGCGTGATCGTCGCCGCCGCCGCGGTGGCCGCCGCCGTGGTGCCGCCTTCGGCCCACAGCCCGGCGGCGCAGGCCCCCGCATCCGCCGCCAGCGAACCGGCCCGCGCCGTCGCCGCAACCCGGCCGGTCGCGGCACCGTCGCAGCCGGCGCGAGCCGCCGCGCCGGCCAGCGCCGATGCCCCTGCCCGCAGCACCGCCGCGTCCCGCCCGGCGCAGGCCGCGGCCACGACGGTGCGGCTCAACAGTTCCGCCCGCCCGCAGCTGGCGCCTCGGCGCAGCACGCCGCAGACCAGCGCGCCGCGGGCCGATACCGCGCCGCGCGTGCCGACCGATCCGCTGCCCTACGCCGCCAGCCAGGGATCCGCCCAGCCGATCCGGGCCGCCCGCCCGCCGGAACGCGCCCGCCGCGCCGCGCCGGCCCCGGCGGCTGCCGCGCCCGCCGAGGCCCGTCCCGCCGCGACCGCCAGCACCACCCCGGCGCTGCGGGGCTCGTCCCGGCCGCCGCTGCGGCCGGAAGGCTCGGCCCCCGAGCTGGCTCCCGAACCGAACTCAGCCGGACCCGAGGCGGCGCTGAATCCGGCCGAGGCCGCCCAGCTGCGCGGGCTGATCCGCGACCTGGGCCGGCACGGTCTGGTCAGCGCACAGGCGCCGCGGCCCGATGGCATGACGCGGCTGGCGCAGGCTCGGCCCGTGCGCAAGCCAGGGGGCGCGGCCACCGCCAGCGACGCCCCCAGCGCCTCGGCCATCGACGCGGCCCTGCGCTCGGCGGCGGCGGCGCCGCCAGACAAGCCCGGCCGCAACACGACCGCCGCCGCGTCGCCCGCCCGGGATTCGGGCGGGCTTTTGCGTGGCTCCTCGCGCCCGCAGCCGCGGCCCGGCAAGGCCGGCGCCACGGCCACGCCTTCGCCCCGCGCCGTCGATGCCGCGCTGTCCGAAGCGGCCGCGGCACCGCCGCCGACCCCGGGCGCGGTGCAGCTTTCGGCGCTGGCCTCGTCGCCGTTGCCGCCCCGGCGCGGCGATGCGGCGCCGGCTGCGGCGGAGGACCCGCCCGCGGCCGCCGATCCGGGTGCAGCCGGCTCCCCGGCCGTCGCCGCTCCTGCTGCCGCAGCGGCGGCCGCAACCCCCGGACCCAGCGAGGCCGAACTGAACGCCCGCCGCGCGCTGGACGAGCAACTCCAGGCCCAGGCCGAGGCCCGTATCCGGGCCCGCGCCCAGGCCGACGCCGCCGCCGAGGCCAAGGCCCGCGCCCAGGCCGAGGCCCGCGCCCGCGCCCAGGCCGAGGCCGAGGAACGCGCCGCGCGCGCCCGCCAGCAGGACTACAAGCCCCCCGAGATCGACAACGAGCCCGAACTCGCCGCCACGGCCCTGTCCAAGGGCGTGTCCTCGGCCAGCGTCGCCAAGGCCGCGACCACGGCGCGCGGCATGGATACCGGCCGCACCACCATCATCGGCATCATCGGCGCCGGCCAGGCCAGCCGGGCGCTGATCCGGCTGCGCAGCGGCAAGGTGGTGACGGTGCGCCTGGGCGACCGCATCGACGGCGGCACCATCAACTCGATCGGCAACGGCCGGCTGACCTATGTCAAGGCCGGTCGCACGCATGAACTGCGCATGCTGGACGGACGCTGATGGAGACATTCCTGCTGATCGCCACCGTCTACCTGCTGACGATGGTGATCGCCGTGCCGCTGTCGGCGCGGTTGGGGCTGGGCTCGGTACTGGGCTATCTGGTGGCGGGGATCGTGATCGGTCCGGTGCTGGGCGTCGCCGGCTCGGCCGGCGAGATGGCCGACCTGCAGCATTTCGCCGAATTCGGCGTGGTGATGATGCTGTTCCTGATCGGGCTGGAGCTGGAGCCCGAGGCGCTGTGGCAGATGCGTAAGAAGCTTCTGGGCCTGGCCGGGATGCAGATCCTGGGCACGGTGGCGCTGCTGGCGCTGATGGCGATGGCCTTCAACCAGGACTGGCATGTCGCGGTCACGCTGGGCATGATCCTGTCGCTCAGCTCGACCGCCATCGTGCTGCAGACCCTGTCCGAAAAGTCGCTGATGCAGACCCCGGGCGGGCGCAGCGCCTTCGCCGTGCTGCTGACCCAGGACATCGCGGTGATCCCGATGCTGGCGCTGATGCCGCTGCTGGCGACCCGCGCGCCGCTTGCCGAGGCGCAGGAGCATATCGGCGAGGCCTTCATGCATTCACTGCCCGGCTGGGCGGCGGCGCTGGTGACGCTGGGCGCGGTCGCGGCGGTGATCCTGATGGGGCAATACCTGATCCGGCCGCTGTTCCGCTATGTCTATTCGGCGCGGCTGAACGAACTCGACACCGCGCTGGCGCTGCTGATCGTGGTGGGCATCGCCTCGCTGATGGAATTCGTCGGCCTCTCGCCCGCGCTGGGCACCTTCCTGGCCGGGGTGATGCTGGCCGGGTCCGAGTTCCGCCACGAGCTCGAGGGCCAGATCGCGCCCTTCAAGGGGCTGCTGCTGGGCATCTTCTTCATCACCGTCGGCGCCGGGATGAATTTCCAGATCCTGTTCGAGCGTCCCGCGACCGTGCTGGGCGTGACCGTGGTGCTGATCGCCGTCAAGGCGATGGTCCTGCACATGATCGCGCGGCTGACCGGGCTGCGCGGGCGCGACCGCACGCTCTTTACCCTGTCGCTGGCCCAGGCGGGCGAATTCGGCTTCGTGCTGATCTCCTACGCGGTGTCGCTGGCCATCCTGCCCCGGCCACTGGCACAGGGCTTCCTGCTGGTCATTGCGCTCTCCATGCTGGCGACGCCGCTCTTGTTCATCCTGTCGGACTTCATCTCGCGCCGCATCGCCGAGGAACGCGCCAGCGACATCGCCGACGAGATCGCCGAGCAGCAGCCGATCATCATCGCCGGCGTCGGCCGTTTCGGCCAGGTGCTGAACCGTCTGGTCACCATGTCGGGCTTCAAGACCACGGTGCTGGACCACGACCTGGAGGTGATCCAGCTGATGCGCCGCTTCGGCTTCAAGGGCTATTTCGGCGACCCGACCCGGCCCGAGATCCTGATGGCCGCCGGGCTCGACAAGGCCAAGGTGCTGGTCGCGGCGCTGGACGACCCCGAGGCGAACCTGCGGCTGATCCGCTATGCCAAGGAAAAGCGCCCGGACATCGTGGTCATCGCCCGCGCCCGCGACCGGGTGAACGTGTTCCAGCTTTATGCCGCCAAGGCCGACCATATCGTGCGCGAGACCTTCGACAGCTCGCTGCGCGCCGGCCGCTACGCGCTCGAACATGTCGGGCTGTCGCCCTACGAGGCCGCCGAGCTCGAGCGCATCTTCTATCGCATGGACCGTGCCCATCTGCGCGAACTGGCCGAGGTGTGGAAGCCGGATGTCCCGATGGAGGAAAATCGCGATTACATGGGTCTGAGCCGCGACCTGAACCGGCAGCTGGAAAGCGCGTTGATGGAGCGCTTCGCCCATGGTCCGAGCGCCGCCCCGATCGCTGCCGGCGACGACGAGGCGCCCGAGCACGGGCTGACCCGACCCGGCCGGCCGGGTGGCCGCTGAAACGCGCGCTGTCCGCCCCTTCGCCTTTGCTGCCCTTTCGGCTGCGGATGTCCTGAAAGCGATGAGTGCAGGATTCGCGAGAGCCTGCTGCGGTCCTTGCCGGGCACCGTGGCGGTTGGGTATTTGAAGAGCAAATAAGCAGGCGCGGCCTGTGGCTTTCCGTTTTCGAAATACCCCTGCTGCGGCGCCACGGCCCGGGCCTTGCCGGGCGGGCGTCGAGCCCCTAAAAGGCGGGCAGCCTTGCCAAGGGAAATGCCATGCTGGACCATCTGACCTATACCGCGCCGGAACCGAAAGTCATCCAGGGCGCGAAGCAGGATTGGGAACTGGTCATCGGGCTGGAGGTCCATGCCCAGGTCGCCTCGAACGCCAAGCTGTTTTCCGGTGCCTCGACCGGCTTCGGGGCCGAGCCGAACAGCCATGTCGCCTTTGTCGACGCCGCCATGCCCGGGATGCTGCCGGTCATCAACGAATTCTGCGTGGCGCAGGCGGTCAAGACCGGGCTGGGGCTGAAGGCGGCGATCAACCTGCGCTCGGCTTTCGACCGCAAGAATTATTTCTATCCCGACCTGCCGCAGGGCTACCAGATCAGCCAGCTCTACCACCCGATCGTGGGCGAGGGCGAGGTGATCGTGGACATGGCCCCGGGCGTCGCCCGCCGCGTCCGGATCGAGCGCATCCATCTGGAGCAGGACGCCGGCAAGTCGATCCACGACATGGACCCGAACATGAGCTTCGTGGACCTGAACCGCACCGGCGTCGCGCTGATGGAGATCGTCAGCCGCCCCGACATCCGCGGCCCCGAAGAAGCCGCCGCCTATGTCGCCAAGCTGCGCCAGATCATGCGCTATCTGGGCACCTGCGACGGCAACATGCAGAACGGCAACCTGCGCGCCGATGTGAACGTCTCGGTCTGCCCGCCCGGCGCCTACGAGCGTTACCAGGAGACCCAGGATTTCAGCCACTTGGGTACCCGCTGCGAGATCAAGAACATGAACTCATTGCGTTTCATCCAGGCCGCCATCGACTATGAGGCCCGCCGCCAGATCGCCATTCTGGAAGACGGCGGCAAGGTGGTGCAGGAAACCCGGCTCTACGATCCGGACAAGGGCGAGACCCGCTCGATGCGGTCCAAGGAAGAGGCCCACGACTATCGCTATTTCCCCGATCCCGACCTGCTGCCGCTGGAGATCGAGCAGGCTTGGGTGGACGGCATCGCCGCCTCGATGCCCGAACTGCCCGACCAGAAGAAGGCCCGTTTCGTGGCCGATCTGGGGCTTTCCGAATATGATGCGGGCGTGCTGACCGCCGAGGTCGAGAATGCCGATTACTTCGAGGCCGTGGCCCGGGGGCGCGACGGCAAGATGGCCGCGAACTGGGTCATCAACGAACTGTTCGGCCGGCTGAACAAGGAGGGGCTGACGGTGGAAACCTCGCCGGTCTCGGCCGCCCAGCTTGGCGGGGTGATCGACCTGATCGGCTCGGGCGCGATCTCGGGCAAGATCGCCAAGGACCTGTTCGAGATCCTCTGGTCCGAGGGCGGCGACCCGGCCGAGATCGTCGAAGCCCGCGGCATGAAGCAGGTCACCGACCTTGGCGCCATCGAGGCGGCCGTGGACGAGATCATCGCCGCCAACCCAGCCCAGGTGGAGAAGGCCAAGGCCAATCCGAAGCTCGCGGGCTGGTTCGTGGGCCAGGTGTTGAAAGCGACCGGCGGCAAGGCCAACCCGGCGGCGGTCCAGGAACTGGTCGGGAAAAAGCTGGGTGGGTAGGGGCGGTTTGGCGCTCCTACTGCCTGGCACGTTGTCGACATCCGGCGCCCGGCGCCAAGGGCTGGGGCTGTGTCGAAACTCAGTATCTTCGGGTCTGGCGAGAAGTATTTTCGCCGAGTGACACTCCGGGGAGAGTTGAGCAGGACTTTCTCACGCCAATTCGACCCTTGGAGAACAATGTTCCGAGTCTCTGGCCGCCTGACCGAGTTTTGACACACGTTCGGCCGATTGAAGACCGGCATGCAGCGGCCACAAGTCTCTCAAGCCTCCGTACAGGTCTTGGAGCAATAACTGCCGGGCCAAGCCGCCGATTTGAGCGGCGGCTCGCGCGAGGCTGGCCGGGGGACCCCGAGGCGAGGGCGATAGAGGCGGATGCCCTCGAGGGCGTGGCGCCGATTGGCTTTGCCGCGTCGACCTGCACGAGCGTAAAGCGATTTCGGTCGGACGGTCTCCAGTTCGGTCCCTGTGGGGACCTCAGGCAGGCGTCGTCGGCGAGGTAAGACCAACGGCATGGCAGGGCCGGGCCGAGCAACCTAAGGTTCGGCGCCTGCTTGGATAGAATTCTGCCTCGGAACCAGTTCGGCGGGCCGACAAGGATGCTGCAGCAAGAGCCTCGCCCGGTGCCGGAATTATCTCCGGATGGCGAAAGGACGGCTTAGCGCAGACCCATCTCGGCCAGGGCGCGGGCGATTTCGGCCGGCAGGCCCGGTTCCTGCTCGCGCCCCGCGGGCAGGTCGGCCGGGGCGTCGCCGGCAGCGAGGTAGCGCCAGCCCTGGAACGGCCGCCGCGGCACCGCCGCGACCCGCACCAGGTCCCGGTCCAGGATCAGCGCGCAACGGCGGATGCCGTCCTCGCCCTCGACCTCATCAAGGTGCAGGATGCGCTGGCGGGCCTGCATCACCCCCTTGAACACCCAGTAGATCGAACCGCCGTCCAGCAGCTCGGTCTGGCGCTTGGGCCACATGCGGGTAACATGGCGCGCCGGGCTGCCCTGGAAGCGGTGCTGTTGCCAGGTCGCAAGCTCGGTCGGATCGTCGCAGCCGACGCAGAGCTTCATGAGGTGGAGCGTTGCGGTCATGCGCCAGATATAGCCCGACCGCGCGCGTGTGCAACCGCCCGGCCCTTGAACCGATGGCCGGGCGGGGTTAGGCCGCGGGGGCGTTCAAGGAGTTGTCATGCCCGAACCGATCATTCGCCCCGACCGCCGCCAGCCTCTGCCCGAATTCATCGCCATGCTGGCGCTGATCTTTGCCGTCATCGCCTTTTCCATCGATTCGATGCTGCCGGCGCTGCCCGAGATCGCCGCCGCGCTGACGCCCGAGAGCGTGAACCGCGCCCAGCTGGTGCTGACCTCCTTCGTCGGCGGGCTTGGGCTGGGGCTGCTGGTCGGCGGGCCGCTGTCCGATGCCCTGGGCCGCAAGCCGGTGATCCTGGCCGGGTTCCTGATCTATGCCCTGGCCGCGGTGGCGGCGATCTTTGCCGATTCGCTGGAATGGCTGCTGGCCGCGCGCTTCGTGCAGGGTCTAGGTGCCGCCGCGCCCCGGATCGTGGCGCTGGCCATGGTGCGCGACCTCTACCAGGGCCGCGAGATGGCGCGCATCACCAGCTTCGTGATGATGATCTTCATCCTGGTGCCGGCGGTGGCGCCCTCGATCGGGGCGGTGATCATCCATTTCGTCGGCTGGCGCGGCGTCTTCGGCTCGTTCGTGGTGCTGGCACTGGTCGGCGGGTCGTGGCTGCAGCTGCGCCGCCCCGAGACCCTGCCGGTCGCCGCGCGCCGGCCGCTGAGCCTGGGCAGCCTGGCAGCCGCCGCGCGCGAGGTGCTGGCCGACCGTCAGGTGCAGCTGGTGACGCTGGTGATGACGCTGGGCTTCGGCCAGATGTTCGCGCTGCTGAGCTCCGCCCAGCAGCTGTTCGTCGAGACCTATGGCAAGGGCGCCGAGTTCCCGCTGTGGTTCGCGGGCATGGCGCTGCTTTCGGGCAGCGGCACGGTGCTGAATGCGCGCTATGTGCTGCGGCTGGGGATGCGCCGGATCGTGGTCATGGCCTATTGGATGCAGGTCGTGGTCTCGGGCGTGATGGTGGTGCTGGTGTTCGGCGACCTGCTGCCCGAGCCCCTGCGCTTTCCGGCTTTCTTCCTCTGGGCGGTCAGCGTGTTCTTCATGGCCGGGGTGACCTTCGGCAATCTCAACGCCATGGCGCTGCAGCGCATGGGTCATGTCGCGGGCATGGCGGCCTCGGTGGTGGGGGCGTTGTCCACGCTGGGCGCGGTGGTGATCGCGGCGCCGGTCGGGCTGCTCTACGACGGCTCGGCCCGGCCGATCCTGCTGGCGACGCTGATCTGTTCGGGCCTTGCCGCCGTGCTGATGCGCCGGGTGCATGAAGGCTAGGCCGGCGCGGGCCTGCTGGCCCCGGAGGCAAAGTAAAAGCCCCGCTCCGAGTGGGAGCGGGGCGTTCTGAAACGCCGCAGGTGATGGGTTGTGCACGCTGCGGACGAGTACTCAAGGGCTTCGTATTGAAAGCCTCTGCAAACTACAGCCAACGGCGCCGCTTGCCTATTCGTAGATTTACCTACGGTCATTGCAGCCGGAAGATGCACAAAATCGCACGGGCCCGAGAGCGTACAAAAATGACTGTGGAAAGGGAGAAGTGGCAGCCCGTAGGGGAGTCGAACCCCTCTTTTCAGGTTGAAAACCTGACGTCCTAACCGATAGACGAACGGGCCACTTTCTGTTTCCGCCGGGCGCTGTGCCCTGCGGCGTGGAGCGGTATTTAGGCCCTGCGCCGGAGGGCTGCAAGCGGAAAAGTCACCGTTGCCGCAAGTTTTTTCGGCATCCTTCAGCCGGCTGGCGCGGCATCGTCCAGGCGCAGCCGCACCCGCTCGCGCCCGCCCCATTGCGACAGTTCCAGCCGGCCGGCCAGGTGGAAGCGGCGGCCTTTGGCACCCAGCAGGGCGGGGCCCAGCGGGCTGGTCATCGCGCCCCAGGCGACGGCCTCGATCACCGGGCTGCCGGGGCTGCGAAAGCGCAGACGCAGGTGGCTGTCGCCCATGGTTCCGGCGCTGTCGATCACCTGCCCGGCGAAGGCGAAGCGCGGCGCCGGTGCGGCCTGACCGAACGGGCCGGCGCGCTCCAGCATCTGCATCAGCTCGACCGTGGCGCCGGCGGGATCCAGAAGGCCCGAGATGCGCAATTCTCCGGCGCCGGTGCGCTCGGCCATCTCGCGGGCAAGAAGCTGCGACAGGCGGGCCATGGCGTCGGGGATGCGGGCCTCTTCGACGGTCAGCCCCGCCGCCATGGCATGCCCGCCACCCTTCAGCAGCAGCCCCTCGGCGGCAAGGCGCTGGATGGCGCGGCCCAGATCGACGCCGGGCACCGAGCGTGCCGAGCCCTTGCCGATGCCGCCTTCGACCCCGATCACCACCGAGGGCATGCCGGTCGCTTCCTTGATGCGCGCGGCGACGATGCCGACAACGCCCGGATGCCAACCCTCGCCCGCGGCCCAGGCGACCAGGCCGTCGCCGGTCCCGGCCTGCGCCCGCGCCTCGACCTGGGCCAGCGCCTCGTCGCGCACGGCGGCCTCGATGGCGCGGCGGTCGCGGTTCAGAGCGTCCAGTTCCGTTGCCAGCCGCTCGGCTTCGCGGCCGTCGCCGCAGGACAGGCACAGCGCCCCCAGATCGGCGCGGCCGACCCGGCCGCCGGCATTGATGCGCGGGCCCAGAACGAATCCCAGGTGAAAGGCGCTCGGCGCCGAATCGAGCCGCGCCACATCCGCGAGCGCCACCAGGCCGGGACGCGCGCGCCGGGCCATGACCAGAAGCCCCTGGCGCACGAAGGCGCGGTTCACGCCGACCAGCGGCGCCACGTCGGCCACCGTCGCCAGCGCCACCAGGTCCAGCAGCGGGATCAGGTCGGGCTGCGGATGCCCGTCCCGGCGCAGCAGGCTGTTGCAGCGCACCAGGGTCAGAAAGACCACGCCGGCGGCGCAGAGATGGCCCAGGCTGCCGTCCTCGTCGGCGCGATTCGGATTCACCACCGCCAGCACCGGGGGCAGGGTCTCGGCCCCCTGGTGGTGGTCCAGCACGATCACGTCGCAGGTGGCGGCGGCCAGCGCGTCATGGCTCAGCGTGCCGCAGTCGACGCAGACGATCAGGTCGTGGTCGCGCGACAGCGCCGAGATGGCCGGGGCATTGGGACCATAGCCCTCGTCGATGCGGTCGGGGATATAGAGCGTGGCGTCGCGGCCCTGCCGGCGCAGCCAGTCCAGCAGGATCGCGGCCGAGGCGCCGCCGTCCACGTCGTAATCGGCAAATACGGCGATGCGCTGGCCGGCCAGCACCGCAGCGACCAGCCGCTCGGCGGCCTTGTCCATGTCCCGCAGCCCCGAGGGATCGGGCAGCAGATCGCGCAGCTTGGGGTCGAGATAGAGCGGCGCCTCATGCGCGGGAACGCCGCGTGCCGCCAGCACCCGGCTGACGGGCAGCGGCAGGCGGCTGTCCTGCGCCAGCGCCTCGGCGGCGCGTTCCAGGGCGGCGTCGGGACCGCGCCACAGGCGGCCGGTCAGCGAAGCGGTGACGGAAAGGAAGGCGGAAGATGAAAAAGCGGTCATGCGGGTTTCATCCCCCATGACCGCCCGCGGATCAAGATGCCGCCCGCTTACTTGATCGGGTTGCGATAGATCATGCGCCGCACCGAACCGGTCTTCGAGCGCATCAGGATGGTTTCCGTGGTCAGGTAGCCCGGCTCGCGCTTGACCCCGGCCACGATCGAGCCGTTGGTGACGCCGGTGGCGGCAAAGATCACGTCGCCGGTCACCAGCTCGTCGCGCGAATAGATGCGGTCCAGGTCGGTGATCCCGGCCTTCTTGGCGCGGCCCTTCTCGTCCTCGTTGCGGAACAGCAGCTTGCCCCACATCTGCCCGCCCATGCATTTCAGCGCGCTGGCCGCCAGCACGCCCTCGGGGGCGCCGCCCGAGCCCATGTACATGTCGATGCCGGTCAGTTCGGCCTCGGCGCAGTGGATCACCCCGGCCACGTCGCCGTCGGTGATCAGCCGGATCGCGGCGCCGGTCGAACGGACCTCGGCGATCAGGTCCTCATGGCGCGGACGTTCCAGGATGCAGACGGTGATGTCGCCGTCCTCGACGCCGCGCGCCTTGGCCAGCGCCCGCACCCGCTCGGCCGGCGCCATGTCCAGGCTGACCACGTCCTTGGCATAGCCGGGGCCGATGGCGAGCTTTTCCATATAGACGTCAGGCGCATGCAGCAGGGTGCCGCGCGGCGCCATGGCGATGACGGTCAGCGCGTTCGGCATGTCCTTGGCGGTCAGCGTGGTGCCTTCCAGCGGGTCCAAGGCGATGTCCACCTCGGGGCCCTGGCCGGTGCCGACCTCCTCGCCGATATAGAGCATCGGCGCCTCGTCGCGCTCGCCCTCGCCGATGACGACGACGCCCTTGATGTCCAGCATGTTCAGCTGCTCGCGCATGGCGTTGACGGCTGCCTGGTCGGCCGCCTTCTCGTCGCCGCGGCCGATCAGCCGGGCCGAGGCATGGGCGGCCGCCTCGCTGACGCGGGCGAGACCCAGGGACAACATGCGGTCATTGAAATCCTTGGGCGAGGTCATGCGCAAAATCCTTGTGTTTCCGATCTCGTGGGCTTCTACGCGCGCCGCCGCCACCGGGCAAGCCTGCGCGCGCTAACGGTTCAGCTTTCCGCCAGTTCCAGCGCCAGGGCATGGATGCGCGGCACGATGTCGCCCAGGGTGCGATGCACCAGGCGGTGACGGGCGACATGGCCCAGGCCAACGAATTGCGGGCTGGTCATGCGGATGCGGAAATGCGTCTCGCCGCCCTCGCGCCAGCCGCCGTGGCCGCGATGGTTTTCGCTTTCGTCGAGGATTTCCAGTCGTGTCGGGGAAAGCCCCGCCAGCTTCTCGCGCATCTCGTCGGCAATCATCCGCTTCACCCCTTTCATGTCCCGCGAAATAGCCTAAACTGCCTGTCCCGTTGAGGACAAGGCAGTCAGATGAGCAACAGCGACCCGTTCGGCTTCGACATTTCCGCCGCTTCCGACAAGAAGAAGCGCTCAAAGGGCCGGCGCGGCATGTCCGGTGCCTTCGAGACCTCGCGCCGAATCTGCGACAAGGAGGGCTGCAACGAGCCGGGCCAGTACCGGGCGCCGAAATCGCCGCGGGCACTGGACGACTACTATTGGTTCTGCAAGGAGCACGTCCGCGAATACAACCTGAACTGGAACTATTTCCAGGGCCAGTCCGAGGCCGAGTTCCAGGAGTTCCTCAACAATGCCACGGTCTGGGAACGGCCGACCAAGCCCTTCGGCAAAGCGGCCCAGGAACAGAAATGGGCGCGCCACGGCATCGACGATCCGCTGGAGATCCTGGGCGCGAACGGCACCAACCCCGAGGCGCGCAAGACCGCCAGCCGCAAGCTGCCGCCGACGGAACGCAAGGCGCTGGAGATCCTCGAGGCCCGCGATACATGGACGCGGAGCGAAATTCGCAAGCAATACAAGTCCCTGGTTAAGGATCTTCACCCCGACATGAATGGCGGCGACCGCTCGGACGAGGATCGCCTGCAGGAGGTGGTCTGGGCCTGGGATCAGATCAAGGACAGCCGCAGCTTCAAGGACTAAGCCCTTCCGCATCTGCCGCGCCGGGGGCTTTGCGCCCCCGGACCCCCGCAGGATATTTAAGCACAAAAGAAACATGCGAAGCCTTGGCGCCGGACGGGCATCGCGTTCTTTTGTGTCCAAATATCCTGGGGGAGCGCGGAACGCGCGGGGGCAAAGCCCCCTTCTGCCAACCTTAGACCTCGCGTTTCAGCGCCTCGGCCAAGTCGGTGCGTTCCCAGGAGAACCCGCCATCGGCTTCGGGCGCGCGGCCGAAATGACCATAGGCCGCGGTGCGACGATAGATCGGCCGGCATAGCTCCAGATGCTCGCGGATGCCGCGCGGGGTCAGATCCATGGCGCGGGCGATGGCGCGTTCGATCTCGGCCTCGGGGACTTCCGAGGTGCCGAAGGTGTCGGCATAGATCGACAGCGGTTTCGCCACGCCGATGGCATAGGAGAGCTGGATCACGCAGCGTTTCGCCAGACCGGCCGCCACCACGTTCTTGGCCAGGTAGCGCGCGGCATAGGCGGCCGAGCGGTCGACCTTGGTCGGATCCTTGCCCGAGAACGCGCCGCCGCCATGCGGGGCCGCGCCGCCGTAGGTGTCGACGATGATCTTGCGCCCGGTCAGGCCGGCGTCGCCATCGGGGCCGCCGATGACGAAGGTGCCGGTCGGGTTCACCCACCATTCGGTGCGCTCGGTCAGCCAGTCGGCGGGCAGCACCTCGCGGATATAGGGCTCGACGATGGCGCGGATGTCGTCCGAGCTCTGCGCCTCGTCCTTGTGCTGGTGCGAGAGCACCAGGCTGGTCACCTCGACCGGCTTGCCGTTTTCGTAGCGCAGCGACAGCTGCGATTTCGCGTCCGGGCCCAGCATCGGCTCGGCGCCGGATTTGCGGGCCTCGGCCAGCCGGCGCAGGATGGCATGGGCGTATTGGATCGGCGCCGGCATCAGCTCGGGCGTCTCGTCCACGGCATAGCCGAACATGATACCCTGGTCGCCGGCGCCGTCGCGGTCGACGCCCTGGCTGATATGGGCCGATTGCTCGTGCAGGTAGTTGTGGACGTGGCAGGTGTTCCAGTGGAACTTTTCCTGCTCGTAGCCGATGTCGTGGATGGTGTCGCGGGCGATCTGCGTCACCCGGCCCATGTATTCGCCCAGCTTCTTCTGGTCGGTCAGGCCGATCTCGCCGCCGATGACCACGGTGCCGGTGGTGGCGAAGGTCTCGCAGGCGACGCGGGCGGCCGGATCCTCGGCCAGGAGCGCGTCCAGCACCGCGTCGGAGATCTGGTCGCACAATTTGTCGGGATGCCCCTCGGATACGGATTCCGAGGTGAACACATAATTCTGTCTGGCCATGGAGGTGCTCCGTTGAATGACGCCGCCACGCCAGGAAGCCGTTGTGACGGTCAACGCACAGCGATAGTTTACCCGCCGGTTGCCGTCAACCGTGCTGATAACGCCGCCGCGCGGCCAAGGCCAGGGCTGCCAGCACCAGGGCCAGCGCCGGGCCGTCGCCCCAGCGCGTCCAGGGCGTCGGCGGTAGCGCGCCGGGCAGCGCCGCGTCGATGCGGCCGGCGAGGTTCAGCCCCAGCGTGGCGCGCAAGCCGCCTCGGGCGTCGATCACCGCCGAGACGCCGGTATTCGCCGCGCGCATCAGCGGCAGCCCGGATTCGATGGCGCGCAGCCGCGCCTGCGCCAGGTGCTGCCAGGGCCCGGAAAGCGCGCCGAACCAGGCGTCGTTCGTGACCTGCAACAGCCAGGCCGGCCGCGTCTCGCCCGCGATCAAGTGGCGCGAGAAGATCGCCTCGTAGCAGATCAGCGGCTGCATCCGGGGCAGGCCGGGCAGGTCGAGAAGCCGCGGGCCGGGACCGGCGGAATAGCCGAAACCGTGCTGCGCGGCAAAGGCGCGAACGCCGAAGCGCGCCATCAAGTCGCCCCAAGGCGTGTATTCGCCGAAAGGCACCAGGTGGAACTTGTCGTAGACCGGGCCGATGCCGCGTACCGAGAACTCGGTCAGGCTGTTGAAATAGCGGCTGCCCTCGCTGCGCTGGATGCCCAGGATCACCGGCGCGCCGGCGAAACCGGCGATCTCCTGCGGGGCGGTGCCGGACTGGTCGAGTAGGAAGTTCACCGCCGTTTCCGGCCAGATCACCGCGTCGGGCGCCGGGCGGCCGGGGTCGCGGACGGCGGAAAGGTCCAGCAGGCGGCGGAAGAACACCTCGGACCAATAGGGATCCCATTTCAGCGCCTGGGTGGCATTGGGCTGGATCAGGCGCAGCTGAATGGCGGTGTCGGGAGGCAGCGGGCGCACAAGCCGCGCCATGCCGGCGCTGAAGGCGGTTGCGATGACGAGTGCCGACAGTATGGTGCCCGGCACGGCTCTGCGCAGCTGCCGCGCGGGGCCGTGCCAGAAGGCGAGCGGCAGCGCTGCCGCCAGCATGGTCAGGCCGGAAAGGCCGATGGCGCCGAATGTCGCCGCCAGTTGCGCGGCCGGGGTGCCGATCCAGATATGGCCGGTCAGCGTCCAGGGCAGGCCGGTGAAGATCCAGCCGCGCAGCCAGTCCGAAAGCACGATCAGCGCCGCAAAGACCAGCCCCTGTCGGGGAAAGCCCGGGGTGAATCGGGTCGCGGCCCAGGCGGGCAGGGTCCAGAACAGCGCCGCGCCGGCCGCCATCAGCGCCAGGGCGAAGGGGGCCATCCAGCCATAGATCTCGGGTTCGACCAGGAAGGGTTCGACGATCCAGGACATGGCCAGCGCGAAATGGCCAAGACCGGCCGCGAAGGCGTGCCAGGCGGCGGGCCGCGGGCCGGCGGCGCGGGCGATGCGCCAGCAGAGCGCGGCCAAGGCCAGCACGGTCAGCGGCCAGAGGCCCCAGGGCGCCTGTCCCAGCGCCGCGGCGGCGCCCAGGATCAGGTCGAGCGCGAGCGCCGCCCAGGAGGGACGCCCCGGTCTTGCGGGGGTCGGCATGGCTGCCGCCGCCATGGTGCGCCTCAGGCGTCGGCCGCCGTGTCGTCCGGGCTGGGGACGGTTTCGGCTTGCGGGGCCTCGGTTTCAGGCGCGGTCTCGGCCGGCGCATCGGGCTGGGCCTTGGCGCGGGACTTGCGCGGTGCGCGCGGCTTCGCGGGCTTCCTGGCCGGCTTCTCGGCGGCTGCGGCAGGCTCTTCGGCCGCGGGTGAGGCGTCGGCGCTGTCCGAAGCTTCGGCGGCAGTTTCCGGCTCGACCGTGGCGGCCTTGGCCTTGGTGGCGCGCGGCTTGCGCTTGCGGACCGGTTTTTCCGGCGTCGCCGCTTCGGTCGGGGCCTCGGCTGCGGCCTGGGGCAAGGCCTCAGGTGTCGCCTCGGTCACGGGCTCGGGCGCTTCCTCGGCAGGGGCCGGTTCGGCGGCGGCTTCGGGGGCCGCTTCCGGCGCGGGCTTGGCCTTGCGGCTGCGGCTGCGCTTGGGTTTTTCGGCCGGCGCAGGAGCCTCGGTTGCCGGAGTCGGCGCGGCCTCGGTTACGGCGGCGGTTTCGGGCAGCGCCGGAGCCAGATCCTCGGCCTCGACGACCGGGGTTTCCTCGGCCGGCTCAAGGAAGCCGGGGCGGAAGGTGCGGGTCATGAACTCGGGCATGTGCTCGCCCATGCCCATGACCGGATGGCGGTCGGTGCGGCGGTCATCGCGACGCTCGTGGCGGTCGTGGCCGCCGCGCTCGCCCCGGCGGTCGTCGCGCCGGTCTTCGCGGCGCTCCTCGCGCGCGGGCCGATCTTGGCGGCGCTCGGCCTGGGCGGGCGCCTCGGCGCGGGGCTCCGGCGCGGCGGCGCGCTGTTCGCTGTCGTCGCGGCGGCCGCGGCGTTCGCCGCGATCCCGATCACGGTCCCGATCCCGGCCGCGCTCGCGCCGGGTGTTGCTTTCGCGGCCCGGCCGCGGGGCGTCCTGGGCGGCGGCCGACAGGGTGAAGCCCTCGGGCAGGGGCGCGCGGGGCAGGCTCTGCTTGACCAGCGATTCGATGGCGGTCAGGTATTTCTCGTCCGCGGGGGTGCCGATCGAGATCGCGGTGCCCTCGCGCCCGGCGCGGCCGGTGCGGCCGATGCGGTGGACGTAATCCTCGGCATGGCTCGGCAGGTCGAAGTTGATGACATGGCTGACCGCCGGAATGTCGAGCCCCCGCGCCGCCACGTCCGAGGCGACGAGGAAGCGCAGCGTGCCGTCGCGGAAGCCGTCCAGCGTCGCCATGCGGTGGCGCTGGTCCAGGTCGCCGTGGATCGGCGAGGCGTCGAAGCCATGCGCCTTCAGCGACTTGGCGACGATATCCACGTCGGTCTTGCGGTTGCAGAAGATGATGGCGTTCTTCAGGCCCTCGCCCTCGGCCAGGATCAGGGCGCGAAGAAGCTCGCGCTTCTGCTTGGCGGCCTGGTCGCGGCGGGTCGGGGTGATCTCGACCAGCTTCTGGGTGATCGTTTCGCTGGTTGTGGCCTGGCGCGCGACCTCGATGCGTTCGGGCGAATGCAGGAAGGTGTCGGTGATGCGCTCGATCTCGGGCGCCATGGTGGCCGAGAAGAACAGTGTCTGCCGGGTGAAGGGCGTCAACTGGAAGATGCGCTCGATGTCGGGGATGAAGCCCATGTCGAGCATGCGGTCGGCCTCGTCCACGACCATGATCTGGACGCCGGTCAGAAGCAGCTTGCCGCGCTCGAAATGGTCCAGAAGCCGGCCCGGGGTCGCGATCAGCACGTCGACGCCGCGGTCGATCAGCTTGTCCTGTTCGCCGAAGGACACGCCGCCGATCAGCAGCGCCTTGGTCAGCCGGGTGTGCTTGGCATAGATGTCGAAGTTCTCGGCCACCTGGGCGGCCAGTTCGCGCGTGGGGCACAGCACCAGCGAACGCGGCATCCGGGCGCGGGCGCGGCCGCGGCCCAGAAGGGTGATCATCGGCAGGGTGAAGCTGGCGGTCTTGCCGGTGCCGGTCTGGGCGATGCCCAGCACGTCGCGGCCTTCCAGCGCCGGGGGAATCGCCCCCGCCTGGATCGGGGTCGGGGTTTCGTACCCGGCCTCGGAGACGGCTTTCAGAACCTTGGGGTCCAGCTTCAGATCAGAGAATTTGGTCATTCAGGGCTTTCGTAAATCCATGCGCGGAATCAATCCGCGCCGTGCTTGCGTCCTTCGCCGGACCCGAGCGGTTGCAGGGGTCGCGCGGCGGTTCAGGACGCAATTTCCGCACGCCCCTCGCCTTGCCTGCCGGATGCAGACAGCGCGGGCCTAGCGGAAAACCCGGGCTGCGTCAATCTGATGCCGGCTTTTCGTGCGACATCGCCGGTTTGCGGGCCCCTGAGCCCCGGTTGACGGCCCCATGGGGCAGGGGCTATCCCGCAGCGATCACACGGATGGAAGCCATGAACCTTTTCTCGGATATTCGCGCGCTGGTGCTGGATGCGCTGGCGCAGATGGAACGGGCGGGCGAGCTGCCCGCGGGACTCGACACCGCCAATGTGACGGTCGAGCCGCCGCGGGACGCCGCACATGGCGACATGGCGACCAATGCGGCGATGGTGCTGTCCAAGCCCGCCGGCAAGAAACCCCGCGACATCGCCGAGACCCTGGCCGCCCGTCTGGCGGCCGATCCGCGCATTCTCTCGGCCGAGGTGGCGGGGCCGGGCTTTCTGAACCTGCGGCTGGCCCCCGGCGAGTGGCAGGGCGTGGTCCGGGCCGCCCTGACCGAGGGCGCGGATTACGGCCGGTCCGGCATCGGCCGGGGCCGCAAGGTCAACGTGGAGTTCGTCAGCGCCAACCCGACCGGGCCGATGCATGTCGGCCATGCCCGCGGCGCGGTCTTCGGCGACGCGCTGGCGGCGCTGCTGGCCTTTTCCGGCCACGAGGTCACCCGCGAATACTATATCAACGACGGCGGCGCCCAGGTCGATGTGCTGGCGCGTTCCGCCTATGAACGCTACCGCGAGGCCAACGGGCTGGAGCCCGAGATCCGCGAGGGGCTTTATCCCGGCGACTACCTGATCCCGGTGGGCGAGGCCTTGAAGGCGAAATACGGCGACAGCCTGCTCGACCGCCCCGAGGACGACTGGCTGGCCGAGGTGCGCGAATTCGCCACCGAGGCGATGATGGGCATGATCCGCCAGGACCTCGCGCTGCTCAACGTGCATATGGACGTCTTTTCCAGCGAGAAGGCGCTTTATGGCACCGGCCGGATCGAGGCCGCCATCGACCGGCTGCGCCGGGCCGGGCTGATCTACGAGGGCGTGCTGGAGCCGCCCAAGGGCAAGACCCCGGACGATTGGGAGCCGCGCGAACAGACGCTGTTCCGCTCGACCGCGCATGGCGACGACGTGGACCGGCCGGTAAAGAAATCGGACGGCAGCTGGACCTATTTCGCCCCCGACATCGCCTATCACTGGGACAAGATCGACCGCGGCTTCGACGAGCTGATCGACGTCTTCGGCGCCGACCACGGCGGCTATGTCAAGCGTATGACGGCGGCCGTCTCGGCGTTGTCCAACGGCCGCGTGCCGCTGGACGTCAAGCTGATTCAGCTGGTCAAGCTGTTCAAGAACGGCGAGCCCTTCAAGATGTCCAAGCGCGCCGGCACCTTCGTCACCCTGCGCGACGTGGTCGAGCAGGCTGGCCCGGACGTGACCCGCTTTCACATGCTGACGCGCAAGAACGACGCGGCGCTGGATTTCGACTTTGCGCGGGTGCTGGAACAGTCCAAGGACAACCCGGTCTGGTACGTGCAATATGCCAGCGCGCGGGTGAATTCGGTGCTGAATCGGGCGGCCTCCATGGGCGTCGACACCTCGGACGCGGCGCTGGCGGCGGCCGATCTGTCGCTGCTGTCGCATCCGGCCGAGCTGGATCTGGCGCGGAAAGTTGCAGAATGGCCACGCATGCTGGAGATCGCCGCCCGCGCGCACGAACCGCATCGGGTGGCCTTCTTCCTTTACGATATCGCCTCGGAGCTGCATTCGCTCTGGAACCGCGGCAATGACGAACCCGCCCTGCGCTTCGTGCAGGAGGGCGATTCCGGGGCCACGGCGGCGAAAATCGCGCTGGCCCGTGCCGTCGGCGTTGTCATTTCGGCCGGTCTTGGTATCTTGGGGGTGACTCCGGCCAAGGAAATGCGCTGACAAAGGCGCCCCGCCGGGGATCGAGCAGATAAACGAGCAGCGTCGGAGCAACCGGCAGGCAGGCAGGAATGACGGTGGTAGATTTCCGCTCCTCGGGCGGGTTTGACGGGTCGCAGCCGCAGCGGCTGGCGCATGAATATCCCTATGGCCAGGACCAGGACTGGACCGAAGAGGCCTGGGACGACCAGCAATATGACGACGCCCATGCCGCGCCGCTGGCCGAATCGCCCTCGTTCGTGGGCCGGCTCTCGCGGCTGACGCATTACCTGGGCGCGCTGGTCTCGGTCGGGCTGATCGTGATCCTGGCGGTCTGGGGCTTCAAGCTGGTGGTGCGCGACGTTTCCGGCGTGCCGGTGATCCGCGCGGTCGAGGGCGAGGCCCGCACCGCGCCCGACGATCCCGGCGGCGAGTTGACCGACCGTACCGGCCTGGCCGTGAACTCGGTCGCCGCCGGCGCCGAGCCCGGCCGCGTCGATCGCGTGGCCATCGCCCCCGGCGCCACGCCGCTGGATGCCCAGGACGTGGCCATGGGCGCGCTTGGCGCCGTGGCGCAGACGCCCTCGCATGAGGTCGAACTGCCGCTGATCGACGACACGCCCCGCGTCATCGCTCGGCCCGACGGCGAATCCAGCGAGGAACCGGATGCGGTCGCGAATGCCGTGATCTCGGACGCGCCCGCCACTGAGGCGCCGGTGAACGAGGCGGTGACCGACTTGGCCGGGAACGAAACCCGCGACGTCGCGATCAGCAATGCCCTGGCCGAGGCCGCGGCCGACCCGGGCGCCATCGCGCAATCGCCGCGCCCCGCGCCGCGTCCGCGCCGCGTCGCCGCGGCCCAGACCGTCGCCAGCGACGCCGCCCCGGCGCCTGCGGCATCTGCGGCCGTCGAGGCGCGTCCCGAGGCGACGCCGGCGCCTGCGCCCGCGCCGGAACCCGCCAAGGTCGCCTCGGGCGCCTCGCTGGTGCAGATCGGCGCCTTCGACAGCGACAAGCTGGCGCGCGGCGAATGGAATCGCGTCTCGGGCAAGTTCGGCGCGCTTTTCGCCGGCAAGGGCATGGTCGTGCAGGAGCACAAGGCGAATGGCCGCAGCTTCTGGCGGCTGCGCGCCAGCGGCTTCGCCTCGAAGGACGAGGCCCGTCGCTTCTGCGCCGCGCTGATCGCCGAAGGGGTGGATTGCATCCCGGCCACGGCGAAGTAATGCCCTCGGCCACCATTCTCGGCGGCATCGCCGGCCCGGACCTGAGCCGGGCCGAGCGCGATTTCTTCCGCGACGCCGACCCTTGGGGCTTCATCCTGTTCGGGCGCAATGTCGAGACGCCGGACCGCCTGCGTCGGCTGACCGCCGATCTGCGCGAGGCGGTCGGTCGCGACGCGCCGGTGCTGATCGACCAGGAGGGCGGCCGCGTCCAGCGCATGCGCGCGCCGCATTGGACCGACTGGCCGGCGCCGCTGGACCAGGCCGGACGCGGCGAGCGCGCGGTCTGGCTGCACCATCACCTGCTGGCGCAAGAGCTGCGCGCGGTCGGCATCGACGCCGATTGCGCCCCGGTGCTGGACATCGCCCGTCCCGAGACCCACCCGTTTCTGCGCAACCGCTGCCTGGGCACGGATGCCGCCACGGTCACCCGGCTGGGCCGGGCGGCGGCCGATGCCATGCTGGCGGCGGGGGTGCTGCCGGTGATCAAGCACATGCCGGGCCATGGCCGGGCGCAGGTGGACAGCCACAAGGACCTGCCGGTGGTGGAGGCGTCGCTGGCGGACTTGGAGGCCGGCGATTTCGCCCCCTTCCGGGCGCTCTCGGACCTGCCGATGGCGATGACCGCGCATATCCGCTTTACCGCCATCGACCAGGCGCCGGCCACCGCCTCGGCCCCGGTCATCGCGCTGATCCGCGAGCGCATCGGCTTCGACGGGCTGCTGATGTCCGACGACATCGGCATGCAGGCGCTCTCGGGCAGCCTGGCCGAGCGTGCCGCGGCCAGCATCGCCGCCGGCTGCGACCTGGTGCTGTCCTGCAACGAGACCCTGCCGCAGATGGAAGCCATCGTCGCCGCCGCCGGCCCGATGACGCCCCGGGCCGAGGACCGCGGCCGGGCGGCGCTGGCGCTGCGCCGGGCGCCGGCCGACCGCGACATCGCCGGGCTGCGCGCCGAACTGGCGGCGCTTGGCGGGCTTGCGGCCTGATCGGTTGACTAGCCCCGCGCCATCGCCGATTCTGCCCGCATGACCAGGGTTCCCTATCTGACGCCGGTGCCTGATCCGGCCCCGCCGCTGCCGCTGCCGGGGCTGGAGCCGCAGCCCGTGGCCGAGCGCCGGGCCGAGGAGGTGCTGGTCGTCGATGTCTCGGGCTTCGAGGGGCCGCTGGACCTGCTGCTGACGCTGTCGCGCACGCAGAAGGTGGACCTGATGCGGATTTCGGTGCTGGAGCTGGCCGACCAGTATCTGGCCTTCGTCGATCAGGCCCGGGCGCTGCGCATCGAGCTGGCGGCGGATTACCTGGTCATGGCGGCCTGGCTCGCCTTCCTGAAATCGCGCCTGCTGCTGCCGCCCGATCCCGAGGCCGAGGGGCCGAGCGCCGAGGACATGGCCGCGCATCTGGCCTTCCAGCTTGAACGGTTGCAGGCGATGCGCGAGGCCGCGGCCAGCCTGATGGCCCGCCACCGGCTGGGGCAGGACCGCTTTGCCCGCGGCGCGCCCGAGGTGGTGACGCGGCAGCGCCAGGTCGCCTGGCAGGCCGGGCTGATCGACCTGATGCGCGCCTATGCCCGGTTGCGCACCCGCGACGAGTTCCGACCCTATGCCTTCGACCGCCGCGACATCTTCACCATGGAGCAGGCGCTAGACCGGCTGCGCGGGCTGATCGGCTTTGCCGGCGACTGGACCGCGCTTGCCACCTTCCTGCCCGAGGGCTGGGACGCGGAGCCTGGCCGCCGCCGGTCGGCCACTGCCGCCACCTTTGCCGCCACGCTGGAACTGGCGCGGCAGGGGCGGCTGGAGATCAGCCAGGCCGGAAGCTTCGCGCCCATCACCATCCGCAGGCGTCCGGAATGACCGACGAGATCCCCGACCCGCAGCGCTTTCCGCCGCCGCCGCTGCCGGAACAGGAGCGCATGGTCGAGGCGGTGCTGTTCGCCTCGGCCGAGCCCATGAGTCTGCGGGAGATCGCCGCCCGACTGCCGACGGGCTGCGACCCGGCCGAGGCTCTGCAGGGCCTGCGCGCACGCTATCGGGGGCGGGGGGTCGAACTGGTGCGGGTGGGCGAGGCCTGGGCCTTTCGCACCGCCGCCGACCTGGGTTTCCTGATGCAGGACAGCATGGTCGAGAGCCGGCGCCTGTCGCGCGCCGCGACCGAGACCCTGGCGATCATCGCCTATCACCAGCCCGTCACCCGCGCCGAGATCGAGGAGATTCGCGGCGTTGCCGTCAGCAAGGGCACGCTGGACCAGTTGATCGAGCTGGAATGGGTCCGCATCGGCCGCCGCCGGCAGACCCCGGGCCGGCCGGTGACCTTCGTGGTGACCGAGACGTTTCTGGACCATTTCGGGCTGGAAAGCGCCCGCGACCTGCCGGGGCTGGCCGAGCTGCGCGCGGCCGGGCTGCTGGAATCGCGGCCTGTGGGCCCACTTGCGCCAACGCTGTTCCGGGACGAGGATGCCGATGCGGACGAGCCCGAGGCCCTGCCCGGCGACCTGTTCGAAGATGAATGAAAGCAAGGCATAGCGCCATGAACATGAACCAGCTTGTCACCATGCTGACGCGGATGGTTTCGAATCGCCTGCTGAACTGGGGCATTCGCCGGATGAACGCGCCGAAACCCGGCGAGCGGCAGACCCCGCAGCAGAGAAGCCGCGAGAAGGCGGCGCGGGAGGCGGTGAAGCGGGCGCGTCAGGCGGCGCGGATCACGCGGCGGATGCGGTAGCGGGGGCGCTGCCCCCTGTCATGTGTCAAAACCTCTGATCTACGGTGTCAAAAGGTTTGAGCCTGTTTTTCGTGGGAATAGCTGACAATAACCGATTACAAACAATAGTCCGGGAGATGTTGCGAATGTGGCTGCGGCACTACCCGGGCGAGCCCGCAGCGCGCTGCAAACACTCGTCGATGATTTCCAACACGTCGCTGCGATCTTCGTCTGACAGGCCGATGAAGGGCCGGGCGGGAATGTCACCCCAGAGGTTCGGATGCTCGGCCTTGCGGCCGCCGAATTGCATCATCGCCGCCTGAATGGCGTTTGACCCAATCGTCGCGGCGTCCATTTCGGCCTGCATGTGGATCTTGCCGTAAAGGTCACCATGACGCCACAGCGGCTTCTTACCGTAGTGCTCGCCTGCCTTGTCGTAGTGCCCAAGCGTCACGGGCGACCGCAGCGCGAAAGCGGTTCCTCCGGCGTCACGCCAGCCTTGAATCGCTTTGTCGTTGAGGCAAGCAGCGAATCGCCAAGGTCGTTCATCAGGCCTGAAGTGTCGGTAAACGCCCTCTATCTCCTTAAACGCACGACGGATAACCGCATCGTTGAACTCGACTTCAATCATGCTTCACGTCCTCTTTCTGGCGCGGCGCTCCGCATCAGCGCGCAGTCGCTCGCGGTTCTCGGCCTCGCGGCGCAGATAGGTGCGGACCGAGATATCGGAGATGTGCAGCTTGCAGGCGATCTGGGCGATGGACAGACCCTGCGCATGGAAATGGGCGGCAAGCCATGGCTTCGCCAGGGGAATACGACGGGGCAGCGTGGCGAGGCTCGCCAGCGCCTCGACAGACTCGCGCCCGAACATCTGCACCAGCTCGTTGGTGTCGCGAGGGTTCTTGCCGATGTAAAGCTCGGCGCCACCGAAGGCGAGGATGAAGCGAATCGCATCTTCAAGCCCAAGAACCTGGACGAAAGGCGCGACCTGCGCCGTGGGGTGCGGCGGCGGCGGGCGGTTGTCCGGGTTCACGTCTTGTCCCGCTGCATTCGCTGCCACCAGCGATGGATTGCGCTGAGGCTGGTGCGGCGGTCGGGCGGGAACTGCGCCGCCACCGCAGCCTCGATCTCGGCAAAGGTCATGTGCGAAAGTCGCGCTTCGATGAAGGCGCGCAATTCCGGGTCCAGGGCGATCTTTCCGGGCCGGCCCGGACGATGCGCCGCCACATGCTGCAACAGGGCTTCATCAGGCGTTGAACTGGCGTTTTGCGTCATGTCGGTTCTTTCGCGGTGGATCTGCGCTCCGGCCACCCAGGAGGGGGCGCGACCGGAGCGCAGGGTTTCGGCGGCGCATCAGGCACACCGCCGAAGGCACGGGCCGCCCGTCACGGCCCGATCCGGTCAATCCAGAAGCGATCCGGGCTTGAGGCCGAGTTGCTCACAAATGGCGATTTCCTCGGCCGAACGGATCGCCGCGCCGCCATGTTGCGCGAAGCCGGGCGGCATGGCCGATGTGATAACGGGTTTGAACAGATAAACGAACGGCGGGATCGACTTCTCGATGAACAGATCGAAGCTCGGCTGATCCGACATGCAGAGGGCCATCGCCCAGTCGCGCATGGCGGGCGAGAGATAGCCCCGCGCGAAAGCGTCATCGACCCGCGTTTTTGCGTTCTGTTCGCGTAACACGGCCTGTGCCTCATTGCGCTCGGTCAGGACCGCTTGCAGCGTCTCGGCCGGCACGAAGCGGGCCGGGTCGGGTTCACCCTCCGCATAGCGCGGCATCCGGTTCTCCTGCCCGAGGCCGCGCGCGATCACGTCCAGCTCGGCCAGCTGCGCGACGGCGCCTTTGGCCCCCGTCACTCGGCCGAGCATGTCGCGCAAGCGTTGCAGCAGGTCCAGAATGTCGGCTTCGCTGGCATCGGGCGCGAGCCCCAGAGCTTCGGCCACGACCTGGGCGGCGATGCTCGGCCGGTTATCGTCCTGGCTTTCCTCGGCAAGCGCAGTCAGGTGCAACGCAGGCGAATGCACCAGCCCCGCGCCCTTGATCATCGTGACCTTCCCGCCGGCCTTGAGGTATTTGATCGCCGGGCTGAGATAGCGATATTCCCGGTTGGCGATCATCTCGCGGGCGCGCGCGGTCCATTCGACGCGGCCCCAGATGCCATCCGCGCGGCGCATCAGTTCCTTGACCCAGCCGGCGGCGGGCACCGGGCCGTTCAGGCGGGCCTCGGGCCGGTCGTTCTGGTGCTCATAGTCGATCGGCAGATCGACCGCCCGTGCGCCGAAGGTGGCAATCAGTGCCTCGGGGTCCGAGTTGTCGAACACCCGCCCGTCGCGGGCCGCGAAACGCCCGAGCGGCAAGAGGTGCACCCATTCGGGGGCTTGGCCTTCGGCGGTCAGCGCCAGGTCAACGGCGAATTCGATGGGATCGTTCATGCCAGCGCCCGCGTCAGAGCTTCATCCAGGCGGACCCAGACGCCAATGGCATCGACGTCCTCGACCACCCCGGGGGGCGAGCGGGTGGCGCTGCCATTGGTCCGTGCCACGGTGTTGTCATCGACGATGAAACAAGGCCTGCCGATATCGGCCAGGGTAATCAGATCGGCGGCGGCCGGGTTGTTGAAGCGGAAGATGCCCTTGCGCCAGTCCACAGAGATGGCGCCCGCCGCGCCGCCGGTATTGTCGGCGGCAATGTCAGCGCGGCCGGCACCGACCGCTCCGGTCGCGGTGGCGCCCGGCGCCAGATGCCCATCGGCTGTCCGCATGATGAGCGCGCCGGCAAAGATGCGGACGTTGGCGGCCGCAAGGCCGGCGCGCAGATCGCCGACGCGCTCCGGGGTGTTTCGGTCAGAAGTCAAGGCAACCATGATCTTTCCTTTCCCGGATCAGTCGGCGACATAGGGCGTGACGATCAGTTCGGCGGTGTCCTTCCAGGGATTGGAACCGCCGCCGACCATGATTTCGGTGTTCAGCAGATGGAGCGCGGCGCTTTCCAACTGCGGCGGCACCACCAGCACCGTGGGGGTAATCCCCAGAATTCGGCCGCCGTCGCTCTTGAAGTTCATCATTGCCGCCCGTGCTGCGGCATAGTTCCCAGAGTTCAGCTCGGCCTTCGAGCCGAAGCCCAGCTGCCACAGGCCGAACCCGGCATTCACGCGCGCCCGAACACCATAGAGATATTCGTCGTTCATGAAGACGTGTTTCGAGTTCGAGTCGTCAAGCGACTGAAACTCGTAATCCTCGCGCTTCTGAAAAATGATCGGACGAATGGCGCGGCTGGTATCAAGCAGGAACCATGCCGGTGCGGTGCCGGTCTGGATGTTGCTGAAGTTGGTCACCTTGCCGTCGATCTCGACAGGGTGATTGGCGGCAAAGAAGTTCTTGCCGTCGAAACCGGCCGAATTGAACCCGGATTTCAGCAATTCAAAAATCAGTTCGTCGGGATGCTGCTTCGCCGTCCTACCCATTTCCGACACGAAGGGCTTGAAGACGCCAAGGCGATCATCCGCGACGTCGACGCGCTTGACGGAAACCGTGCTCTCGAAGCTGCGGTTGGTGATGGTGAACCCATGCGCCTTGAGGCTGTTCACCTGCCGCTGGCCGATCCATTCCCGCAGTTTCGGGAACATGCCGAGCCAGCCATAGGTTTCGTCGCGGCTGGCGCTGGGAACCGTCATGGCGATTTTATCGCTATGCGACGGCGCCTCAAGATAGGCTTCGGAATAGACGGTCTTGACCGGCACTGTTGCACAAATCCTGTCATGGATTCATCTGATGAAACCCGTACGGTAGCTGGTCTGCATGAGCCGACCCGCATCCCCGACATACAGAACCCGGAACTGGCCAGCCTACAATGAAGCGCTCAAGCGCCGGGGTTCGCTGACGATCTGGTTCGACCCCGAGATGAGCTGGGATGCCGCGCCGACAGGCAGGCGTGGCCGCCAGCAGACCTACAGCGATGCCGCCATTCAGACGTGTCTTTCGATGAAGGTGCTCTTCGGCATGGCGCTCAGGCAGACGACTGGTTTCGTCGAGAGCCTGCTGCAGTTGGTTGGTCTCGACTGGACGGTGCCTGACTTCAGCACCCTGTCCCGTCGCCAGAAGACCCTGGCTGTGAACATACCGTATCGCGGGTCCAAGGGGCCGCTGCACCTGCTGATCGACAGCACTGGCATCAAGGTCGAGGGCGAAGGCGAGTGGCACGCCCGCAAGCATGGCGGCCCGAAACGGCGCGTCTGGCGCAAGATCCATCTGGGGATTGATGAGGAAACGCTGGAGGTTCGGGCGGTGGAGATCACAGGGAGCCACATCGGCGATGCGCCGGTGTTACCCGACCTGCTCAAACAGATCCCGGCGCACGAGCAGATCGGCCGCGTCACAGCAGACGGCGCCTACGACACCCGCAAATGCCACGATGCCATCGCTGACCGCGGCGCCGACGCTGTCATTCCGCCCCGCAAGAACGCCAAACCCTGGAAGACAGTCGCCGCCGGCGCGGGCGCACGAAACGAGGCTCTGCGGGCATCGAAATACCTCGGTCGTGCCCTCTGGCGACGATGGAGTGGATACCACCCCCGAAGCCGCGTCGAGACGAAGATGCACTGTGTGAAACTGCTGGGTCAGCGCCTCATGGCACGGGACTTTGACCGACAGGTCGCCGAGCTTCAGGTCCGTATCGCTATTCTGAACCGTTACACCGCGCTTGGCATCCCCGTCACAGAGGCCGTGGGATAGATCTGTCCGGGGAAGGGGGAAATCCGGCCATCAACTCTTTGGTGCAACAGAGTCGGCCGGGGACGGCACCAGGCGCATGGCCGGCGTGGGCGCCCTTGAATTCCGGCCGGTCGTCGATCACGCGCGACAGGGCGGCAAAGGTCCGTTTCGCTATCTTCGCCCGCGTGTTCTTCGGAATCGCAAATGTCAGATCGATCCCGAGGTGGAAGCAAACGCCCAGTGGCTTCACGCCGGGTTGGCCTCGGCCCTTGCCCCGCCATTTGAACTTGGCACCACCGGCCACCAGATGCCCGGCAAAGGCCGAGCCGTTGTCCGTATAGAGCCGGTCGAAGATACCATGCTCCTGGCAGACCTTGCGGATCAGCCGTGCCGTCGCCACCGCGTTTTCCGACTGCGCAATCTCGTATCCCAGGACGAAGTTCGAGGCGGTATCGACCAGCGCCAGCATCACCGGCCGCACCGGCTTGCCGTCGCCGAAATCCACCCAGAAATCCTGTGTCCGCCCATCCAGCGACACGACTTCCAAGGATTTGAGCGTGGTCTTGTCCCGCTTGATCGGCATGGTCAGGCGGCTTGTCGCTGCGTCGCGGCCGAAGCGCGCGACCAGCTTCTGCGCCTCGGGCAGATCATCCCAGCGCCGAAGAACGGTCCTGTAGGCCGGCCATTGCCAGCCCCGCTTGCGCGCCACGTCCCGGACGTCGCGCCACGCCTGCTTGAGCGGGAATTGCGGCCCGGCATCGCGGATCGTGGTCATGAAGAAGGACCATGCCTCGGTCGAAACCTTGTCTTGCGGTCGTCCGCCGCGCGAAAAGTCGGGCATCAGGGCCGGCGCGAAATTGACAGGGTCGACACCCTCGACAGTGCGAAGGATGCGCCGCAGGGTCATGCGGTCGGTGCCTTCTGCCCCGAACTGTTGCCGCACCGCCTGCGCCAGACTGGCCGAAAGGCCGAACGCGGTGCCCGCTCCGGCCTTCACCAGGAACCGGGCAATTTCCGCCTTGCGCAGGGCAATGGCTTGCATGGCGGGCGTAGCCCCAGCAAAGCGCTCATGCGCCGCATCATCGTATACGCCAGCGGGAAGGCCTGCCGCCTCGATCTCGCGAAGCTCGTAGGTACGGCGAACATCGGCGGGAAGGTCGGAGAGAGCGACGACCTCGGTATCACCACCATTTCCCCTTATGATCTGCGTGGGTATTTCGCGAACATCGAACCAACGGGAAGCCGAGCTTCTGTGCGTGGGAACTCCCGCAACTCCGAGCAACTTCCTAACGGGTATGCTGGTCATTTCACCAACCCGGCAGCAATCTGGATTTTCCGTCGCAACTGCTCGGCTTTGGCACCCTGCCACTTTCCGATCAACGCCTTCCGAGCGTTGTCTGCTATCTTGGTCATGCTATTTGCGCCCAATTTGGGTAACGATATGCGCAAATTATGCGCAACGCCAAGAGGAGCAACGCATGGAGTTGGATATCAGCACTCGGCTACGCCATTTGCGGGACTCCAAGGGCTGGACTGTGAGTGAGATGGCTTACCGGACGGGCATACCCAAGCGAACTCTTGACAAGTACATGGCTCGCGAAGGGGCGAGTTTGCCCGGTTTAGAGGCGCTTTCCTCCCTGTCAAAGGGGCTGGGTGTGTCTCTGGATTGGCTGGTGTTTGGTGTAGGCGGCCCTTCAGGTGCACCCACAGAACTCCTCGTCAACAGGTCTGCCACCGCCGCTAGCCTCACGATTTTTGAGGCGGTGATGGGGCGGCTCTCGAAACAATACCCTGGGATCTATGAGAATGAGGAGCTGTTGGGTCTTTCCGTCGATGTATGGGCTGCCGAAATCGGCGAGCGAGCGATGGAAGAGGCCCGACGCTTACTTGAGCGCGGTGTGACCAGAGAAGACCTGGAGCTTTGGAAGCAAAGTCGCACGGAACGGCTGGTCGAAATTACGCAGGATAAAGCCTCAAGAATCCTTTCGTCTTAAGGTGTGCGGTGTGCGCAAAAATGCGCACACCTTATCCGCTAACCCATTGATTTTTCGCCGCCAGAATTTTCGCGCTTCCGCGAAAATGGCAAATTTCGTGCCGAAAAGCTCAAACCTTTTGACACTCGCCCCTGTAACCCATTGATTTCACACGCCCGAAAAATCGCCGAGTCTCAAACCTTTTGACACCCGTCACCCCCGTCCCTGCGGGACTCCCCCGGGATATTTCGGCACAAAAGAAAGCCGGGTCAGGCGAATTGCTTGGCGAGCTTCAGCCCCTGGCCCTGGTAGTTCGACGCGATGCCGCTGCCGTAGAGCCGGTCGGGGCGGGCAGCCATGCGTTCATAGACCAGGCGACCGACGGTCTGGCCGTGCTCCAGGGCGAAGGGGGCCTCGTGGCAGCGGACCTCGAGCACGCCGCGCGCGCCATGGCCGGCGCCGTGGCCGAAGCCGGGGTCGAAGAAGCCGGCGTAATGGACCCGGAATTCGCCGACCATGGCGAGATAGGGCGCCATTTCGGCGGCGTAATCGGGCGGGATCGCCACCGCCTCGCGGCTGACCAGGATGTAGAAGGCGCCGGGGTCGAGAATCAGCTGGCCATCGCTGGTGTGAAGCTCGTCCCAGAAATCGCGGGCGCGATAGGCGCCGATGCGGTCGAGGTCGATGACGCCGCTGTGCGGGCGGGCGCGGTAGCCGACCAGGTCACCGGTCTTGGGGCGGAGGTCGACCGAGAAGCCCAAGCCATCGTCGATCAGCGCCCGGCCGCTGACCAGCGGCTCGCGGGTGTGGAGGTCTTGCAGCTCGGCGTCCGAAAGCACCGCTTGGCCTTGGCGCAAGCGCAGTTGGTTCAGGCGCATGCCGGGCCGGACCAGGACCGAGAAGCTGCGCGGGCAGATCTCGGCGTAGATCGGGCCGTCGTAGCCGGGCGGCAGGCGGTCGAATTCGGTGCCCTCGTCGGTGACGAGGCGGGTCAGCAGGTCGAGCCGGCCGGTCGAGCTTTTCGCATTGGCGACGGCGTCGAGGCCGTGGGGCAGCGTCAGCCGCTCCATCAGCGGCACCAGGTAGACGCAGCCCTTTTCCAGCACGGCGCCGTCGGTCAGGTCCATGCGGTGCATCTCGAAATCCGCCAGCCGGTCGCTGACCTTGCGGCCCTGACCGGCCAGGAACGAGGCGCGCAGCCGCCAAGCCGTCGCGCCCAGCCGCAGGTCGAGGCTGGCGGGCTGGATCTGTTCGGGCAGGATCGGGCTTTCGGCGCGGATGGCACCGGCCTCGATCAGCTGGCGCAGGCGGGAATCGGGCAGGACACCGTTCACGGAAAACCCTTTCGGCAAAAGGAAACGCCCACCCCCGCGAAGGGATGGGCGTTTTCGGAATGGTCGGGCCGGAGAGATTCGAACTCTCGGCCTTCCGCCCCCCAGACGGACGCGCTAACCAGGCTGCGCCACGGCCCGACGAGGGGCATATAGAGCGAAGCGCGCTGCCGGCACAAGAGGCCAAGCGCAGAAATCTGGCCGGGAAATTCGATTGTTGTGGATAGCCTGCCGCCTGGGCCGATGAACCGGACGGCCATGCTTCAGCGCGATGCGCGCAGGGTCGCGCAAAGCTCTTGGGTCTCGACGGGCAGGGCGCCCCCCTGCAATTCGCGGCGGCGCAGGGCGGCGGCGGCGGCGACCAGCCGGGCGAGCCAGCCCGGCGCCGCTGCGGGGCCGATACCGTCGAAAAGCGGCAGCGCGCCGGGCGGCTTGGGGGCTCGGCGCGGGGGTTTTGCGTTCGCGGGCGCTGGGGGATGTCCGGCGGGGTGGGCGGTCACGGCGGGCACCGCCAAGCGCACGGCCGGCGCGGGCTGGACTGCGCTGCCGCCCAAGGTTTCGCCCAGCCGCGCAGCCCCGATCTCGCGCAGGCCGGCGCCGCGGTCGTCGGCGATCAGCCGGCGGGCACCGCGGATGCTGAGCCCTTCCTCGCGCATGACCTGGCACAGCCCGGCCACCAGCCGCACGTCATCGGGGCGATAGTAGCGCCGCCCGTCTGCGCGCTTGACCGGAGCAAGCTGCGGGAATTGCGATTCCCAGTAGCGGAGCACATGCGGCGCGACGCCCACGAGGCGCGAGACCTCTCCGATCGAGCGGAAGGCGTCGGGCGATTTGCTCATCTTCCCTTGCGCCTGTTCCCGGCGGCCACGCGATCCTTCATCAGATGCGAGGGGCGGAAGGACAGCACCCGGCGCGGGGTGATCGGCACTTCCTCGCCGGTCTTGGGGTTGCGGCCGACGCGCTCGTTCTTGTCGCGCACCGAGAAGGTGCCGAAGGACGAGATCTTGACCTGCTCGCCGCGCACCAGCGCGTCCGAGATATGGCCGAGCACGCTTTCGACGAGTTGGGCCGATTCGTGACGGGAGAGGCCCACCTCACGGAACACGGCTTCGGCCAGGTCCATGCGGGTCAGGGTAGAGTCGCTCATCTCGGAAACCTCATGAATGCTGCGCAGGATGATTTCTTTAGGGCGCCGAGTCAACAACCGCGGCCCGATTCCGTTCCGTAAATCCGCGATTTTGTTTCGCGTTATTCGCGTGTTACCAGCGAAATGCCGCGCATTGCACCCGCAGGCGGTCTTGGATCGCGACGGATTGCACCCTATCTTGGCAGTGAAGGCACAAGCGGAGCGAAAGGTCATGGCGGGCGGCTGGGCGCGCGACGAAGCGGTGAACGAGCAGATCGACATCTCGACGCAGGAAGCGATCGAGCGCATGCGGTTGCGCAACGCCAACCGTGCCGTGGGCGAAAGCGCCGCCTTTTGCGACGAATGCGACGAGCCCATTCCCGAAGCGCGCCGGCAGGCGATTCCCGGGGTTCGGCTGTGCGTCGACTGCCAGTCCGGCCGAGACAAGACCCGGCGCCCCACCGGTGGGATAAATCGGCGCGGCTCCAAGGATTCCCAATTGAAATAACAGGTTGAGGCGCTTTTCCGAGGTGCCGCAGGCTGGACGATTCGCTGCTTTTCGCGTGACGATAAAATCTACCTGTTTTGTCGTGAAAAATGACGCGCCTTGTGTTAGGGTGGGGTCGTGGCGCAGCGGATTTGCTGCCGGCATCATGGGAGGCATGAGATGACCAGCAAGTGGAAGCGCAAGTTGAAGCGGGCCCTGATCGAGGAGCGGCAGAAGCTGAAGGGAGCGGCGGGCGTGCTGGACGACAGGGCGGCGGCCAGCAGGGCCGGCTGACCGGAACGGCCGGATGAACAGCGAAGCGGCGGGCCTAGACCCGCCGTTTCCACTTTCTCGACCCTCTGTCGCTTGGTGCTTTACCAGCGCAGCACGGCCGCGCCCCAGGCCAGGCCGCCGCCGATCGCCTCGGCCACCAGCACGTCGCCGGGCTTGAAGCGGCCTTGGGAATCCGCGACCGACAGGGCCAGCGGGATCGAGGCGGCGGAGGTGTTGCCGTGATCGGCGACGGTCAGCACCACCTTTTCCATCGGCAAATGCATGCGCTTGGCGGTGGCCTCGATAATGCGCAGGTTGGCCTGGTGGGGCACCAGCCAATCGACCTGATCGGCGGCGATGCCGGCCTTGGCGAGCGCGTGATGCGCGGTCTCGGCCAGTTTTTCGACCGCGTGGCGGAAGACCAGGTTGCCCTGCATGCGCAGATGCCCGGCGGTGCCGGTCGAAGCGACGCCGCCATCGACATAGAGCAGCTCGCGATATTGTCCGTCGCTGTTCAGGTCGGTGGCGAGGATGCCGCGGTCCTGCGCGGTGCCGGCGCCTTCGGCCGCTTCCAGCACCACGGCGCCGGCGCCGTCGCCGAACAGCACGCAGGTGCCGCGGTCGGTCCAGTCCATGATGCGGCTGAAGGTCTCGGCGCCGATCACCAGCACGCGCTCGGCGAGGCCGGCGCGGATCATCGCATCGGCATTGGCGAGCGCAAAGACGAAGCCGGCGCAGACCGCCTGGATGTCGTAGGCGAAACCGCGCGTCATGCCCAGCCCGGCCTGCACCATGGTCGCGACCGAGGGAAAGGTCAGGTCGGGGGTCGAGGTGGCGACGATCACCGCGTCGACGTCGGCCGGGGTCAGCCCGGCCTTCGCCAGCGCCGCCTGGGCGGCGCGGGTGCCGAGGTCGCTGGTGCGCTGGCCCTCGGCCGCGAAATGGCGCCGCTCGATTCCCGTGCGGGCGCGGATCCATTCGTCGGTGGTGTCCAGCTTGTCCTCGAACCAGCTGTTCTCGACCACCCGCTCGGGCAGGTAGTGGCCGGTTCCCCGGACGATCGCTCGCCGCATCAGGACGCTCCCTCGGTTGGCGTGGCGCCATCGGTCTCGGCGCCGGCATGGATCTGGGCGAGGCGGGCCGCCAGCCGGTCCTGGAAGCCGGATTGCGCCAGTTGGAAGGCCAGCTTGATCGCCGCCGACACCCCGGTCGCATCGGCCGAGCCGTGCGATTTCACCACGGTTCCGTTCAGGCCCAGGAAGACGCCGCCGTTGACGCGGCGCGGGTCGATGCGCTTTTGCAGCCGCTTCAGCGAGCCCATCGCCAGCAGCGCCGCGAATTTCGACAGGATCGACTTGCTGAAAGCGTCGCGCATGAAATCGCCGACCAGCTTGGCCGTGCCCTCGCCGGTCTTCAGCGCCACATTGCCGGTGAAGCCGTCGGTGACGATCACGTCCACATGATCCGAGGGCAGGTCCCCGCCCTCGACGAAGCCGACATAGTCGAAATTCGCCGCCTGGGCCGAGGCCGGCATCAGCTCATGCGCTTGCTTCAGTTCGGGGCGGCCCTTGTGTTCCTCGGTGCCGACGTTCAGCAGCCCGACACGCGGCCGGGCCAGGCCCAGGCCGTTGCGGGCATAGGCGGCGCCCATCAGCGCATAGGCCAGCAGGTCCTGCGCATCGGCGCGGATGTCGGCGCCCACGTCCAGCATGACGTTGAAGCCCTGCGGGTTGCGCGAGGGCCAGAGGCAGGCGATGGCCGGCCGGTTGACCCCGGGCAGCTTGCGCAGCCGGATCATCGACATCGCCATCAGCGCGCCGGTATTGCCGCAGGAGACGGCGGCCATGGCCTCGCCCTGGCGCACCGATTCCAGCGTGGACCACATCGAGGTGCCTTCGGCCTTGCGCAGCACCTGGCTGGGCTTGTCGCCCATGGTGACCACATTGGCGGCATCGCGGATGTCGCAACGCGCAGCCAGGCCGGGACGACGGCCGATCAGCCGCTCCAGCTCGGCGCCGGGGCCGTGGACGATGAAGCGGATGTCTGGATTCTTCTCGGCGCTTTCTGCGATGCCGGCGACCACCACGGCAGGGCCGCGGTCGCCGCCCATCGCGTCAACCGAGATCACCACGCCCCCGCTGTGCGGGTTGCGCGGCGGGGCCGTGGGATCCGCCGAGACCATATCTGCGGTCAGTCCGCTCAGGCCGCGTCTTCGTCCAGATCGACGTCATTGGCCTGCGCCACGACCTCGCGGTCGGCGTAATGGCCGCAGGAGGGGCAGACGTGGTGCGGGCGCTTCAGCTCGCCGCAGTTGGTGCATTCGTTCGGGTTACCGGCGACGAGCGCATCATGCGAACGGCGCATGTTGCGGCGGGACCGGGTAACTCGGTTCTGAGGGACGGCCATGTCTCAACCTCAAGTGGTTCGGGGGGCAACCCGCCTGGGCGGCCCCGGATTCTGATTTCGGTTCTGGGGGCGGGCATAGGCCAAGAGCGCGTCAACCGCAAGGCGCGAAACAAGTCCTGCGCTTTCGGGGGCAACGGCCCGGGTCATCCCCGCCGGTCGAATGAGGCCGGGAAAATAGCCGGTTCGCCGCGTTTCGCAAGGGGGAAACTGCGTCGCGGCGGCGGAAAAGCGTCGCGTCGCGACGCCGTCTGCGGCGGGTCTTGGGAAAACGGAAGGAAGGAAGCGCCGGCCCTGCGTCGGGCCGGCGCCAAGGGTTCAGCGGCCCAGCTTGGCGTGGACCTCGTCGAGATCGACCTCGCCGCGGGGGTATTTGTTGTCGGGGTCGTGGAAGTCGTATTTGAAGAGCTGGAAGTCCTTCTTGTAGATTTCCCAGACCAGGTGCCGCGACAGGTCATCGAAATATTCGCTGACCTTATGGGCGCGCTTGGGGCCGTGGCCCTCCGATTCGTTGAATTTCGGCACGTCGTTCACGTCCAGCTTCACCGGGGTCGGCGCGGCATCCAGCACCTTCTGCATGCCCTCGTTGAACTTCTCGGTGAAGAAGATCTGGTCGTAGCGGCCGCCGTTCACGATGAAGGTCGAGATATGGCCCGACATCGCCGACCAGTGGATGTCCGGCTCCATCGGCCGGCGCCAGCGGATGGTGTCGCGCGCGAACAGCAGGAAGCGGCGGAAGCTGGCGATCTGGTCGAACTGGAAGTCGTTTTCCGGGCTGCCGACGTCGACGCCGTAACGCTGGATCAACTGCGGTACCAGATTGCCGCGATAGCGCTTGCCGTTCCGCTGGATGCCGGCGATCTTGTCGAAAAAGGACGACAGGATGCGGGCATAGGGGTTGCGCACGCAGGTGAAGGTCAGCGCCTTGTGGGACTTGACGTTCTCCTCGATCAGCGGCTGGCTGGGCTCCTGGTTCCATTTGTGCAGCCCGCCGGTGGAATCATGGATGTCGCCATCGAAATAGCGGCCATGGTCCGAATAGAACATGATCTGCCCGATCGACGAGCAGGCGCATTTCGGGACCACGCGATAGACCATGCTTTCGCTTTCGGTCATCCAAGTTCCTGGAAAACCCATTCCTGTTCATCCCCTTCAAATTTCTGCGCCCGGCTCTGCCGGACGGTGTGCCCGGGTTGCCCACCCGGCCAAAATCGGTAAGGACACAAAGCAAATCGGCGGCAGAGATTCAACCTGCTGTAGAGCGTTCGAGGCACGAACCGAAGGGGACGGGACAACGGATGGCGCGAATTGCCTTCATTCTGCTCTGCCACAAGGACCCCAAAGGGGTCATCGCGCAGGCGAAGCGGCTGACCGCCTCGGGCGATTACGTTTCGATTCATTTCGACGGCCGCGCCAACCCCAGGGACTTCGACCTGATCCGCACCGCCCTGGCCGGAAATCCTTCGGTGGTCTTCGTGCGGCGGCGCTGGAAATGCGGCTGGGGCGAGTGGTCGCTGGTCGGCGCCACGCTGGAGGCGGTGCGCTCGGCCGTCGAGGCCTTTCCGCAGGCGACGCATTTCTACATGTTGTCCGGCGATTGCATGCCGATCAAGTCCGCCGAATACGCCCATGCCTTCCTGGACGCCGAGGACTGCGACTATATCGAAAGCTTCGACTTCTTCGAATCCGACTGGATCAAGACCGGGTTCAAGGAAGAGCGGCTGATCTATCGGCACTGGTTCAACGAGCGCACGCGGAAGTGGCTGTTCTACACCAGCTACGACCTTCAGAAGCGATTCGGCCTGACGCGGCGGATTCCCGCCGACATCCAGGTCATGATCGGTTCGCAATGGTGGTGCCTGCGGCGCCAGACCGTCGAGAAGGTGCTGGAGTTCTGCGCCACCCGGCCCGACGTGCTGCGCTTTTTCGCCACCACCTGGATCCCGGACGAGACCTTCTTCCAGACCATCGTCCCCCATGTCGTGCCCCGCAAGGAGATCCGCACCCGGACGCTGACCTATCTGGTCTTCACCGACTACGGCATGCCCGTCACCTTCTATAACGATCACTACGACCTGTTGATGGGGCAGAACTACCTGTTCGCGCGCAAGATCAGCCCCGAGGCGATCCGGCTGCGCGAGCGGCTGGGCGCGCTCTGGGCCGCCTCGGGGGTGCATTTCCCGATCTCGAACGAGGCGACCGGCCTCTTCCGCTTCCTGACCGGGCAGGGCCGGGTCGGGCGCCGCTTCGGCCAGCGCTTCTGGGAGACCGAGGGCAGCCTCGGCCGGGCCAATTCGCTGCTGCTGGTGGTGTCGAAGAAATGGCATGTGGCCAAGCGGCTGACCGCCGCCATCCGCCGGCACAGCACGATTCCGGCCGTCGATTTCCTGTTCAACGAGCAGCAGGCGCATCTGCCCGACCTGGGCGGCGTCGAGACCACGCTGGAAAAGCGCGACCGCCATCGCCGCGCCCTGATCCGGCTGCTGTTCGAGCATTTCCAGTCGAACCAGCTGGTGATCTGCCTGGACCCCTCGGCGCTGCACCTGATCCAGGACCTGATGTCCGACAAGGCCGACACCCGGCTGCTGCTGGTCGATTCGCAATTCGACGACGACTATCTGCGCGGGCATATCGCCCGGGTCGGCCTGGCCGGGGCGCAGACCGCGCCCGAGGTGGTCGAGCGGCTGCTGCCCACCGTGCGCGCCGACCTGGAACACGAGGCCGAGCGGCTGCGCGACATGGACTTTCCCGGATTCCAGGCCATCGCCCCCTGGCGCGCGACCGAGGAGAATGCCGCGCAGCTGGCGCGTTTCCTTGACGTGCTGCCCGATACCGCGCTGAAACTGGCCGCGACCGAACATCTGTTCAGCGATTGAGGAGACCCGCCGATGCCCGCCTATGACCCGCAGAACATCTTCGCCCGCATCCTGCGCGGCGAGATCCCGAACGACACCGTGCTGGAGACCGAGCATACGCTGGTCTTTCGCGACATCCGCCCGCAGGCGCCGGTGCATGTGCTGGCGATCCCCAAGGGCGCCTATGTCAGCTACGACGATTTCGCGGCGAATGCCTCGGAGGCCGAGATCGTGGATTTCCACCGCGCCGTCGCCCGGGTGACGCGTGACCTGGGCGTGGCGCTGGAGGGCGGGGACGGGTTCCGCGCCATCACCAATGCCGGCGCGCATGGCGTGCAGGAAGTGCCGCATTTCCACATGCACATCCTGGGCGGCCGGCCGATGGGCCGGATGGTTCAGCCGGGCTGAGACGGCGGGCGCGAGGTCAGCTGGACGAAGACGTCTTCGAGGTCCGGCGCCTCGACCGCCACGTCGCGGATGGGCAGGCCGGCGGCGCGCAGGGCGTCGATCAGCCGGTCCGCCGGCAGGCGCGAGGGCGCATAGCTGAGCGCAAGCCGGCCGTCCTGGCGCCGCTCGGCGCGCACGCCCTCGGGCAGGTCGGGCAGGGCGCGGCCCTCGCCGGTATCGACCACCAGCGTCTTGGAATCGGCCCGGCCGAGCAGGGTCGCGGTTTCCTCGCACAGGATCAGCTCGCCACGGTCGATGATGGCGATGCGGTCGCACATCTCTTCGGCCTCTTGCAGGTAATGCGTGGTCAGGATGATGGTCATGCCCTGGTCGTTGAGTCGCCGCACGTTGCGCCACAGCATCTCGCGCAGCTGGATGTCGACGCCCGCCGTCGGTTCGTCCAGCACCAGGATCTGCGGCCGGTGCACCAGCGCCTTGGCCAGCAGCAGCCGCCGCTTCATGCCGCCCGACAGGTGGCGCGAATAGCTTTCCGCCTGGTCGGTCAGCCCGACCAGCGCCAGCAGCTCGTCGGTCCAGCGCTGGCGCTTCGGCACGCCATAGAGCCCGGCCTGCACTTCCAGGCTGGCGCGCGGGGTCAGGAAGGGGTCGATGTTCAACTCCTGCGGCATGACGCCGATGGCGGCGCGCGACTGGCGCGGGTTCACGTCCTGGTCGAATCCCCAGATCGTCACCCGGCCCGCGGTCTTGCGCACCAGCCCGGCCAGGATGTTGATTGTGGTCGACTTGCCGGCGCCGTTGGGGCCCAGCAGGCCGAAGATCGATCCGGCGGGAATCGCCAGGTCCAGCCCCTTGAGCGCCTGTTTCGCCGGCGCCTTGCCGGCGGCGGCATAGGTCTTGGTCAGGCCGCTGATTTCGATGGCGTTCGGGCTGCTTGCAGGGGCTGGCATCGGCTCTTCGCGTTCATTATGATCGCCGCCGGTTTAACCCCGTTTGTCGTCAGAGCTCAAGGAACCGCCATGACCCTTCCGGCCCCCGAGATCCAGACCGTCACCCGCTGGAAGGTCGCCTGCGACGGCGACGAGGCGCGGGGCCTGGGCCATCCGCGCGTCTGGCTGGCGATTCCGCAGGATACCGGCTGGGTCGAATGCGGCTATTGCGACAAGCGCTTCGTCATCGACCGCGCCCACGCCCACGACGATCACTGATCCGCGCCTTGCGGAAGGCGGCACGGTCGCTGGCCTCCGGCGGGAGTATTTCCGAAACGGAGAAAGCCGGGGGCGCCCTTGGCCCGGTCGGCGCTTCGTGGCATCAAGGGCTTTCGAAGGGCGGCAGAAGGATGGGGCGCAGATGACGGACGTATTCGGCAAGGGCCATCACCTGCATCTGATCGACGGCTCGGCCTTCATCTTTCGCGCTTATCACGCGCTGCCGCCGCTGACGCGGCGCTCGGACGGGTTGCCCATCGGGGCGGTCGCCGGTTTCTGCAACATGCTGTGGAAATACATCCAGGACGGCTCGGGTTCGGACCAGCCGACCCATGCGGCGGTGATCTTCGACCACAGTTCCAAGACATTCCGCAACGACATCTATCCGCTCTACAAGGCGAACCGGCCCGAGCCGCCCGAGGATCTGCGGCCGCAGTTTCCCCTGACCCGCGAGGCGACGCGGGCGTTCAACATCGCCTGCATCGAGACCGAGGGCTACGAGGCCGACGACATCATCGCGGCGCTGTCCTGCCGGGCGCGCGATGCCGGCGGGCGCGTCACCATCATCAGCAGCGACAAGGACCTGATGCAGCTGGTCGGCGGCGGCGTCGAGATGCTGGACCCGATCAAGGGCAAGCCCATCGGTCCCGACGAGGTGCGCGAGAAGTTCGGCGTCGGCCCCGAACGGGTGGTGGACGTGCAGGCCCTGGCCGGCGATTCCATCGACAACGTGCCGGGCGCCCCTGGAATCGGCATCAAGACCGCCGCGCAACTGATTGGCGAATATGGCGATCTTGAAACCCTGCTGGCGCGCGCGGGCGAGATCAGGCAGCCCAAGCGGCGCCAGGTCCTGCTGGACCATGCCGAGCAGATCCGCATCTCGAAGCGGCTGGTCGAGCTGGATTGCGACACGCCGCTGGATCGCACGCTGGAGAGCCTGTCGATCCGCGAGCCCGAGCCGCAGCCGCTGCTGGAGTTCCTGACGCGGATGGAGTTCCGCACCCTGACCAACCGCGTGGCCGAGCGTTTCGGCGCCGAGCCGCCCGCCGCGCCGGTGCCGGCGGCGGCCGAGCGGATCGCGGCCGCCAAGGCGGAATTGCCGGCCATCGACCGCAGCCTTTACGTCACCATCCGCGACGAGGCGGTGCTGGCCGAATGGCTGGCCGAGATCGTCGAGAAGGGTCAGGTCGCCATCGATACCGAGACCACAGGGCTCGACGAGATGCAGGCACGGCTGGTCGGGGTCTCGCTCTGCACCGGGCCGGGGCGGGCGGCCTATCTGCCGCTGGGCCATGTGGACGGCGCCGCGGACCTGTTCGGTTCGGGCGCCGCGGTCGAGGGACAGCTGCCGCTGGACCGGGCGCTGGCGCTGCTCAAGCCGGTGCTCGAGGATCCGGCGGTGCTGAAGATCGGCCAGAACATCAAATACGACTGGAAGATGCTGGCCCGGCACGACATCCGCATGGCGCCGGTCGAGGACACGATGCTGCTGTCCTATGCGCTGAACGCCGGCACCCACAACCACGGCATGGACGAGCTGGCGCAGACCTATCTGGGCCACCGCTGCCTGCCGATCAAGGACCTGATCGGCTCGGGCAAGGCGCAGATCGGCTTCCAGCAGGTCGCCATCGACAAGGCCGCCGAATATGCGGCCGAGGATGCCGAGGTGACCTGGCGGCTGTGGCATCACTTCCGCCCGCAGCTGGGGCAGGAACGGGTGACCACCGCCTATGAGCGGCTGGAGCGGCCGATGGTGCCGGTGCTGGCCGATATGGAGATGGCCGGCATCCGCATCGACGCCGACCACCTGCGCCGCATGTCGAGCAGCTTCGCCCAGAAGATGGCGGCGCTGGAGGCCGAAATCCACGCGCTGGCGGGTGGGCCCTTCAACGTCGGCAGCCCCAAGCAGCTGGGCGAGATCCTGTTCGAGCGCATGGGGCTGTCCGGCGGCAAGCAGGGCAAGACCGGCGCCTTTTCCACCGGGGCCGAGGTGCTGGAGGACCTGGCCGCCGAGGGCCACGACCTGCCGGCGCGGGTGCTGGACTGGCGGGCGCTCTCGAAGCTGAAATCGACCTATACCGATGCGCTGCCCCTGCATGTGAACGCCGAGACCAGGCGGGTGCACACCTGCTATTCCATCGCCGGGGCGCAGACCGGGCGGCTGGCCTCGACCGATCCGAACCTGCAGAACATTCCGGTCAGGACCGAGGAAGGGCGGCGCATCCGCGAGGCCTTCATCGCCGCCGAGGGCCATCGGCTGGTCAGCCTCGACTACAGCCAGATCGAGCTGCGGATCCTCGCCCATGTCGCGGCGATCCCGGCGCTGAAGCAGGCCTTCCGCGACGGCATCGACATCCACGCCATGACCGCGAGCCAGATGTTCGGCGTGCCGGTCGAGGGCATGGACCCGATGATCCGCCGCCGCGCCAAGGCGATCAATTTCGGGGTGATCTACGGTATCTCGGGCTTCGGCCTGTCGCGCAACCTGCGCATTCCGCGCGCCGAGGCGCAGGCCTTCATCGACACCTATTTCGAGCGCTTTCCCGAAATCCGCGCCTATATGGATCGCACCGTCGCCGAGGCGAAGCAGAACGGCCATGTGCGCACGCTGTTCGGGCGCCGTATCAATACGCCGGGGATCAACCTCAGCGGGCCCTCGGCCGGCGGCGCGCGGCGCGCGGCGATCAACGCGCCGATCCAGGGGGCGGCGGCGGACATCATCCGCCGCGCCATGATCCGCATGCCCGAGGCCATCGCGCATCTGCCGGCGAAGATGCTGCTGCAGGTGCATGACGAACTGGTCTTCGAGGTCGAGGAGGCGGCGGTCCCAGCGCTGATCGAGGTCGCGCGCGGCGTCATGCAGGGCGCGGCCGATCCCGCCGTGCGTCTGGACGTGCCGCTGATCGTCGATGCCGGGCAGGGGACCAGCTGGGCCGAGGCGCATTGACGGCCGCGGCCGCGCTTGCGGTGCGGCCGGGCGAGTATTTGGAGAACGAAGAAACCGGGGCTCAGATCGCGGCGGAATGGCCCGAGGCGGCCATGTCGTAGCCGTCGAACATGCGCGCGATCATCCGCGTCAGCGGCCGGCCTTCGGGGGTGATGCGCAGGCCGGCGGCGTCGGTTTCCACCATGGCGCCGAAATGCGCGGCCACCGGGGCGAAGACCCGGGCGAGGCCGGCGGCGTCGAAGCCGTGGTCCCGGATGAATTCTTGGGCGCTGATCCGGAAGTCGCACATCAGCGCCTCGATCATGCGGGCGCGCCAGCGGTCCTCGGCGCTGAAGGCATGGCCGCGCGTGGCCGAGAACCGGCCCTGGCGGATATGGCCGAGATAGGCGCCGGTCGCGGGGGCGTTCTGCGCGTAGCCCTGCGGGAAGCGCGAGATCGACGAGGCGCCCAGGCCCACCAGCACCTCGGCCCGGTCGTCGGTATAGCCCTGGAAGTTGCGCCGCAGCAGCCCGGCCCTTTGCGCGCGGGCCAGCCCGTCGCCGGGGCGGGCGAAATGGTCGATGCCGATCTCGTCATAGCCGTCGGTCAGGAACAGCTGCCGCGCGGTCTCGAACAGCCGCAGCCGGCCATGCGGGTCGGGCAGCGCCTCGGAGGGGATCATCACCTGGCGCTTGGCCATCCAGGGCACATGCGCATAGCCGTAGAGCGCCACCCGGTCCGGCGCCAGCGCCAGCAGCTTCTGCACCGATTCCGCGATCCGGCGCGGGTCCTGATTCGGCAGGCCGTAAAGGATGTCGGCATTCAGGCTGGCGATGCCGCGGTCGCGGATCATGTCCACGGCGCGCTTGGTCACCTCGAAGCTTTGTTCGCGGCCGATGATGCGCTGGATCTCGGGGTCGAAGTCCTGCACCCCGATCGAGGCGCGGGTCAGCCCGGCCTCGGCCAGCGCGTCCATGCGGGCGTCGTCGATCTCGTTCGGGTCGATCTCGACCGAGAATTCGGCGCCCTCGGCCAGCGGGAAGGTGCCGAGCACCGCGCCGGCGACGCGGCGCATCATCTCGGCCGGCATCAGCGTCGGCGTGCCGCCGCCCCAGTGCAGCCGCGACAGTTTCACCCCGGGCGCCAGCGCCGCCTTCAGCAGCTCCAGCTCGGCCAGCAGCGCCTCGGCATAGGCGCGCACGGGTTCGTCCGACTGCGTGCCCTGGGTCCGGCAGGCGCAGAACCAGCACAGCCGGCGGCAGAACGGCACATGCATATACAAGGAAATCGAGGCGCCCGCCGGGATTGCCGCGACCCAGTCCCGGAAGACGGGCTCGGCCACGGCGGCGGTGAAATGCGGCGCGGTGGGATAGCTGGTATAGCGCGGCACGCGCGCGTCAAACAGTCCCAGCCGCTTAAGTTGCGATTGCTGTTCCATATTGCTATATTGGCCGGGAACACGCGCCAGGACCTTGACCCAAATCAAATGCCACATGACGCCGCCCTCTGCGCGACGCAGCAGCCCTGCGAAATCTGCCCGATCCGCTATCGAGCCGTCTGCGCGCATTGCGAAGGCGAGGAACTGGACGAGCTGGAAGAGATGAAATTCTACCGGCGCTACGAGGCCGGGCAGGTCGTCGTCTGGGCCGGCGACCGCATGGATTTCGTCGGCTCGGTGGTCGCGGGCATGGCCGGGCTGACCCAGCAGCTGGAGGACGGGCGCACGCAGATGGTGGGGCTGCTGCTGCCCAGCGATTTCCTGGGCCGGCCGGGGCGCGAGATCGCGGCCTATACCGTCACCGCCACCAGCGACCTGCTGCTGTGCTGTTTCCGCCGCAAGCCCTTCGAGAAGCTGCTGGGCGACAACCCGCGCATCGCCACCCGCCTGCTGGAGATGACGCTGGACGAGCTGGACGCCGCGCGCGACTGGCTGCTGCTGCTGGGGCGGAAATCCGCGCGCGAGAAGATCGCCTCGCTGCTGGTGATCCTGGCCCGGCGCGAGGCCGCGCTGATCAAGCGCCGGCCCGAGGGGCGGATCATCGTCGAACTGCCGCTGACGCGCGAGGCGATGTCGGATTACCTCGGGCTGACGCTGGAGACCGTCAGCCGGCAGGTAAGCGCCCTGAAGCGCGACGGGGTGATCGAACTGGACGGCAAGCGCCGGGTGATCGTGCCTTCGTTCCAGCGGCTGGTCATCGAAAGCGGCGACGATTCCGACGGCGGGCCGCTGAGCTGATCGCCGCCTGAGCCGATCCGCCTCATCTGATCCGAGCCTGATGATCCAAGCCTGAGCCTGTTTCGGCCTCGCCCCGGGCACCCCGCGCGAGGCGGGGTTGCCCGGGGGCGCGGCGCCGCCGGCGTCAGCGCGCCATCAGCACCGGCACCTCGGCCTTTTCCAGCATGTTGCGCGTGGCGCCGCCCAGGATCGCCTGGCGGAAGCGGGAATGGCCATAGGCGCCCATCACCAGCATGTCGGCGCCGATCTCGGTCACGCGGCGGTTCAGGATGTCGCTGATCTGCGGCAGGGTCCGCGCCAGCACCGAAATCTCGGCCGTAACGCCGTGGCGGGTCAGCATCTGGCACAGCGCGCCGCCGGGGTCCGAACGCTCGGGGCCGTTGGGCGAGGGGTCGATCACCGTGATCTCGACGCTTTCGGCGGCGATCAGCAGCGGCAGGGCGCGGCGCACGGCGGCCAGCGCCTCGTTCGACTGGTTCCAGGCGATCATGATCTTCTTGCCGAAGGGCTCGGTCAGTTCGTGCGGCACGATCAGCACCGGGGCCGAGCCCTCGAACAACGCCGCCTCGGTCACCGCCTCGGCGTCGGGGGTGGCGCCGGGGCCGTAGGGGCGGTTCAGCAGCACCAGGTCGGAATAGCGCGCCCGCATCCCCACCAGCGTGGACAGGCCGCCGACCTGGGCCACCGCGGAATCGACCGACCAGCGGACATCCTCGGGGTTCAGCCGCTCGCGCACCTTCTCTTCCAGCTCGCCGGCGGCGGCCATGGCCTTGTCGATGGATTCCTGGAACACATAGGCCGAGGCGCCGGCGTAGTAATAGCCGCTTTGCGTATGGTCGACGCCCATGCAGAACACGTCGAGATGCGCGTCCTCGCGCCGGGTCATGGCGACCGCGGCGTCCAGCTGCTGCTGCTGGCCGGCATCGGTCAGGACGGTCAGGATGGTCTTGTAGCCCATGGGCCTCTCCTCATTTCGCGTTGGGTCCGACTTGCGTCGGAGTGCGGGGGAATCGCAACGGCTGGCGGCAGCGCGCTGCGACATCCTGTCCGGGTATTTTGCGATTTTACACCTATCGATGCGAGACCGATTGACGCAGATCAATGTGTCACGAAACCGTGTGACTGTAGAACACCGAAGTCGAGCCGCATTTCCACCGCAGCCGCATGCGATTCGGGCGTCTTCGGCACAGGATGAAGGACAGGAATTTCAATGTTGGATACCATCAAGCTGATCGCGCTTGGGGTGATCGCGGTCCTGGCCGCCATCGCCGCCAACTATGCGCGACCCGATGATCCCGCCTATCTGGTGAACGCGCTGATCGTGATGCTGGTCGCGGGATTCATGTTCGTGCGGGTGCTGCGCCAGATGGGCAATGAGCAACCCTCGCTCGATCCCCACCCCGAGAACGAATACATGGACGGCGTGGTTCGCGCCGGGGTCATCGCCACCTCGTTCTGGGGCGTGGTCGGTTTCCTGGTCGGCGTGGTCATCGCCTTCCAGCTGGCCTTTCCGGCGCTGAACCTCAGCGACATCACCATGGGCTATACCAACTTCGGCAAGCTCAGGCCGCTGCACACCTCGGCGGTGATCTTCGCCTTTGGCGGCAACGCGCTGATCGCGACCTCGTTCTACGTGGTGCAGCGCACCTCGGCGGCGCGGCTCTGGGGCGGCAACGCGGCCTGGTTCGTGTTCTGGGGCTATCAGCTGTTCATCGTGCTGGCGGCGACCGGCTATATCCTGGGCGCCACCCAGTCCAAGGAATATGCCGAGCCCGAGTGGTACGTGGACTGGTGGCTGACGCTGGTCTGGGTCGTTTATCTGGCGGTGTTCCTGGGCACGATCCTGAAGCGCAAGGAGCCGCATATCTATGTGGCGAACTGGTTCTACCTGTCCTTCATCGTCACCATCGCCATGCTGCACATCGTCAACAACCTGTCGATTCCGGTCAGCTTCCTGGGTTCGAAATCGGTGCAGCTGTTCTCGGGCGTGCAGGATGCGATGACGCAGTGGTGGTATGGCCACAACGCCGTCGGCTTCTTCCTGACCGCGGGCTTCCTGGGCATGATGTATTACTTCATCCCCAAGCAGGCCGAGCGTCCGGTCTATAGCTACAAGCTGTCGATCATCCACTTTTGGGCGCTGATCTTCCTGTATATCTGGGCCGGCCCGCACCACCTGCACTATACCGCGCTGCCCGACTGGGCCTCGACGCTGGGCATGGTGTTCTCGATCATCCTGTGGATGCCCAGCTGGGGCGGCATGATCAACGGGCTGATGACGCTGTCGGGCGCCTGGGACAAGCTGCGCACCGACCCGATCATCCGCATGATGGTGGTGGCCGTCGGCTTCTACGGCATGGCGACCTTCGAGGGGCCGATGATGTCGATCAAGGCGGTGAACTCGCTGTCGCATTACACCGACTGGACCATCGGCCACGTCCATTCCGGCGCGCTGGGCTGGAACGGCATGATCACCTTCGGCGCGCTCTACTACCTGACGCCGCGCCTCTGGGGCCGCGAGCGGCTGTATTCGACGGGTCTGGTCAGCTGGCACTTCTGGCTCGCCACCATCGGGCTGGTGCTCTACGCGGCCTCGATGTGGGTCTCGGGCATCATGGAGGGGCTGATGTGGCGCGAAGTGGACAACCAGGGCTTCCTGGTCAACGCCTTCGCCGACACCGTGGCCGCGAAATTCCCGATGAACGTGGTGCGTGCGCTGGGCGGGGTGCTGTATCTGACCGGCGGTCTGATCATGTGCTACAACCTGTGGGCCACCGTCGCCAAGCAACCCAAGACCCAGGCGACCGTCGTCGCGGTCCCGGCAGAGTGAGGACGGATCATGGCAATCCTTGACAAGCATAAAGTCCTCGAAAAGAACGCGACGCTGCTGCTGGTCTTTTCCTTCCTGGTCGTCACCATCGGCGGCATCGTCGAGATCGCGCCGCTGTTCTATCTGCAGAACACCATCGAGAAGGTGACGGGCATGCGGCCCTACACGCCCTTGGAGCTGAAGGGCCGCGACATCTATGTCCGCGAGGGCTGCTATGTCTGCCACAGCCAGATGATCCGCCCGATGCGCGACGAGGTGGAACGCTACGGCCATTACAGCCTGGCGGCCGAGTCGATGTACGACCATCCGTTCCAATGGGGGTCGAAACGCACCGGGCCGGACCTGGCCCGGGTGGGCGGGCGCTATTCGGACGAATGGCACATCGACCACCTGACCAACCCGCAGGCGGTGGTGCCGGAATCGATCATGCCGAAATACGGCTTCCTGCACGACCGCATCATCGACCCCTCGAACATGGGACAGCGGCTCAAGACCGACGCGCTGGTGGGCGTGCCCTATGACGAGGCCATGGTGACGAACGCGGTCGCCGACTTCCGCGCCCAGGCCGATCCCGATGCCGATGCCTCGGGGCTGGAAGAGCGCTATCCCGGCGCGCAGCAGCGCAATTTCGACCGCCGCCCCGGCGTGTCGGAAATGGACGCCCTGGTCGCCTATCTGCAGGTGCTGGGCACGATGGTCGATTTCTCGACCTTCGAGCCCGATCCGAACCGCTGAGGCCCGCGATGGAAAAATATTCCTTCCTGCGCGAACTGGCCGACAGCTGGGTGCTGCTGTCGCTGGTGCTGTTCTTCCTGGGGGCGATCGTCTTCGCCCTCCGGCCGGGCTCGCGCCCGCTGCACCGCGACGCGGCGGAAAGCATCTTCCGTAACGAGACGAGCCCGCGCGCGGCGGGTCAGAAGGAGGTCGAGTGATGGCCGATACCGACGACGAGCACACCAGCCCGCAGAACCCGGACAACCGGATCGAGCTGGAACGCCAGGCCGCGGACAAGGCCCACGAGGCGCAGATCGCGGCCCATCCGCCCGAGGGGCCGGACGGCAAGCCGCTGCATCGCCCGGTCGGCAGCACCCGCGTGGTCCGCGACCGCAAGGGCGTGCGCAAGGTGATCGAGGTGCCCTCGACCGGCCACAGCTGGGACGGGATCGAGGAATACGACAACCCGCTGCCGCGCTGGTGGCTGTGGTCCTTCTATGCCACCATCGTCTGGGGGCTGTTCTATCTGGTGGCCTATCCGGCGATCCCGCTGATCTCGGGGGCGACCAAGGGGCTGCTGGGCCAGAACTACCGTTCGGACGTGGCGGCCGAGATCCAGCGCTTCGCCGACGCCAATGCGCCGATCCAGGCCAAGCTGGTCGAGACGCCGCTGGACCAGATCGCCGCCGATCCGGAGCTGGCGAACTATACCGCCAATGCCGGCGCCGCGATCTTCCGCACCTGGTGCGCGCAGTGCCACGGCTCGGGCGCGGGCGGGGCCTCGGGCTATCCGACGCTTCTGGACAACGACTGGCTGTGGGGCGGCACGCTGGACGACATCCACACCACGATCCAGCACGGCATCCGCGATCCCAAGGACGAGGACACCCGCTATTCGGAAATGCCGAAGTTCGGCGCCGACCAACTGCTGGACAACACCCAGATCCGGCAGGTGGTGAACTATGTGCTGGAACTGGGCGGCAAGCCGCATGACGCGGCGCTGGCCGCCGAAGGCGCGACGGTCTTTGCCGACAACTGCACCTCGTGCCATGGCGAGGACGGCACCGGCGACCGCAGCCAGGGCGCGCCCAACCTGACCGATGCGGTCTGGCTCTATGGCTCGGATCCGGCGACGATCACCCGGATCGTGCATGACGGACCCTTCGGCGTCATGCCGGCCTGGAACGGCCGGCTGTCCGAGGCCGACATCCGCGCGGTCGCATCCTATGTGCACGGTCTGGGCGGCGGCGAATAGCCGCCCCGCGACCTGCATCCCAGATCCGCGGCCGGGCGACCGGCCCCGGAGGCACCGGCCCCCCGTCCTGTTCGCGCGTTTCCAGGGGGGCCGGTGTTCCAATGAAATGCGCAGGAGACCAGGCAACGCAAGCCGGCGCGTGCTTTCCCGTCCCATCAATGCGACAATACGGCCCATGCCGCCCGGGTTCCGTCGCCGGTATAAGCGCGAACGCCACGCGCTTGACGCAGATCAATGCGTCCGCCGCCGCCAGGGCCTAGACCCGAGCCACGCGCGCAACAGGAGCCAATCATGTCGCAATCCGACATCGACCCGCCACGCCTATACGCCGCCCGAGAGCCGATCTTTCCGCGCCGGGTGAAGGGGACGTTCCGCAACCTCAAATGGGTCATCATGGCGGTGACCCTGGCGATCTATTACATCACCCCCTGGCTGCGCTGGGACCGCGGTCCCGGCATGCCCGACCAGGCGGTGCTGGTCGACCTGGCGAACCGCCGCTTCTATTTCTTCTGGATCGAGATCTGGCCGCACGAATTCTATTTCGTCGCCGGCCTGCTGGTCATGGCGGGGCTGGGGCTGTTCCTGTTCACCTCGGCCCTGGGCCGGGTCTGGTGCGGCTATGCCTGTCCGCAGACGGTCTGGACCGACCTCTTCATCCTGACCGAGCGCTGGGTCGAGGGCGACCGCAACGCCCGCGTCCGGCTGTGGAACGAGCCGTGGAGCGCGCGCAAGCTGCGGCTGCGGCTGACGAAATGGACGATCTGGCTGGCGATCGCGGTGCTGACCGGCGGCGCCTGGATCTTCTATTTCACCGATGCGCCGACGTTGCTCGGCAATCTTTTCACCGGTCAGGCCCATCCGGTCGCCTATATGACCATGGCCATCCTGACCGCGACCACCTTCCTGTTCGGCGGCTTTGCCCGCGAACAGATCTGCATCTATGCCTGTCCCTGGCCGCGCATCCAGGCCGCGATGATGGACGAGGACACGCTGACCGTCGCCTATCGCGACTGGCGGGGCGAGCCGCGCGGCAAGATCCACAAGGGCGAGGCCACTCGCTCGGACGGCGGCGCAAAGGGCGATTGCATCGACTGCATGGCCTGCGTCAACGTCTGTCCCATGGGCATCGACATCCGCGACGGCCAGCAGCTGGAATGCATCACCTGCGCGCTGTGCATCGACGCCTGCAACGACGTGATGGACAAGATCGGCAAGCCGCGCGGGCTGATCGACTACATGGCGCTGCGCGACGAGGCGGCCGAGCGTGCCGGCGGCAAGCCGAAACCGCTGCTCAAGCACATCCTGCGCCCGCGGACGCTGCTTTACTTCACGCTCTGGGGCGGGATCGGGGTGGGGCTGATGGTGGCGCTGTTCCTGCGCTCGCCCTTCGACCTGAACGTGACGCCGGTCAGGAACCCGCTCTATGTCACCATGGCCGACGGCGCGATCCGCAACACCTACGCGCTGCGGCTGCGCAACAAGCAGGGCAGCGGGCATGAATTCAGCGTCTCGGTCACCGGCCCGGACGGCACCGCGCCGCAGGGCACGCAGGTGACGCTGGAAGGGCTGCCGGGCGGCCAGGTCGAGGTGGCTGCCAACAGCACCCATACCCAGCGGGTCTATATCACCGCCGAAAAGGGCTCGGCGCTTGCCGAAGGCGCCCAGAACGAGTTGACGCTCTGGGTCGAGGATGCCACCGATGGCGTCAGGACCCATGTCGGCACCGTCTTCCACGGAAGGAGCGAATGATGCCCCGCGAACTGACCGGCCGTCATGTGCTGCTGATCACCCTGGCCGCCTTCGGCATCATCATCGGCGTCAACGTCTTCATGGCGGTCAAGGCGGTCGGCACCTTCCCGGGGCTCGAGGTCAAGAACAGCTATGTCGCCTCGCAGGACTTCGACCGCGAGCGCGCGGCCCAGCAGGCGCTGGACTGGACGGTGACTCCGGATTTCGACGGCCATGAACTCACGCTGGCGATCCGCGATGCCCAGGGCAATCCGGCCCCGGTCGAGACGCTTCAGGTCATCGTCGGCCGCCCGACCCATGTGCGCGAGGATCAGAGCCCGGAGTTCGCCTATGCCGACGGCCTATTCCGGGCGCCGTTGACGCTGGCGCCGGGGCTGTGGAACATCCACCTGACCGCCATCGCGCCCGACGGCACCGTCTTTCGCCAGCGCATCGACCATTACCACGGCAACCGGGTGAACTGACATGTCCGACGCCTCGCTGCAGGACCATGCCGTCCGGCTCTCCGCCTGTCCGGCCTGCGACGCGGCGCCCCTGGCGCGGCGCATCGCCGATGCCCGCGGCGGCGCGGTCGAGGACGTGATCCTGTCCCTGCCGACGATCCATTGCGCCACCTGCATCACCGACGTCGAGCGCGTGCTGACCCGCCACCCCGGCGTCCGCGCGGCGCGGGTGAACCTGACTCTGCGCCGGGTCACCGTGGATGCGCCGGGCCTGGAAGCGCAGGACCTGATCCCGGTGGTCGAATCGATCGGCTACGAGGCGCATGAGCTCGACCCGGCGGCGCTGTCGGCCTCGGCCGCCGACCGGCAGGGGCGCGACATCCTGATGCGGATCGGCGTCTCGGGCTTTGCCATGATGAACATCATGATCCTGTCGGTCGCGGTCTGGTCCGGGGCCGAGGCGGCGACCCGCGACCTGTTCCACTGGATTTCCGGCGCCATCGCCCTGCCGACCGTGGCCTTCGCTGGACAGCCCTTCTTTGCCAGCGCCTGGCGGGCATTGCGGCACGGGCGTCTGGGCATGGACGTGCCGATCTCGCTGGCGCTGGTGCTGGCCTCGGCGATCTCGGTCTACGAGACGGTCCATTCCGGCCATCACGCCTATTTCGACGCGGCGGTGATGCTGTGCTTCTTCCTGCTGATCGGCCGCTACCTGGACTATCGCACCCGTGCCGTGGCGCGCTCGGCCGCCGAGGAACTGACCGCGCTCGAGGTGCCGCGCGCCTTCCGCGTGACCGAGGCGGGCGACGAGGCAGTGCCGGTGGCGGACCTTCGTCCCGGCGATCTGGTCCGCATCCGCCCCGGCGCCCGGGTACCGGCCGATGGCGAGATCGCCGAGGGCAGCAGCGAGATCGACCGCTCGCTTCTGACCGGCGAAAGCATCCCTGTGCCGGCGGCGCCCGGGCTTGCGCTGTCGGCGGGCGAAGTGAACCTGACCGGCCCGCTGCTGATGCGGGTCACGGCAGCCGGGCGCGACAGCTCGCTGGCGCGGCTGACAGCCCTGGTCGCGGCGGCGGAATCGGCGCGCGGCCATTACACCGGCCTCGCCGACCGCGCCTCGCGGCTGTATTCGCCGCTGGTGCATCTGCTGGCCTTTTGCAGCTTCCTGGGCTGGTATCTGGCCACGCGCGACCCGCGGCTGGCGGTGAACGTGGCGGCGGCGGTGCTGATCATCACCTGCCCCTGCGCGCTGGGGCTGGCGGTGCCGGCGGTGGTCACCGCGGCTTCGGGGCGGCTGTTCCGGCGCGGCATGCTGATCAAGGACGGTACCGCGCTGGAACGGCTGGCCGAGGTGGACACCGTGGTCTTCGACAAGACCGGCACCCTGACCATGGGCGTGCCGCAGCTTGTGTCGCTGGCGGCGGTGCCGGCCGAGGCGCGGCCGGTGGCGCTGGCGTTGGCGCAGGGGTCGGGCCATCCGCTGTCGCAGGCCCTGGCCCAGGCGCTGGTCGAGGCCGGGGCCCGGCCCGCGCCGCTGGAGGATCTGCGCGAGGTGCCGGGCTACGGCATCGCCGGACGCTGGCAGGGGCGCGAGGTCCGTCTGGGCCGCGCCGACTGGCTGGGGGCCGAGCATGGTGACGCCCGGCTTTCGGCCAGTTGGCTGTCTCTGGGGCAGGGCGGGCCGATCCGGCTGGAATTCTCGGACCGGCTGCGGCCGGGGGCCGAGGCTTGCGTGGCGCGGCTGCTGTCGCGCCGCCGGCGGGTGCTGCTGCTGTCGGGCGATGCCGCGCCGGTGGTCGAGGACCTGGCGACACGGCTGGGGATCGCCGAATGGCATGCCGGCGTCGCACCGCTGGGCAAGGCCGAGGCGATCCGGGCTCTGCGGGCCGAGGGCCGGCATGTGCTGATGGTCGGCGACGGGCTCAACGACACCGCGGCGCTGGCCGAGGCGCATGTCTCGATCTCGCCGGCCTCGGCGCTGGATGCGGCGCGCACCGCTTCGGATATCGTGCTGATGGGCAGCGACCTGGCGCCGGTGGCCGAGGCGCTGGAGGTCGCGCGCCGGTCCCGGTCCCGCATCAAGGAGAATTTCGCGATCTCGCTGGGCTACAACGTCGTCGCCGTGCCCTTTGCCATCGCCGGGCTGGCGACGCCGCTGATGGCAGCTCTGGCGATGTCGCTGAGCTCGATCAGCGTCACGCTGAACGCCTTGCGGCTGCGCTAGAGAGGGGGCGACATGGAAATTCTAAGCATCCTCATTCCGGTATCCCTGGGCCTGGGCGGGCTGGGCCTGCTGGCCTTCATCTGGGCGCTGCGTGGTCGGCAATACGAGGACCCCAAGGGCGACGCCGAGCGCATCCTGAGCTCGGAGTGGGACGACCATCCCAAGCCGTAAGATGGGGGCGCGCCTTCGGCTCCTGCGAGGCAAGCCCCGGATGTCTCACATCAGGATCGCGCGATGTCCATCTCGCCCCGATGTGGAGATCGTGAGCAGCGGTCAGGACGATCACGCCGAGCGACGCCGCACGGCAAAGCCGAAGGCGCGGGTGCTTGGTTTCTTTCGCCTTGCTCAGACCTGCCGCGCTCGCGGCAGGCTCGCCGTCGGGGGAAGTGCCGAGAAGGGATCGGACCGGCCCCGATGGCGGAATCGTCAGGCACCGGCGCAAATTTTTGGACGGGAGACAGACCAAACAGAAACCCCGGTCCTTGCGGCCGGGGTTCCGATTCTGTCCTGGCGAGGGCGCAAGCCATCTTCAGGCGCCGAAAGGCTTTGGGATCGAGGCTTTCAGGGACCGAGGACCTTGCAGTCCTGTTGGCGCGCAGCCATGCGGCCGCAGGCCAGCTCGGCGGTCTCTTTCGACATGCCGACGAAATTCGCCTCGAACCCGCGCTTGGTATTGGCGACGCGGCTGACGGCGCTGCCCAGCGAGGCGCTTTCCTGCAGCGCCGTCTTCAGCAGCAATTGCTCGGCCTCCTGCTGCGAGCGGTAGAGGCCCAGCGAAACCCCCCAGCCCTTGCCCGAACCGGACCCGCGCGAGACGATCTCGGTCGCCTCGGGCGCGCCGTGGTCGGGTTCCAGCGCGGCCAAGATGATCGTTTCCGAGCGCGGAGCGGGCGCAGGCGTGCCCAGCAGGGCCATCCGTTCAGGCTGCGCCGCTGCCGCCTGGACGAAAAGCGAAGCCGAGCCGGTGGCAGCCGGTTCGACCAGGCTTGCCGACTGGTCGTTGCGCGGAGCGGGCGTCGGGCGCACCGCCTGGATCTCGTCCCCGGCCGCGGGGGCGAGCGCTTCCGAGGCGTCGCCCTCTTCCGGACGCGCGGCGGGGCGCGCGGCGCGGGCCAGGACATTGGGATCGACGGCGGCATTCGCAACCGGGCCTGCGCCGGGCTTGCGGTTCGGGCGCGCGCTGGCGGCCAGCGTATCACCGGCGGCCCTGGGGGCTGGCGCGGCCGCGGCCTGGGCGCGCGATACCGCGGCCGAGATGGCTGCCGGCGTCACCACCGCTGCGGTCGAAGCCCGCGCCACCGGCCGATCCGAAGCCGAGAGCTGCACCTGGGACGAGGCCGAACCGGGGCTGGACGGCGCCACGCTTGCAACCTGCACCGTACGGCGCACCTTCTTCTCGGCCACGAGTTGCGGCGGGGCGGGCTTTACCTCACGCACACGGGTGGGGGCCTTTCCGAAACCGGCGTCCAGAAGCTGGGCCATGACCGTGTTGCGATGCGCGGTCGAGGTGCCGCCCAGGACGGTGGCCACGATCCGCTTCGAGCCGCGCTTGGCCGAGGCGGTCAGGTTGAAGCCCGCGGCGCGGGTATAGCCGGTCTTGATCCCGTCCGCGCCCTCGTAGCTGTCGAGGAAGCGGCGGTTGGTGCTGGACACCGTGGCGATGCCCGCATCCGCCGAACGGCGCGAGAAGATCGAGTAATATTGCGGAAAATCGTAGAACAGCCGCCGCCCCAGGATCGTCATGTCGCGGGCGGTGGAATAATGCCCCTCGGTCGTCAAGCCGTTGGCGTTGCGGAAATTGGTGTTGCGCATGCCAAGCGCGCGCGCCATCTGCGTCATCTGCGCGCCGAATTGCGCCTCGGACCCTGCCAGGCCCTCTCCGATCACGGTGGCCGCGTCATTGGCGGATTTGACCGCCGCGGCGCGGATCAGGTAACGCAGCTCGATCCGCTGGCCGGGCTTCAGCCCCAGCCGCGACGGCGGTTGCGAGGCCGCATGGCTGCTGACCAGGAACTTGCTGTCCAGCCGGACCTGGCCGCGCTCGATGGCGTTGAAGGCCAGATAAAGCGTCATCATCTTGGTCAGCGACGCGGGGTGCAGCCGCGTGTCGGCGTTCTGCGCATAGATTTCCTGCCCGGTTCGGGCATCCATGACGAAGGCCGCGAAGGGCGCTGCCGTTGCCGCCATGGGCATGGCCCAGGCCAATAGGATCATCAGTCCCAAGCGGACATTCTTGCTGATTCTGCTCACGGTCCCGGTCTTTCTGCCTCTGAGGGCCCGTTCATTATGCGGACCCTTCATTAATAAAGGGACAATAACACGCATTCTCCTGCTCGGAAACCGTAAGTTTGCCGGCCGCGCCCGCAATCTGCCGCCGGTTGCAAGGATCGGCCGGCCATCCAGCGCGGGGCTTATCAAGCCCGGGGAAAGCCCCTATATTCGGCGACAGAACCGTCCCTATCCCGTTGCAAGCGTCGTGACCAATCCGCAGATGACCAACCGACCCGGAGACCGCGAAGAGGTCGAGCTGGGAGTCAAGACCAAGCCCCGCACGAAGCGACCGCCGATGTACAAGGTGTTGCTTCTGAACGATGATTTCACGCCCATGGAATTCGTCGTGCATGTGCTCGAGCGGCTGTTCTCGATGACCCACGCCCAGGCGATCGAGATCATGCTGACGGTGCATCGCAAGGGGGTGGCGGTCGTCGGCGTGTTCTCGCACGAGATCGCGGAAACCAAGGTGGCGCAGGTCATGGAACTTGCCCGCCGCCAGCAGCATCCGCTGCAATGCACCATGGAAAAAGAGTAGAAATTGGCTGGATCACGGCTGGAACTTGTCTTTGGCGGCACGCCGCCCGAAGGTCGCCTGTTGCTGGTCGGGGCCGGCGCCGGGACCGACCTGGACCCTTTCGATCCCGCGCACACCCAAGTCGTGCAGGGGTTCTTTCCCGACCACCAGGCGCTGACGGCGCGCGGGTTCGCGGTGGCGACCTCGGCGGCCGGCGGGTTCGAGACCGCGGTGGTCTTCCTGCCCCGGGCGCGCGCCGCGGCACGGGCGCGCATCGCCGAGGCCGCCGCGCATCTGCCGCCCGGCGCCGCGCTGTGGGTGGACGGGCAAAAGACCGACGGCGTCGACGCGGTGCTGAAGGAGCTGCGCGGGCTGGCGCCGGTCGATGCGGTGCAGTCGCGCGCGCATGGCAAGATCTTCCGCGTGACGCTGCCCCAGCCGGGCTGGCTGCCCGGCGACTGGGCGGCGCGCGACCACGAGGCGGCGCCCGGCATGGTGACGCGGCCCGGGGTGTTTTCGGCCGACGGGCCCGATCCCGCCTCGCAGGCGCTGGCGGCAGCGCTGCCCGAAAAGCTGCCGACGCGGATCGTCGACCTGGGGGCGGGTTGGGGCTGGCTCTCGGCGCAGATCCTGACCCATCCCGGCGTCGAGACCCTGCACCTGGTCGAGGCCGATGCCTCGGCCCTGGACTGCGCGCGGCGCAACGTCACCGATCCGCGGGCGCAATTCCATTGGGCCGATGCGCTGGATTTCCACCTGTCCGAGCCGGTGAACGGCGTCATCATGAACCCGCCCTTCCACGAGGGCCGCGCGGCCGATCCGCGCCTTGGCGCCGGTTTCATCCGTGCCGCGGCCGGACTTCTGACCGGGGCGGGGCGGCTGTGGATGGTGGCGAACCGGCACCTGCCCTATGAGCAGGCGCTGCGCGAATGCTTCGCCGAGGTCTCGGAACTGGGGGGCGACACTCGTTTCAAGATCCTGACCGCCACCGGTGCGCGCCGCGCCGGCGCGGGCGGTCGCGGCCAGCCGAAAGGAAGACGCCGATGAGCCTGTCGATCCAGGGCAAGACCGCCATCGTGACCGGGGCCGCGCGCGGCATCGGCCTGGCCATCGCCCGGCAGTTCGCCGAGGCCGGGGCCCATGTCATGTTCGCCGACAGCGACGAGGCGGCGCTGGATGCCGAACTGGGACCCGAGGCCGCCGGCGACGGCCCGATCCGCGGCTTTGCCGGCGACCTGGGGCAGAAGCTGACGCTGGCCAATCTGGTCTCGGCCACCATCGACGCCTTCGACCGCGTGGATATACTGGTCAATGCGCATCGCATGGTGCAGGGCTGCGATCCCCTGGCGGTGGGCGAGGACCAACTGGCCGAGATGCTGCGCCAGAACATGATCTCGGGCCTGCGGCTGTCGCAGCTGGTGGCCCGGCGGATGATGGCGCAGGCCGACGAATCCGAGCCGAACCCGGTCCAGAACGGCGCCATCGTCAACGTGACTTCGCTGGCCGCAGACTGGCCGCAGCCGCAGATGCTGGCCTATTCCATCGCCAGCGCCGCGCAGGCGCAGGCCACGCGGTCGCTGGCCTCGGCCCTGGCGCCGCAGCGCATTCGGGTAAACGGCGTCGCCTTCGCCAGCATCATGTCGAACAACATGCAGCTGAAACTGCGCGAGGACCCGGGCCTGCGCGAGCGCATGATCGCGGCGACGCCCCTGGGCCGCATCGCCGGCGCCGACGAGCTGGCCGGCACCGTGCAGTTCCTGGCCAGCGAGGCCTCGGGATTCGTCACCGGGCAGATCCTGCGCGTCGACGGCGGCCGCAGCCTGGGCGACCCGCTGGCGCCGGGGGTCTATTAGGACTTCTTCTTTTCGGGATAGGCCGCCTTGCAGGCCTGAACCGCCGCCGCGGCCGAGGGCGTCAGCGCCTTCTTGCGGGCGGTCAGGTTGTCGCGCTTGCGCGTCTCGGCCGCCGGGTCGATGGGCACGCGGTAACGCTCGGTATCGGCGACCTCGCGCATGCAGCTGCGATAAAGCACGCGTGCCTTGCCCTCCTTGTCGCGGACGACATAGGGGCAGTCCTCCCATTCGGTGCGGGTCACCGCGCGTTCTTCCCAGGCATAGCCGCGGGCCAGATTGGCTTCGACCTCGGCCAGCAGGCTGGCGACCGTGCGGTATTCCTGCGTGTTGCGGCTGATGCATTGTTCTTGCGGCGTGCCGCAGCCTGCGACGAACAGGACAGGCATCAGGACAAACAGGATGTTGCGGGTCATGGCGCGGATCTCTAGTTGTGCTGTCGAAAGCATAGGCCCGCGCCTTCGGCAGGGCAATTCACGAATGCAGGGGCAAGCCCATGGAGATGCAGCAAGAGCGCCAGGAGGCCGCGGCCTGGTTCCGCAGCCTGCGCGACCGGATCGTCGCCGCCTTCGAGGGACTCGAGGATCGCGGCCCGGGCCCGGCCGCGGCCGGCCGCTTCGAGGTCCGCGAGACCCGGCGCGGCGCCGATGGCGGCGGCGGGCTGATGTCGGTCATGCGCGGCGGCCGCGTCTTCGAGAAGGTCGGCGTCAACTGGTCCGCCGTGCATGGCGAATTGCTGCCCGCCGCCCGCCAGGCCATGGCCGCGCGCGGGGTGCCGGGGATCGAGGCCGACCCGCGCTTCTGGGCGTCGGGCATCAGCCTGGTCGCGCATATGCAGAACCCGCATGCGCCGGCCGTGCACATGAACACGCGCATGTTCTGGACCCCCGGCGCCTGGTGGTTCGGGGGTGGAAGCGACCTGAACCCTTGCCTGGAATATGCTGAAGACACGGCATATTTCCACGACACCCTGCGCGCGGCCTGCGCCCCCCACGGCGCTGATTACTACGACCGCTTCAAGGCCTGGGCGGACGAATACTTCTTTGTCCCGCATCGCGGCCGGGCGCGCGGCGTCGGCGGTATCTTCTACGACGATCTGAACAACGGCGACTGGCAGGCGGATTTCGCCTTCACCCGCGCCGTGGGCGAGGCCTTCCTGCCGGCCTTCCTGCCGCTGGCCGAAAAACGCATGGCCCAGCCCTGGGGCGAGGCCGAGAAGGACGCGCAGCTGGTCCATCGCGGCCTCTATGCCGAATACAACCTGGTCTATGACCGCGGCACCAAGTTCGGCCTGGCCACCGGCCATGACCCCGAGGCGGTGCTGATGAGCCTGCCGCCGCTGGCGAAATGGGTGTGACGCCGGACCTGCCCGACCTCTATCTGATGCGACACGGCCAGACGCGGTGGAACGCCGAGGGCCGGTTGCAGGGTCGGCTGGATTCGCCGCTGACTCCGCTGGGTCTGGCGCAGGCGCGGCGACAGGCCTGGCTTCTGCGCGATCTGCCGGACGGTCTGGCCCGCTATGCCAGCCCCGCCGGCCGGGCGCAGCAGACGGCGCGGATCGCTTTCGGCGGCGCCGGCTTCGCCTGCGACGACCGCCTGCACGAGATCGACATCGGCAGCTTCGCCGGCCGCCTGGGCGCCGCCCTGCAGGCCGAACATCCGGCGCTGTTCGGGCAGGGCGGTGCGCTGGACTGGTATGACCACGCACCGGGGGGCGAGCATTTCGCCGGCCTGCGGGCGCGGGTGCGGGCCTTTCTGCGCGACCTGTCGGGGCCGGCCGTGATCGTCACCCATGGCATCACGCTGCGCATGCTGCGGGCCGAGGCGATGGGCCTGCCGCCAGAACGGCTGGCCGAGATGCCGGTGCTGCAGGGCGCCGTGCATCTGGTCAGTCGCGGCCGGCACCGGATGTTTTTCTAGCTGCGCGAGTCTAGCTGCGCGAGGGCAGGGGCCGGGCGGGATTGCCGACGACGGTCGCCCCCGCGGGCACGTCGCGGGTGACGATCGAGCCGGCGCCGACGATGGCGCCGTCGCCAATGGTGATGCCGGGCAGCACGATGGCGCCGCCGCCGACCCAGACATCGTCGCCGATGGTGATGGGCTTGCCCCATTCCTCGCCTTCGGCGCGGCGGGCGGGATCGCGGGGCCGGTCCTCGGTCAGCAGCTGGACCGCGGTTCCGAACTGGCAGCGCGCGCCGATGCGGATTTCGCAGATGTCCATGAAAAAGCAGCCGTAATTCACGAAGCAGCCCGGGCCGAAATGGATGTGCTTGCCATAATCGACGTGAAAGGGCGTGCGGATCACCGTGCCGTTCCAGGTGCCCAGAAGCTGGGTCAGGGCGCGGGCGCGGGTCTTGTCGCCGATGATGGTGCCGTTGTAGTCGCGCATCAGCCCCTGAGCGGCCTTGCGCATGGCGACCAATTCGCCGTCGCCGGGATCATAGGCCCGGCCGGCCAGCATATCTTCGCGCGCGGTCAAATGAAGCCCAGTTCCAGCCGGGCCTCGTCGGACATCATGTCCATGCCCCATTGCGGCTGGAAGGTCATCTCGACATCGACCTGTTTCACGCCGGGGATGGCGCTGACGGCATCGGCGACCCAGCCCGGCATCTCGCCGGCGACGGGGCAGCCGGGGGCGGTCAGGGTCATCACGATGCGGGCGGTGCCGTCGTCGTCGATGGCGATGGTGTAGATCAGGCCGAGGTCGAAGATGTTCACCGGGATTTCGGGGTCGTACACCGTCTTGCAGGCCTCGACCACGCTGTCATAGAGCGGATGATCCGTCGTCGAAGGCGCGATCAGCGGATCACCTTCCTTGAGGGTTTCGTCGGTCATGCAACACGTCCTGTCAAATCCTGGCGACTATATAGGGTGTCGATGCGGTAGGGTCCAGCCTGCCTCCTCAGAAGCGGAAGTTCATCCGCCGCGCCACGCCAAGGCTGATCGAGGGCTGGTTGCGGTCCTGGACCAGCGGCGAATCCCCCGCGTCGCCCAGCAGCCGGCCATAGGTGACGCGGCCCATCAGCGCGGTGTCGGGCATGAATTCGTAGCGCGCCTCGACGCTGAGCCGGGCGATATAGGCGCCGCCGTCGGGGTCATAGGCGCGATGGCCGCTGGACAGCGATTCGGCGGCGGTGACGCCGAAATAGGTGCCGGTGAAATCGTCGCTGCCCATGCCGAGTTCGGCCCCGGTCCACAGCGTCAGCCGGTCGTTGTATTCGATGCGATACTTGGCCCCCAGCTCGCCCACGACGCCGTGGTGGCCGCCGAAACCCTTGCGGATGGTGCCGTAGCTGGTCAGCTCGCCCATCCGATAAAACATCTTCACGCCGACCTCGCCGGCATAGCCGATGTCCGACATGCCGCGCAGGTCCTGCGAGTCGTCGGCATCGCGCCTGCCGACGTAGTTCAGCGAGGGCAGGAAGGACAGCCCGTCCGGCTTGTCGCGGTCGGCGTCGGCGTTCTTCAGGATGAACCAGGGCGAGGCGTCCAGATTGTCCGAGCCGATGAATTCGGGGCTGTATTTCACGCCCAGGCCGGCATCGAAGGAAAAGCTGCGCCCGGTCAGCGTTTGCGCCATGGCCGGCGTGCTCAGCGCGGTGGCAGAGACCAGGGCGAGGGCGATGATGCGGGTCATGGGCGAATCCTTGTCAGCTTGACGAAACCCATTGGGCGAAACCGGCCGCCGGAGCAAGCCCGCGATGCGGAGGCAACCGGAAAAAGCCGGCCGCTGTGGCATTCACGCGCGCAACGCCTCTTCGAGCCGTTCCAGCGCCTCCATCCACAGCCCCTCGGCGCGGGTCATCGCCTCGCTGGCCTCGGCATGCTTGCGGCCAAAGGCCTCGGCCTTTTGCGCATCGTCATAGGTGGCCGGGTCGGCCATGATCGCGTCCAGCTTTTCCAGCATGGCGGTCAGCTTCTCGACCCGCTCCTCGGCGCGGCGGGCCTCGGCGCGCAGGTCCAGCACCTGGTCGCGCGAGGGGCGTTTCGCTGCCGGCTTCGGCTCGGGTTTGGCGGAGGGCTTGTCCTCGCCCGAGAGCAGCATCCGGCGATAGTCGTCCAGGTCGCCCTGCCAGGGCGCGACCCCGCCCTGATCGACCAGCCACAGCCGCTCGGCCACCAGGTTCAGCAGGTGCATGTCGTGGCTGACCAGCACCACAGCGCCGGTATAGTCGTTCAGCGCCTCGGTCAGCGCCTCGCGGCTTTCGATGTCCAGGTGGTTCGTCGGCTCGTCCAGGATCAGCAGATGCGGCGCGTCGATGGTCGCGAGCAGCAGCGACAGCCGCGCCTTCTGTCCGCCCGAAAGTTGCCTGACCTTGGTCTCGGCCTGCGCCTCCATCAGCCCGAAGCCGGCCAGTCGCGCCCGCAGCCGGGGCGGCGACTCGTCCGGGCGCAGCCGGCGGACATGGGCCAGGGGCGTCTCGTCCAGTTCCAGCTCATCGACCTGGTGCTGGGCGAAATAGCCGATGCGCAGCTTGCCCGAGCGGTTGATCCGCCCCTCCATCGGCTCCAGCCGGCCGGCCAGCAGCTTCGACAAGGTGGACTTGCCCTGACCGTTGCGACCCAGCAGCGCGATGCGGTCGTCCTGATCGATGCGCAGGTTCAGCCGATGCAGCACCACCCGGTCGCCATAGCCGACCGAGACCCCGTCCAGCGACACGATGGGCGGCGACAGCTGGTCGGGCTGCGGAAAGCCGAAGCGGTGAAACTTGGCCTCTTCGGGCGCGGTGATCGGCTCCATCTTTGCCAACATCTTGATGCGGGCCTGGGCCTGCACGGCCTTGCTGGCCTTGGCGCGGAAACGATCGACGAAGCTTTGCAGATGCGCGCGCCGCGCCTCCTGCTTCTTGGCCTCGGCGGCCTGCAGGGCGCGCTTTTCGGCGCGGGTGCGGGCAAAGGTGTCGTAACCGCCCGAATAGAGCACCAGCTTGCGATCCTCGAGATGCAGGATATGGCCCACGGCGCGATTGAGCAGGTCGCGGTCGTGGCTGATGACGATGACGGTATGCGGATAGCGCTGCAGATAGCTTTCCAGCCACAGCGCGCCTTCCAGGTCCAGATAGTTGGTCGGCTCGTCCAGCAACAGCAGGTCGGGCTGCGAGAACAGCACCCCCGCCAGCGCGACGCGCATGCGCCAGCCGCCGGAATAGTCGCTGGTTGGCCGCGCCTGGTCCTCGGTCGAAAAGCCCAGGCCGCGCAGGATGGTCGCGGCGCGAGCCTCGGCCGACCAGGCGTCGATGTCGGCCAGGCGGGTCTGGATCTCGGCGATGCGATGCGGGTCGGCCGCAGTCGCGGATTCCGCCAGCAGGGCGGCGCGTTCCTCGTCGGCGGCCAATACCGTCTCCAGCACGCTCAGCGCGGTGCCAGGCGCCTCTTGCGCGACGCCGCCGATGCGGGCGCGGGCGGGCAGGGTGATCGCGCCGCCGTCGAGGCCCAGCTCGCCCCGGATCAGCTTGAAGAGCGTGGTCTTGCCGGCGCCGTTCGGCCCCACGAGGCCGACCTTGTGGCCGTCGGGAATGGTGGCGCTGGCCTGCTCGAACAGCGGCCGGCCGGCGATGGAATAGGATATGTCGTCGATGCGCAGCATGGCCCCCGCATGGACGAAGCGCGCGCGGCCGTCAATCCTGTGTCATGGCCCGCGCCCAGGCGTGCGCCGGGCGCCGCCGCCGCTTTTCAAGCGCCGCGCCGCATGTTAACGGGGCGCGCAATTCCGGGCCATCCCGCCCGGATCAGGAAAAGGACGACCCCCATGGCGACCGAACGCACGCTTTCGATCATCAAACCCGACGCCACCAAGCGCAACCTGACCGGCAAGATCAATGCCAAGTTCGAGGGCGCCGGCCTGCGCATCGTCGCGCAGAAACGCATCCAGCTGACCCTGGCGCAAGCCGGCCAGTTCTATGCCGAGCACAAGGAACGCCCCTTCTACGGCGAACTGACCGAATTCATGACCTCCGAGCCGGTGGTGGTGCAGGTGCTGGAGGGCGAAGGCGCCATCCTGAAGAACCGCGAAGTCATGGGCGCGACGAACCCGGCCAATGCCGACGAGGGCACCATCCGCAAGGAATTCGCCCTCTCGGTCGGCGAGAATTCGGTGCACGGCTCGGACAGCCCCGAGGCCGCCGCGCGCGAGATCGCCTTCTTTTTCTCGGGCCTCGAACTGGTCGGCTGATCCGGCTTCTTCGTTCCCCAAATACTCGAAGGGAAAGGGCCGCCCATCGAGGCGGCCCTTTCTTCTTACTGCCGCTTCGCCGTCAGATCGACGCTGATGCCGACAGCGAAACCCACCGTGCTTTCGTCGGCATAGCCGGCGCCGATGCCGAAATCGCGGCGGTCCACCTGCATCCGGCCCTTGGCCGTCGCGGTATCGCCGTCGAGCACCAGGTCGAAGGGCAGCGCGGCCTCCACGGACTTGCCGGCGATGGTCAGCTGGCCGCGGGCGACGTGGCCCTCGCCCTCGGGCCGGATGTCGGCGTCGAATGTCGCGGTCGGATGGGCAGCGGCGTTCAGGAAGTCCGGCCCCTTGGCCGAATCGCTGACAGAACCCAATGCCAGCGAGGTGATGTCCACGGTCGCGGCGACATGGCCGGTCCGGCTGTCCGGATCATAGTCGATCCTCGCCTCCCATGTGCCGAACTGCCCGGCGACGGTGCTGCCCGCCTGCTTGACCTCGATGCCCAGCGAGCCCTGCTGCACCGCCCAGCCCGAGGCGGCGGCTTGCCCGATCTGCGCGGCGGGGGCGGGCTCCTCCTCGGCCCCGAGCGTGGCCGAGACGGCGGCGGTCGCGCCCCAGATCGCCAGCCCCGCCAGCGCTGCCAGCACATGCGGCAGCATCGAGGCGGGCGCGGCCGGCGGCTCGGGCGCGCGGCCGGGATCGCCGGCCATGCGCGCCATGGTGCCGTCGCGGTCGATCAGCGCATGTTTCAACGCCCCGGCGACATGCAGCGCGATCAGCCCGGCCAGCACCCACCAGCCAAGTTCGTGGAAGGCGGCGAAGCGCTCGGCCAGGGCGGCATCCTCGGGAACGCCCGGCAGCCGTTGCGCAAGCGGCCAGAGGATGCGCGAGAATTCCCCCGGCGCCGCCGAATGCAGCAGCCAGCCGGTCAGCGGCATGATCACCATGCCGATCCACAAGGCCCAATGCACGACGTCGGCCAGCAGGGTCTCCAGCCGCCGCCCGGGATGCAGCGGGCGCGGCTTCTTCTGGGTCAGGGTCCACAGGATGCGCAACGCCGCCAGCAGCAGCACGGCGATGCCGACGGTCTTGTGGGTGGAAAAAGCGGAAAAGACCGCCTGCATCTGCTCTTGCGTGCCATGCGGCAGGCTGCCGGCATAGAGCCCCAGCACGATGGCGGCCAGGATCAGGACGGCGATGCTCCAATGGAACAGGCGGGCGACCCAGCCATAGGCGCGGGTTGAGTTGCTGGCTTGCATCAGTTTTCCTCCATCGCTGCGCGCCAGTGCCGGCGGCAAAGCGAGACATAGGTTTCGTTGCCGCCGATCTGCACCTGCGCGCCCTGGCGCAGCGCCCGGCCATGCGCGTCCTGGCGCACGACCATCGTGGCCTTGCGGCCGCAATGGCAGATGGTGCGGATCTCGCGCAGGTCGTCGGCCAGCGCCAGCAGCGCCGCCGAGCCGGGAAACAGCTCGCCCCGGAAATCGACGCGGAGGCCATAGCACATGACCGGCCGGCCCAGGTCGTCGGCGGCGCGGGCCAGTTGCCAGACCTGCGCGGGGGTCAGGAACTGCGCCTCGTCCACGAAGATGCAGGCGGCGCCGGCGGCTTCGTCGCGGATCAGCGCGAAAAGATCGGTGTCGGGGGCAAAGCCCAGGGCCGGCTCGGAAATGCCGATGCGGCTGGCGATCACGCCCGGGCCGGTGCGGTCGTCCAGCGCCGCGGTCAGCAGCAGCGTGTGCATGCCGCGCTCGCGGTAATTGTATGATGCCTGCAGCAGGAGCGTGCTCTTGCCGGCATTCATGGTCGAGTAATGGAAATAGAGCTTTGCCATACCGGCAATTAGCCCCGGCGATGCCGGGGCCGCAAGCCGCCGCACCGGGCGGCGGCTCACGTTTGCGCGGGAATCAGGCCCGCTGCGCCGCTTTCGGTGCGCGCGACGGCCGCCGGGCCGGGCGCTTGCGGGCGCCCTGACCCTCGGGACGGGCGCCGGCGGGGCCGCCGCGTTCGCGGATCTTCGCCGCCTCGAAGGGCACCTCGCCGCCGACCACCGGGATCGAGGCCTTCATGGCCTTCTCGATGGCGCGCAATTCGCCGATCTCGGCCGGGGCGCAGAAGGCGATGGCGCGGCCGTCGCGGCCGGCGCGTGCGGTGCGGCCGATGCGGTGGACGTAGTTTTCTGGCACGTTGGGCAGATCGTAGTTATAGATATGCGCCACTTCCGGGATGTCGATGCCGCGCGCGGCCACGTCGGTCGCGACCAGCACCTTGGTATCGCCGGCGCGGAAGCCCGAAAGCGCGCGCTCGCGCTGGCCCTGCGACTTGTTGCCGTGGATCGAGGCGACCTTGTAGCCCCATTTCTCCAGCAGCTTCGACAGCTTCTCGGAGCCGTGCTTGGTGCGGCCGAAGACGATGGCCAGCTCGTCGCGATGCTTGGCCAGATATTCGGCCAGCAGCGTCGCCTTGTCGCCCTGGTTCACGAAATGCACGCCTTGTTCGATCTTGGCGGCGGCCTGGCCCGGAGGGTTCACGGCGACCTTCAGCGGATCGGTCAGATAGCTGTCGGCCAGCTCTTCCATCAGCTTCGGCATGGTGGCCGAAAACAGCAGCGTCTGGCGGTCCTTGGGCAGCATCTTGGCGATGCGGCGCAACGCGTGGATGAAGCCGATGTCCAGCATCTGGTCGGCCTCGTCCAGCACCAGGTATTTGGTCTGCGACAGGTCCACGGCGCCGCGCTCGATCAGGTCGATCAGCCGGCCGGGGGTGGCGATCAGCACGTCCACGCCGCGCTCCAGCCGCATGATCTGCACGTTGATCGAGGCGCCGCCGACGACGCGGAACTGCCGGATCGGGGTGCCGGCGGCATAGGCGTCGATATTGTCGGCGATCTGGGTGGCCAGTTCGCGCGTCGGGGCCAGGATCAGCGCGCGGCAGGTCCGGGGCTCGGGCTTGCGGCCGATGTTCAGCAGCCGGGTCAGCATCGGCAGGCCGAAGGCCGCCGTCTTGCCGGTGCCGGTCTGCGCGAGGCCCAGCAGGTCGCGGCCCTCGACGATGCCGGGAATGGATTTCTCCTGGATCGGCGAGGGGGTGTCGATGCCCATCGGCGGCAGGTTCACCGCCACGCGGGCGTCGATGCCCATGCGGGTGAAGGGCGTGTCGATATCGGGAATGGCCCGGCGGATGAATTTTTCCTCGGGCTCGTCGCGGTGGCGGCGGTGGTTGGTCGTGGGCTTGGCGTTGCCGCCGCGAAAGCCGGGCTTGCCGCCGCGTTCGCCGCGGGGCTGGTTGTCGCCGCGGGGCTGGCCCGAGGCATTGCTGCGCGGCTTGCCCGAACGGTTCGGGCGGGTGGTTTCTTGCGTCATGTCATCTTTCGGCCATGCGACCCGCGTATCGGCGCGCATGACAAGGGGCCGCATCGCATGCGGCTGGTTGCGAGGGGCGGGCGCGATACGCTATGCCCGCAAGCCTCCCCGCGTGAATGGGAAACCGGAAAAACGTGGCCGACCTGACGCGCGATGGCGTCGCTGCTCACGCGGCAGCGGGCGGCAACCTGGCGCAGATGAGGGTTTTCGCGCGAAAAGTCAAGCGCGATCGGTCGAATCCATCCAGATCGTCACCGGACCGTCGTTGACCAGCGACACCTGCATGTCGGCGCCGAACGCGCCCGTCTCGACCGGCAGCCCCAACCCGCGCAGCGCCTCGGCAAAGCGCAGATACAGCGCCTCGCCCCGCGCCGGCGCCTCGGCGCTGGAGAATCCGGGGCGGTTGCCAGTGCGGGTGTCGGCGGCCAGCGTGAACTGGCTGACCACCAGCACCGCACCGCCGATGTCCACGACCGAGCGGTTCATCTTGCCGGCCTCGTCGCGGAAGATGCGCAGCTTGGCGATGCGGGCGGCCAGCTTTTCCGGCGCGTCCTCGGGATCGCCCTGCATGGCGCAGACCAGGACCATCAGCCCGGGGCCGATGCGGCCGATGCTGCGGTCCTCGACGGTGACTTCGGCGCGAGTGACGCGCTGGACCAGGGCGCGCATGTCAGCGGCCCAGCATGATGCCGAGGACGACGAACATCAGGCCAAAGACCGATGCCGCCAGCGCTGCCATGTTCACCACCACGACCTTGCGCATCACGGCCCGCATCTGCGCATCGTCGGTGATCCGCGCCTTGGCCCGCGCGGCGGTCAGGATGCACCATGCCAGCGCGACCAACCCGACCGCGGTCAGCGCGGTCCCGCCCCAGATCAGCCCGTCCCAGATCGTCATGTTTTCGCCTCCGTCTGCCGGGGACGGCCTAGCGGCGATTGCACCCGCCCGCAAGACCGCCTAGACCGCGCCAAAACCCGAAGGAGCGGAACATGCAGGACGACAACGCCTATGGCATCGCCGCCGGCGAACTGCGCCAGTTCATCGAGCAATACGAGCAGCTCGAGGCGGAAAAGAAGGACGTGGCCGAGCAGCAGAAGGAGCTGATGGCCGAGGCCAAGGCGCGCGGCTACGACACCAAGGTCATGCGCAAGGTCATCGCGCTGCGCAAGCGCGACAAGGATGACATCGCCGAGGAAGAGGCGATCCTGGAAATGTACAAGGCCGCGCTGGGGATGGCCTGACCGCCCCGGCAAGGGCGAAGGCAGGGCCGGGCGACCGGCCCTTTTTCATGGCTTCGGCGCCGGTTCAGGGGGTGATGAACTCGACCCCCGGCAGGGCCGCGATCTCGGCGATGTCCGCGTCATAGGCGGCGGTGATGCGGTCCACCGTGTCCTGGGTCCAGCCGGGCAGGGCCAGTTCGACCTCGATCTGTTCGGGCAGGGCATGTTTTTGCAGCGCGGCCGAAAAGATGCGGCGCCGGCTTTCGATGGTCAACCGGGTTTCCTGCGCCATGGCGTCGCGGATCATCCGGATCCCGTCCGGGTGCAGGATGTCGCCCAGGATCTGCAGTCCCGCCTTCAGCGGCACGTCGCTGGGCATGGTGGCGATGCGGCGCACCACCTCGGGCCAGATCAGCGAGGTGTCCTCGTGGCACCAGATCACCAGGCGGCGGCCGGGCAGGGCGGCCAGGATGCGGCGGACGGCCGGCGCCCAGCGCAGGCTCTCGGGATCGATGCCGCCCATGACCTCGGCATAGGTGCCGCTGCCTTCCTGCGACAGCACGAACGGGATCAGAGTCGCCGGGTTCTTCAGCGCCATGAAGAATTCGACCTCGGCCCCGGGGAACAGGTTCGCCAGCGCCGCCATCTTCTCGCCCGCGGTGGAATAGAGCCCGTCCAGCGACAGCGCCCGCTCGGCCTTGCCCAGAAAGGTCGGCGTGCTGCAGATGATGCGGTGCGGATCGTCGGATTCCAGGATCGCGTCCAGCATCACCTGTTCCATCTCGGCCGTCGCCGGGCCGCCGTCCAGCGCCGCCAGCGCCTCGTTGAACACGTCGCGGTGCCGGTTCGGCGTCACCGGCTCGATCCCGTTGCGCAAGAGCCAGTCCCGGTTCTGCAACAGGGTCTTGACCATGCGGTAAAGATCGGTGCCGTGGACCCCGCAATGAAAGACGACCTGCATGGTGCTGGGAACTCCTGACTCGTTTCCGGCGCACAGTAACCAGCAATGCCGGCCGGGAAAACCCGCTGGTTGAATCCCGCGGACGCATGGCAGCTTGCCGCCGCACCGCTCCGCTGCGGGCGGATTTGTCCATTTGCCCGGTTGTCTTTGCCCCGACGGCCGGGATAGTTACCCTAAGGTCAACAGGGGAAATCGCCCCCGAGGGATTGAAAACACGCCCGTCACTTGAAAGACTGTCGCCAGCCCGCCGATATTACGCCAGTAGTCATTTTTCTGTATGTCTTTGAAAGACCTGGACCCGATGGAGATGCTGAAGGACATCGAGACCATATTGGCGATGCGGACGGTCGAGGGCCTGTGGCAGCATTATGTCGACCGTCTTGCCGGGCTCGGTTTTCTTCATGTCGCTTATCACAGGCTGCGGATCCTCGATGTCGGAGGCGCCCCGCTGGCGGACGGCCACCTGTTCCTCTCCAGCTATACGCCGCGGCTGGTGCAGGAGATTCTGGCGCAGGACGGCCTGTCCGACCTGCCGATGCACCGCTGGATCTGCACCCATCGCGGCAGCGAAAGCTGGGACTGGATGCACAGCCAGCGCCGCGCCGGCCGGCTCAGCCCCGCCGAGGAGCGGATGCTGGACCTGTTCGCGCGCTACGGCCATGTCTCGGGCCATGCGATCAGCCTGGGCGACAGCGTGCCGCAGATGCGGGCGGGCGTGACCCTGTCGGGTGCGATCGGGATGCGGCAGGATCGGCTGGACGCGCTGTGGCGGCAGCATCGCGCGCTCGTCATGACGCTGACCGGGCTGGTCCATCTGCGGCTGTCGGTGCTGCCCTATGCGCCGCCGGAGAATGCGCTGACGCTGCGCCAGCGCGAAGTGCTGGAACATATCGCCATCGGTCGCACCACGCAGGAGATCGCGGGGCTGCTGGACCTCACGCCGGCCACGGTGGAAAAGCACCTGCGGCTGGCGCGCCGGGCGCTGGGGGCGCGAACCACGGCGCAGGCGGTGCTGCTGGCGGCAAGCCGGCGGCAGATCCTGCTCGATTCCGGCGATGGGGCGGCAGAGCGCGGCCCGTCCGCGCCGACGCAGGACGAAGCCTCCGCCCTCTCGGTGTCGGTGTCGGGGAAGGTCCCGGATGCGTGTCTTCCGACGCGCGAGTTGTGAGCGGCCGCCGGCGCCATCCCGATCACCTGCAATGAAAAACGCCGGCCACAAGGGCCGGCGTTCCTGTCTGCACGGGCCGGGGATCAGGCGCCGGCGCGGGTCTTGGCGACCTCGGCGGCGAAATCCTCTTCCTTCTTCTCGATGCCTTCGCCGACCATGACGCGGGCGAAGCCGGTGATCTCGACGCCGGCCTCTTTCGCGGCCTGTTCGACGGTCACGTCGGGGTTGATGACGAAAGCCTGGCCCAGCAGCGTGTTCTCGGCCACGAATTTCTTCATCCGGCCCGGGATGATGTTGTTCTGGATCACGGCCTCGGGCTTCGGCTTGGCCGAAGAGGCGTTCTCTTCCAGGGCTTTCGCGGTCTGCACTTCCAGCTCGCGCGCCAGCAGCGTCGGGTCGAGGGTCGCTTCCGACAGCGAGACCGGGTTGGTCGCAGCAATGTGCATGGCGAATTGCTTGCCGATGGCCTGGGCCTTGTCGGCATCGCCCTTCAGCGCGACCAGCACGCCGATCTTGCCCATGCCCTCGGTCGCGGCGTTGTGGACATAAGAGACCACGGTGTCGCCTTCCAGGACGTGCATGCGGCGCAGGGTCAGGTTCTCGCCGATGCGGGCGATGGCGTCGGTCACGACGTCCGCAACCGGCTTGCCGTTCAGATGCGTGGCGCGCAGCACCTCGACATCCTCGGCGGTTTCCAGAGCCACGTCGGTGATCTCGCGCACCAGCTGCTGGAAGTCGGCGTTCTTGGCGACGAAGTCGGTTTCCGAGTTCAGCTCGACGGCGACACCGCGGCCGGCCTTGACCGAGACACCCACCAGACCCTCGGCGGCGACGCGATCGGCCTTCTTGGCGGCTTTCGCCAGACCCTTGGTGCGCAGCCAGTCCACGGCGGCTTCCATGTCGCCGTCGGTTTCGGTCAGCGCCTTCTTGGCGTCCATCATGCCCGCGCCGGTCGTTTCGCGCAGCTCTTTCACCATCGCAGCGGTGATAGCCATCGGGGGATCTCCTTGCTTTTCAATGCGTCAGGCGGGGCTTATCCCCGCCTGATGAATATTGCGTAAACCCTTGCAGGGGCGTGGGCCCCCGCCGGTTTCCGATCAGGCTTCGGCTTCTTCGGTCGCGCCTTCCAGCGTTTCCTCGACCGAGGCTTCCAGCGCGCCCAGGTCCACGCCGGCGGCGCCCATCTGCGCGGTCATGCCGTCCAGAGCGGCGCGCGAGGCCAGGTCGCAATACAGCGCGATGGCGCGGGCGGCGTCGTCATTGCCCGGGATGATGTAATCGACGCCCTTGGGCGAGCAGTTGGTATCGACCACGGCGACGACCGGGATGCCCAGCTTCTTGGCTTCGGCGATGGCCAGGTCTTCCTTGTTCACGTCGACGACGAACAGCAGGTCGGGCAGGCCGCCCATTTCGCGGATGCCGCCCAGCGAGGCCTGCAGCTTGGCCTGTTCGCGTTCCATCTGCAGACGCTCTTTCTTGGTCAGGCCTTCGGCGCCCGAGCCCAGCGTCTCGTCCAGGGCCTTCAGGCGCTGGATCGATTGCGAAACGGTTTTCCAGTTAGTCAGCGTGCCGCCCAGCCAGCGGTGGTTCATATAGAACTGCGCCGAACGCTCGGCGGCGTCGGAGATGGCCTTCTGCGCCTGGCGCTTGGTGCCGACGAACAGCACGCGGCCGCCCTTGGCCACGGTGTCGCGCACGGCCTGCAGGGCGGCGTCCAGCATCGGGACGGTCTGCGTCAGGTCGAAGATGTGGATGCCGTTGCGTTCACCATAGATGAACTCGGCCATCCGGGGGTTCCAACGCTGGGTCTGGTGGCCGTAGTGAACGCCAGCTTCAAGCAGCTGACGCATGGAGAATTCGGGAAGCGCCATGTCCATGTCCTTTCCGGTTTGCGCCTTGGCGGGGCTTTCAGGGCGATTGCCCCAACCGGTGGACCGTCGGGGGATGTCTCCCCCCGGGGCCCGACCCCGCCTGTGAAGTGCGCGCCAGATAGTCCTGTTCCGGCCGGAATGCAAGCCCGAAGAAGGCCAAGGCGGGGCAGAACGCCGGACGGACCGGAAAAAAGACGAACCGTATCGTTCGGATATCAACCTTGCCTTAAACTATTTGCGCGATCCTGGCGCAAGGCAAGACAGATCCAGCCATGGGAAGGCGCAGATGCGGAACCGCAAACCGACCAGACAGCCGCGATATCCGTCGGGGGAATCGCGATGTCGCTGACGATTCTGGTGCAGCATGCCGATGCGGAGCTGCGCGAAAGGGCGGCGGCGGCGCTTCGCGGCGCCGGCATGGCCGTGGTGCTGGCCGGCGACGGGACCGAGGGCCTGGCGCTGCTGGCGCGGCAAGAGGTGGACGCGATCCTGACCGGGATCAACATGCCGGGCCTGGACGGATTCGGCTTCATCGAGGCGGTGCGCCAGCAGGACCGGCTGCGGGCAGTGCCGATCCTGGTGCTTTCGCTCTGCTCCATGCCCGAGCTGAAGACGCGCGCCCGCAATGCCGGCGCGGCCGGCTGGCTGCCGCAGCCCTTCGATCCCCAGCGCCTGGTCGAGACGGTGTTGGCCGTCACCGGATAGGCCGCGTCGCGCCTGGCGACAATCTGCGGGCCGACCCGGCGGCTGCCCTGTCGGCGGCGCATCGTTCGTCGGTTCGGGGCGGTGCCTGCCGTCCCGACACAGGCAGCCCGCGCTTGCACTGGCCCGCGGCAGGGGCTATCCGGTCGGAAAAGGCCGGTTTAGCTCAGTTGGTAGAGCAACTCACTTGTAATGAGAAGGTCGCGGGTTCGATTCCTGCAACCGGCACCACGATCCAATCGCGGACGGGCATCCCGGTGACCTGCGCGACCAAGGGCGCTGCCGTGCCGGCGCGTCCTTTGCCAGCCGGCCGGCCCGCCCCTTGCACAGCCGAGGACGAATGCCCTTTACCATCGCCATCGACGGGCCCGCCGCCTCGGGCAAGGGGACCATCGCCCGCGCCTTGGCCCAGCATTTCGGCTTTGCGCATCTGGACACCGGGCTGCTTTATCGCGCCGTCGGCGCCAAGGGTGGCGATCCGGTCGCGGCGGCACGCGGCCTGGCGCCCGGGGACCTCGCCCGCGACGATCTGCGCAGCGCTGCGGCCGGGCAGGCCGCCAGCCGCGTCGCCGCCATTCCCGAGGTGCGCGCGGCCCTGGTCGATTTCCAGCGCCGCTTTGCCGGCGGCGAGCCGGGCGCGGTGCTGGACGGGCGCGACATCGGCACGGTGATCTGCCCCGAGGCCCGGCTGAAGCTTTATGTCACCGCCAGCGACCAGATCCGCGCCCGCCGCCGCGCGCTGGAACTGGGCGCCGACGAGGCCGAGATGCTGCGCGAATTGCGCGAACGGGACGCGCGCGACGCCGCCCGCGACGTGGCGCCGATGCGACCGGCCGAGGACGCGCTGCTTCTGGACACCAGCGAGATGACCATCGACGAGGCGGTGGCGCGCGCCATCGACGCCGCAAGGAGGGCAGGGGCATGAGCATATTGACCGATCTGGAGATCCCGGTGCTTCAGGCGCCCATGGCCGGCACCGCGACACCGGCCCTGGCGGCCGAGACCAGCCGCGCGGGTGCGCTGGGCGGGCTGGGCCTGGCCACCGCCGGCGCCGAACAGGCGGCCGCCATGATGGCCGAGGTGCAGGCGCGGCTGGGCTCGAACCGCTATCACGTCAACCTGTTCTGCCACCGTCCCGCCCATGCCGACCCGGCGCGCGAGGCCGCATGGCTGGACTATCTCGCGCCCGAGTTCCGCCGCGCGGGGGCCGAGCCGCCGGCCGCTCTGCGCGAGATCTTCGCCAGCTTCTTGGTCAGCGAGGGCGTGCTGGAGGCGGTGCTGGCCGCGCGTCCGGCCATGGCCAGCTTCCACTTCGGCCTGCCGCGTCCCGACCAGCTGGCGGCCCTGCGAGGGACGGGGGCGCTGCTCGCCGGGTCGGCCACCTCGTTGGCCGAGGGGCGGGCCATCCGCGACGCCGGGCTGGATGCGATCATCGCCCAGGGCTACGAGGCCGGCGGCCATCGCGGCATCTTCCGGCCCGAGGGCGAGGATGCGCAGCTGCCGACGATGGACCTGCTCAGGGCGCTGGAACCGCTGGGCCTGCCCCTGGTCGCGGCGGGCGGCATCATGGACGGGCGCGACGCCGTGCGTTTCCTGGATGCCGGGGCGGTCGCGGTGCAGATGGGCACGGCCTTCGTCGCCTGCCCGGAATCCGCCGCCAGCGCCGCCCATCGCGCCCGGCTGGGGCAGCCGGGGCAGGACACGGTGATGACCAGCGCGATCTCGGGCCGGCCGGCGCGGGGCTTTCGCAACCGGCTGACCGATCTCGGTGCCGCGCCCGAGGCGCCGCCGCTGCCCGACTATCCGATCACCTATGATGCGGGCAAGGCGCTGGCCGCCGCGGCCGGCACCGATTACGCCGCGCAATGGGCCGGCACCGGCTCGGCCCGCGCCCGTGCCATGCCGGCGGCGGAACTGGCCGCCGCCCTGGGTCGCGAGATCGCCGAGGCCCGCAAAACCGCCTGAAGCCTTGCCTCGGCGGGCGATCACGGCTATATCGCGCGCGTCAGGACAAGCGATGGGGCCAGAACAGGCCGCTTCCAACAGGGTCGGGCCGATGCCGCGACCCTTTGGCGTTTTTCCCTGGCGGCTACAAAAAGACCGGCGGAGCCAACCGCAAGGCCAGAAAACCGTGCAAAGGAAACTGATTATATATGTGCGCTAAAGCGACCATGGAGGAATTCGAGGCCCTCCTGAACGAAAGCCTCGAAATCGACACCCCGGACGAAGGTTCGGTCGTCAAGGGCAAGGTCATCGCCATCGAGGCGGGCCAGGCCATCATCGACGTCGGCTACAAGATGGAAGGCCGCGTCGATCTGAAAGAATTCGCGAATCCCGGCGAAGCCCCGAACATCCAGGTCGGCGACGAGGTCGAGGTTTATCTGGACCGCGTCGAGAACGCCCGCGGCGAAGCCTCGATCTCGCGCGAGAAAGCCCGCCGCGAGGAAGCCTGGGACCGTCTGGAAAAAGCCTATGCCGCCGAGGAGCGCGTCGAAGGCGCCATCTTCGGTCGCGTCAAGGGCGGCTTCACGGTCGACCTGGGCGGTGCCGTGGCCTTCCTGCCCGGCTCGCAAGTCGATGTGCGCCCCGTGCGCGATGCCGGCCCGCTGATGGGTCTGAAACAGCCGTTCCAGATCCTGAAGATGGACCGCCGCCGTGGCAACATCGTCGTGTCGCGCCGCGCCATCCTGGAAGAAAGCCGCGCCGAACAGCGCGCCGAAGTCATCGCCAACCTGACCGAAGGTCAGACGGTCGAGGGCGTGGTCAAGAACATCACCGAATACGGTGCCTTCGTTGACCTGGGCGGCGTCGACGGCCTGCTGCACGTCACCGACATGGCCTGGCGCCGCGTCAACCACCCGTCCGAGATCCTGTCGATCGGCGAGACCGTCAAGGTCCAGGTCGTCAAGATCAACAAGGACACCCACCGCATCAGCCTGGGCATGAAGCAGCTGCAGGCCGACCCGTGGGATACCGTGGGCTCGAAGTTCCCGATCGGCTCGGTCCACGCCGGCCGCGTGACCAACATCACCGACTACGGCGCCTTCGTCGAGCTGGAAGCCGGTGTCGAGGGTCTGGTCCACGTTTCGGAAATGAGCTGGACCAAGAAGAACGTGCACCCCGGCAAGATCGTCTCGACCTCGCAAGAGGTTGACGTGATGGTGCTGGAGATCGACGAGGCGAAGCGCCGGGTCAGCTTGGGTCTGAAACAGACCATGCGCAACCCGTGGGAAGTCTTCGCCGAGACCCACCCGGTCGGCACCGTCATCGAGGGCGAAGTCAAGAACATCACCGAATTCGGTCTGTTCGTCGGCCTGGAAGGCGATATCGACGGCATGGTCCACCTGTCGGACATCTCGTGGGATGCCCGTGGCGAAGACGCGATCCAGGACTTCCGCAAGGGCGACGTCGTCAAGGCGGTCGTGCAGGAAGTCGACATCGACAAGGAACGCATTTCGCTGTCGATCAAGGCGCTGGAAAATGACGCCATGGCCGAAGCGGTCGAGGGCGTGAAGCGCGGCTCGGTCATCACCGTCACCGTGACGGCGATCGAGGACGGCGGCATCGAGGTCGAATACAACGGCATGAAATCCTTCATCCGTCGTTCGGACCTGGCCCGCGACCGTCAGGACCAGCGCCCCGAGCGCTTCCAGGTCGGCGACCATGTCGACGTCCGCGTCACCAACATCGACACCAAGACCCGCCGTCTGGGCCTGTCGATCAAGGCGCGCGAGATCGCGGAAGAGAAGGAAGCCGTCGAACAGTATGGCAGCTCGGATTCGGGTGCCTCGCTGGGCGACATCCTGGGCGCCGCGCTGAAGAGCAAAGGCTGATCGGCCCCATCGGCTGAAAATGGCGCCCCCGGGGTTTCCGGGGGCGCTTTTCGTTGCGGCAGACCATGTTCTGAACCATAAAGTCTTGAAAATACCGCAACCAAAGCGGCCCCGGCCGCGTTCACGGATTGATTGCCGCGATGCCCGGCCTATGATCGGGCGGCAGGAACTCGTTGGACCATCCCAGATTCAGGAACCGCAATGATCCGATCCGAACTGATTCAGAAAATCTCCGAGGAGAACCCGCACCTGTTCCAGCGCGATGTCGAGCGGATCGTGAACACCGTGTTCGAGGAGATCATCGACGCCATGGCCCGCGGCGACCGGGTCGAGCTGCGCGGCTTCGGCGCCTTCTCGGTCAAGAAGCGCGACGCCCGCCAGGGCCGCAACCCCCGCACCGGCGAATCGGTCAGCGTGGACGAAAAGCACGTGCCCTTCTTCAAGACCGGCAAGCTCTTGCGCGAGCGGTTGAACGGCGACGCCGAATAGGCCAGATTGTCCGCGAATAGTCCTGCGGGGTAAGGCATGCGCGCGATCCGGGTTTTCTTCTTTGTGGTGCTGGCCGTGGTGCTGGTGCTGGTGGCGGCGGCGAATCGCGAATTCGTCACCATCAGCCTGCTGCCCGAGGCGCTCGCGCCCTTCGCCGGCGGGCAATGGTCGCTGACCATGCCGGCCTTTGTCGCGCTGTTCCTGGCCATGGTCTTCGGCGTGCTGGTCGGGCTGGTGTGGGAATGGCTGCGCGAATCGGGCCTGCGCGCCGAATCCGGCCGCCGCGCGCAGCATCTCGCCGATCTGGAGCGCGAGGTCGGCCACCTGCGCCAGACCCATGCCGCGCCGCGGGACGAGGTGCTGGCGATCCTCGACGACGCCGCGCGCAAGCCCGCCAACCCGGCCGCCCTTCCCGCGCAGGGCACGACGCTGCCCGCGCCGCGCTAGGCCGATGGCGGTCTCCGTCAAGATCTGCGGCCTGACCGAGGTCGCTGGCCTCGCTGCGGCCATCGATGCCGGTGCCCGCTATCTCGGCTTCGTCTTCTTCCCGAAATCGCCGCGCCATGTCGCCGCCGCGCAAGCGGCGGGACTGGCGGCCCAGGTGCCGCTGGGTCTGGCCAAGGTCGGACTGTTCGTGGACCCGGACGACGCGCAGCTCGACCAGGTGCTGGCCGAGGTGCCGCTGGACCTGATCCAGCTGCATGGCGCCGAGACGCCGGCCCGGGTGGCGCAGGTCAAGGCCCTGACCGGCCTGCCGGTGATGAAGGCGGTCGGGGTGGCCGGGCCCGCGGATCTGGACCGGCTCTGGGATTACGGCCTTGCCGCCGACATGCTGCTGATCGACGCGAAGCCGCCCGCAGGCGCGGCGCTGCCCGGCGGCAACGGGCTCGCCTTCGACTGGCGGCTGCTGGCCGGCCGGCAGATCCTCAAGCCTTGGCTGCTGGCGGGCGGCCTCACCCCCGAGAACGTGCACGAGGCGATCCGCCTGACCCGCGCGCCGGGCGTCGACGTCTCTTCGGGCGTCGAAAGCGCGCCGGGCATCAAGGACCCCGACCGCATCCGCCGCTTCATTGCCCGCGCCACCGCGCCCATCCTGTGACCCCAACTCTCATCTTCCGCGAGGCCCGGCGCGACGAGGTGCCGGCCGTGCTCGCGCTTCTGCGCGACGACATGCTGGGCCAGGCGCGCGAAGGCGACGACACCGCCCGCTATCTCGCCGCCTTCGACGCCATGCGCGCCGAGGCCGCGAACCACCTGATCGTCGGGCTGTCGGACGCTCGGGTCGTCGCCTGCTACCAGATCGTCGTCATCTCGGGCCTGTCGCTTTCCGCCGCCCGCCGCGCCCAGATCGAGGGCGTCCGCGTCCGCCCCGACCTGCGCGGCCAGGGCATCGGTACCGCCCTGATTCGCGACGCCGAAACCCGTGCCCGGGCCGCCGGCTGCACGTTGCTGCAACTCACCACGAACCGAAGCCGCCGCGACGCACATCGCTTCTACGACCGGCTCGGCTTTACCGCTTCGCATATCGGATATAAGAAATCCTTCTGAGGGACTTCTTTCCTCCCAAAATACCCACCCCGACCGCGCGCGAGGACAGCCATGGCCGAAGACCTGATCAACAGTTTCCTGAACGGGCCGGACGAACAGGGCCGTTTCGGCATCTTCGGCGGCCGCTTCGTCAGCGAGACGCTGATGCCGCTGATCCTGGACCTTCAGGCCGAATACGACCGCGCCAAGGACGACCCCAGCTTCTGGGCCGAGATGGACGACCTGTGGAAACATTACGTCGGCCGTCCCAGCCCGCTCTATTTCGCCCCGCGCCTGACCGAGGCGCTCGGCGGCGCCAGGATCTATCTCAAGCGCGAAGAGCTGAACCACACCGGCAGCCACAAGATCAACAACGTGCTGGGCCAGATCCTGCTGGCGCGCCGCATGGGCAAGACCCGCATCATCGCCGAGACCGGCGCCGGCCAGCACGGCGTCGCGACCGCGACGGTCTGCGCCCGCTTCGGGCTGAAATGCATCGTCTACATGGGTGCGCATGACGTGGAACGCCAGGCGCCGAACGTGTTCCGCATGCGCCTGCTGGGCGCCGAGGTGGTGCCGGTGACCTCGGGTCGCGGCACGTTGAAGGATGCGATGAACGACGCGCTGCGCGACTGGGTGACCAATGTCCGCGACACCTTCTATTGCATCGGCACCGTCGCCGGCCCGCATCCCTATCCGGCCATGGTCCGCGATTTCCAGCGCATCATCGGGCGCGAGACCCGCTGGCAGCTCGAAGAGCAGGAAGGCAAGGGCCGGCTGCCCGACAGCGTGGTCGCGGCCATCGGCGGCGGCTCGAACGCCATGGGCCTGTTCCACCCCTTCCTCGACGATCCCTCGGTCCGCATCATCGGCGTCGAGGCCGGCGGCAAGGGCGTCGACGAGCGCATGCTGCATTGCGCCAGCCTGACCGGCGGCCGCCCCGGCGTGCTGCATGGCAACCGCACCTATCTGCTGATGGACGACGAGGGCCAGATCCTGGAAGGCCATTCGATCAGCGCCGGGCTCGACTATCCCGGCATCGGCCCCGAGCACGCCTGGCTCAAGGAGCAGGGCCGCGCCGAATATGTCAGCGTGACCGACGACGAGGCGCTGGCCGCCTTCCAGAAGCTCTGCGAGCTGGAAGGCATCATCCCGGCGCTGGAGCCCTGCCACGCGCTGGCCCATGTCATCAAGCTGGCGCCGACCCTGCCCAGGGATCACATCATGGTGGTGAACCTTTCGGGCCGGGGCGACAAGGACATCTTCACCGTGGCCAATCATCTGGGCTTCGACATGAAGGTCTGATCACGGTCCGACACCGACAATGACAAGGACGCGACCGCGGCAACCGCCCGGTCGCGTCCGGCGTTTCTGGAACATGATCCGCTCTGGCACAGGAGGCCAAGATGTTCATGAAACCCCTCAAGATCGCCGCGCTCATCGCACTCCCCATCCTGGGCGCTGGCAGCGCCATGGCCGCATCCGTGACCGTGGTCCAGCAATATCCGCTGAAGGAATCGCAGCAGCAGGTCGATCACGCCCTGACCGAACAGCTGACGAAGCAGGGCTTCGCCGATGTCAGCCTGCACCGCGGCGACGGCCAGATCACCGTCTCGGGCGTGCGGCAGGACGAGCAGTTGACGCTGATCTATGATGCCGCCCACGGCCAGCTGACGCAGGTGAATGGCGAGCCGGCGCTGCTGCAAACCACCATCGACGACGCGATGAAGGGGCATGATGCCTCCTGACCCCCGTCGCGCGCCAAGCAAATCCGGGCCGGCCGCGCGCCGGCCCGTTTCATTTGCGGCCGCGCGCCTCGGCCACCAGTTCGGCCAGTTCGCCATTGGGCAGATAGCCGAAGACCGCACGGTCGCCGGCGATGAAGCTGGGGGTGCCGACCAGCCCGATCTGGTCGGCCAGCTGCAACGAGCTTTCGATGCGCGCCGCGATGTCCGGCGCCTCCATGTCGCGCTGCAGCCGCGCGACATCCAGCCCGACCTCACGGGCGACACGCAGCACCGAGGCCTGTTCGGCCTTGCCGCGCATCGCCATCAAGGCGCGGTGGAACTGCGGATATTTCCCCTGCGCCCGCGCGGCCAGCGCGGCCCGGGCGGCATAGCGCGACCCCTCGCCGAAGATCGGAATCTCATGCACCACCAGCCTGACGCCGGGGTCCGACTTCAGAAAGGCCGCTACCTCGGGCGCGGATTTGCGGCAGAAACCGCAGTTGTAGTCGGAAAACTCGACCAGAACCGCGTCGCCGGAGGGATTCCCCATCACCGGCAGATCGGGCGCGTCGAAGACGGCGCGCTTGATCGCCGCGATCTCGGCTGCGTCCTGGGCCTGCACCGCGGCGCCACCCGGCGAAAGTGCCGCGATCATCACGGCGGCGATTGCGGCAAGGGGGCGGCGCATGGAATATCCTTTCCCGTAACCCCTTCTGAAAGCCATCGCCGGCCGGCCGGGTCAAGCGATGCGACATGACAATTCCGTGCGAGATCCCATGCAGCCCGACCTTTTCGGCCCCCGCGACGACATCCTAGCCCCCGGCGCGATGATCCTGCGCGGCTTCGCGGCGCAGCCCGAGATCCTGGCCGAGGTGACGCGCATTGCCGCCGTCTCGCCCTTTCGGCACATGCAGACGCCCGGGGGGCGGCCGATCGGGGTCGAGATGACCAATTGCGGTGCGCTCGGCTGGGTCTCGGACCGCGGCGGCTATCGCTACCAGGCGCAGGACCCGCTGACCGGCCGGCCCTGGCCGCCGATGCCGGCAGGCTTTGTCGCGCTGGCCGGCGCTGCGGCGGCCCGGGCAGGCTTTCCCGGCTTCCGTCCCGACGCCTGCCTGATCAACCGCTATGTGCCGGGGGTGAAGATGGGCCTGCACCAGGACCGGGACGAGGCCGACCTGGGCGCGCCCATCGTCTCGGTGTCGCTGGGCCTGCCCGCGACCTTCCAGTTCGGCGGCCCGGAGCGCCGCGATCCGGTGGCAAAGCACGGGCTGGCCCATGGCGACGTGGTGGTCTGGGGCGGTCCCGCGCGGTTGAACTGGCACGGCATCCTGACGCTGAAGCCGGGCGAGCATCCGGCCACCGGCGCCGCCCGCATCAACCTGACCTTCCGCCGCGCCCGCTGACGGCCTGCGCCGTTTCCGGGAAGGCCGCGCCGACCAGAGGCAGAAGCCCCCTTATTTCCAGATCGGCGCGTGCCGGTTCACGTCCTTGTAAAGCAGGTAGCGGAAATTGCTGGGGCCGCCGGCATAGCAGGCCTGCGGGCAGAAGGCGCGCAGCCACATGAAATCGCCCGGCCCGACCTCGACCCAGTCGCGGTTCAGGCGATAGACGGCCTTGCCCTCGATCACGAACAGCCCGTGTTCCATGACGTGGGTTTCGGCAAAGGGGATCGAGCCGCCCGGCTTCAGCGTCACGATGGTGATATGCATGTCGTGCCGCAGGTCGGTCGGATCGACGAAGCGGGTGGTGGCCCAGGATTCCTGCGTGTCCGGCATCGGGATCGGGGCGATGTCGCGTTCGTTGGCGATGACCACATCGGGCTTGTCGAGCCCCTCGACGGCCTGCCAGCGCTTGCGCCACCAGTGGAAGCGCGAGGTCTCGTCGCCGTTCCGGACCGACCAGGCCGTGCCCGCGGGGATATAGGCGAAGCCGCCCGGGGTCAGCTCATGCGCCTTGCCGCCGATGGTCACGGTGATCGCGCCGTCGGTGACGAAGATCGCCGATTGCACGCCCGCGTCGTCCTCGGGCCGGTCCGATCCGCCCTGCGGTGCCAGCTCAACGACATATTGGCTGAAGGTCTCGGCGAATCCCGACAGCGGCCGGGCGATGATCCACATGCGCATGCCCTTCCAGCCGGGCAGGAAGCTGGTGACGATGTCGCGCATCGTGCTGGCGGGGATCACCGCATAGGCCTCGGTGAAGGTCGCGGTGTCGGTGGTCAGGTCGCTCTGCGGCGGCAGGCCGGCGAAGGGACCGGCATAGGTCGAGGTCTTGGCAGTCATGGCATCTCTCCATTGAGCCGGGGCGTCTCGGGCCCCCGTCCGATCGGGTGCCCGGCCCGTCTGTCCATGGACGCAGGCCGGGCGACGAGGTCGCGCGATGCCCTAGCCCAGCATCTGTTGCAGGCGCAACGCGCCGATGCGGCTGACCTGCCGTTCGGCCTCGGCCCGCTCGGTCGCGGTGTCGTTGTCGATGCGGTTGCGCATGGCGGCCATGATCCCCGGCTTGTCGTGGTCGCGCACGGCGATGATGAAGGGGAAGCCGTGCTTTTCCACATAGGCGGTGTTCAGCTGCTGGAACTCGGCACGCTCGGCATCGGTCAGGCTGTCCAGCCCGGCGCTGGCCTGTTCGGCGGTGCTGTCGGCGGTCAGCCGCTTGGCCGCGGCCAGCTTGCCGGCAAGGTCGGGGTGCGCGTTCAGCACGCCCAGCCGCTCTTCGTCGCTGGCCGCGCGGAACACCTGCGCCATGCGTGCCGCCAGACCGGCGGGGGTATCGTGGATGGCGCCCATCTCGCCTTCCCAGACCCGCTCGGCGATCCAGGGGGAATGCTCGTAGACGCTGCCGAATTTCGCCACGAAATCCTCGCGCGACATTTCCGACGGGCGCTGGCGCGGCTGATAGGGGTGGGTCTGCGCCCAGTGCCGGGCGATGTCGAGCCGGCTGGCGAACCAGACGCCCTCGTGCTGGCGGCAATGCTCGATGAATTTCTGCACCGCGATGGCCCGGCCCGGGCGGCCGGCCAGGCGGCAATGCAGCCCGATCGACATCATCTTGGGCGCGCCGGCCTCGCCCTCGGCATAGAGCACGTCGAAGCTGTCGCGCAGATAGTCGAAGAACTCGACCCCGGTGCCGAAGCCCTGGCCCGAGGAGAAGCGCATGTCGTTGGCGTCCATGGTATAGGGCACCATCAGCTGCGGCTTGCCGTTGTGGACATGCCAATAGGGCAGGTCGTCGGCGATGGTGTCGGCCAGATATTCGAAGCCGCCTTCCTCGCAGCCCAGTCCCACCGTGTTCATCGAGGTGCGGCCCTGGTAGAAGCCGCGCGGCCGTTCGCCGGTGACGCGGGTGTGCAGCTCGACGGCCTTGGCGATATGCTCGGCCTCGACCTCGCGCGGGATGTCGCGATAGTCGATCCACTTGTAGCCGTGGGTCGCGATCTCCCAGCCGGCGGATTGCATGGCGGCGACCTGCTCGGGGGCGCGTTCCAGCGCGGTGGCGACGCCGTAGATGGTGACGGGAATGTCCTTCAGCAGCCGGTGCAGGCGCCAGAAGCCGGCGCGGGCGCCGTAGTCATAGATCGATTCCATGTTCCAGTGCCGCTTGCCCGGCCAGGGCTGGCAGCCGATGATCTCGGACAGGAAGGCTTCGGAGGCGGCGTCGCCGTGCTCGATGCTGTTCTCGCCGCCTTCTTCGTAGTTGATGACGATCTGCACGGCGATCTTGGCGTCGCCCGGCCAGCGCGGGTTCGGGGTGTGCTCGCCATATCCGATCATGTCGCGGCTGTAGCGCATCGCTTGCTTCCTTCGCTGTTTTCTGCCTTCTTAAGTCATCATCTTGTGACCGGAACGTGGCAAGCACCGAATTTCTTGATGCAGAACCAAAAAAACGTTGAAAATCGGTATTTTTCCAGATTGCATTGAAACTCTGTCGCCAGAGCCGGCATTCCCGCGGGGTGCCTCCGGCTCTAGTGTCGCTGTCACGGCGGGCTGAACCCGCCAGTGGGAGGTTAAATGCTAGACAAGCAATTCGGGCTTACGGCCCATGGCACCAGCGCCAGGACAGAGGTGATCGCGGGGATCACCACCTTCCTGACCATGGCCTACATCATTTTCGTGAACCCGGACATCCTGTCCTCGACCGGCATGGACCGCAACGCGGTCTTCGTGGCGACCTGCCTTGCCGCCGCCATCGGCTCGGCGGTGATGGCGCTTTGGGCGAACTGGCCCATCGGCATGGCGCCGGGCATGGGCCTGAACGCCTTCTTCGCCTTCACCGTGGTCGGCGCGCTGGGCTTTACCTGGCAGCAGGCGCTGGGGGCGGTGTTCATCTCGGGCCTGATCTTCCTGTTCCTGTCGATCACCGGCATCCGGCGCTGGCTGATCGCCGGCATTCCCACCTCCATGCGCAGCGCCATCGCCGCCGGGATCGGCATGTTCCTGGGCCTGATCGCGCTGAAGAACGCGGGCATCGTCGTCGACAATCCGGCGACGCTGGTCGGCCTGGGCGACCTGACCGCCACCGGCACGCTGCTGGCCGTGGCCGGCTTCTTCGTCATCGCGGCGCTGGACGCGCTGAAGGTGCGCGGCTCGATCCTGATCGGCATCCTGCTGATCACCGTGGCCTCGATTCTGCTGGGCGCCAGCCAGTTCCAGGGCATCCTGTCGATGCCGCCCTCGATCATGCCGACCTTCCTGCAACTGGATGTCGCGGGCGCGCTGACCGTCGGCATCTTCCACGTCATCCTGGTGATGGTGCTGGTCGAGGTCTTCGACGCCACCGGCACGCTGATCGGCGTCGCCAAGCGCGCCGGGCTGCTGACCGAGGGTCCGGCCCATGCCAACAAGGGGCTCAGCCGGGCGCTGATGGCGGATTCGACCGCGATCCTGGCCGGCTCGATGCTGGGCACCAGCTCGACCACCGCCTATGTCGAAAGCGCCTCGGGCGTGCAGGCGGGCGGGCGCACCGGGCTGACGGCGCTGGTGGTGGCGGGGCTGTTCCTGCTGGCGATGTTCTTTGCGCCGCTGGCCGGGTCGGTGCCGGCCTATGCCACCGCGCCGGCGCTGCTTTACGTCGCCTGCCTGATGGTGCGCGAGTTCGAGGAGATCAGCTGGAGCGACGTGACCGAAAGCGCCCCTGCGGTGCTGACGGCACTGATGATGCCCTTCACCTATTCCATCGCCAACGGCCTGGCCTTCGGCTTTGTCAGCTATGCGGTGATCAAGCTGCTGACCGGGCGGGCGCGCGAAGTGCATCTGGCGACCTGGGTGGTTGCGGCGCTGTTCGTGATCCGCTTCGCCTTCTTCGTCGAGTAAGGGCGCCGGGGCTGTCCGCCCCCGGCCTGCAAGGTTCTCCGCAACGCTGACATGGCCGAGGTCGTTGTTCGACGGCACGGCCGAAGGGGCGCTACGCCGGAGTGGGGCTTTCGTGCGCAGCGGACTGCCGAGCAGCGCCCGCACATCGAATGGTCCGATCGGCCCGGCGGCGACAAACAGGTTGAGCGGCGGCCGGCCATGGCGGTCGCAGATGGCATCGCGATGCAAAAAGGGGCCGGCAATGCCGGCCCCTGTTCCGTCCCTCGTGCGGTTTCCGCCTTATTGCAGCAGCGGCTTGTGGTGCTGGGCGTGGCGCACCGCCAGCTTGCGGCCGGTGCGGCCCGAGGCCAGCAGGCGCGCGCCTTCGGGGGAGGCGTCCTCGGTCCGGTCGCGCAGCTCCGGGAACAGCGCGAAGATCTCCTCCCGCGCCGCCTGGCCCACCGATTTCAGCGCCTCGGCCCCGGTATAGAGCGATTCGGTCTCGGCGCCCTCGGACAGCACGATCTCGTGCCGGTCGAAGAGCAGGTGGAAATATTCCACCGTGTCGAGATCCTGCGCGATGTCGATGCCCTCGATCTGCAGCAGCTGCTTGGCGGCGACCAGAACCTCGGCGCAGCCGAACATCTTCTGCGCGATCTTCGAGCGCACCAGGATGCGGTGCTGCGGCGACACGATCAGGTCGCGCAGCGGCAGGCCCTGGCCAAGCGCGCCGGCCGAGATGCGGATCGGGCGCAGGTTCGGGCTGACGTCCAGCGCCTTGCTGCCCAGCACGCGCGAGCCGGCCCAGCGCAGGGCCTGCAGGCCGTGGTCGCGGGTCAGCACCTTGACGCCCGGCTCAAGCGCCTCGACGGGCATGGCGCCGTGCTCGGTCTCGATCAGGGTGCCGCGAGCGAAGCAGGGGAAGCAGTGGCGGTCGGTGAAGATGCCGTCGTGGCACAGGTCGTAGCAATGCGAATTGCTGGGGAAGTTCACCGAGACGATCGGGCGGGTGGTCAGCGCCTGGATCTCGGCCTCGGACGCGCCCTTGGGCGGCGGCATCAGGAAGGTGTTGCCGCCGGTGTCCTGCATGATGCGGACCGGCACGCACAGGGTCTCGGTGCTGCCGTCGGGGTTCAGGAAGGTCACCGAGGTGTTGTTGACGATGAAGGTCGAGTCGACCTTGTAGGTCGATTCGCAGCCGTCGCCGTCGGCGTCGTGCTGGATGGTCTCGGAGAAGAAGCCGAACAGGCCGTCGTTGGTCCGGATCACGCCGTCATGGTTCACGTCGTTGGCGCTGACCTCGACCAGGTGCTTGGACAGCGGATCGCTGGCCGAGCCATGGGAAGTGCCGCCCAGGATCTTGCCGGCCTTTTCCGCCCCGGGGAGAAACTCGTTCGGATCCATGTCGGGCAGCTTGCCCAGGTAGATCATATTCTCGCAACCCGGCCCCGAGGGGCCGCAATGGCCACCATGGCCGCCATGATCAAAAGTCATCTTTAACACTTCCCACTCAGATACGCGTCCTGGTCGCGGACCGCGTAATCGGTTGCCTTGCGCATCCGCCGAGGTGCCAAGCGCGTCCGTCCGTCAAAGCGGCGTTCCGGCAAAGACCCGCCGGCGGAGACTCGTCACAAGCTGCGATCCGCAACATCGGGCCACGTGGCGCCGACATGTTTCGTCTAAAATGATCGCGATATTTGGCAAGCGCCAAAACTGAACCGATAGTTCGGAAAATCCTGTATATTCATAATGGTTAACAGAAATAAGCAGACTTATCCATGTTTTGCCCGCCAGGCGGGGTTGCGGCCGGTTTTAGCCGATATGACTGCAGCGAAATATTTTCGCAGATTCCGGTTGCCTGTGGCGAAATTGTCGCAACTGCCGGTTGCGACCGGGACCTTCGGTCAAGGCGCTGCCGGCGGGCGGTTGCCATGGGCGGCGACCCAGTCGCGCGCTCCGGCCAGCACGGCGCCATGCACGGCGCGGCCGATGGCCTCGCCCAGCTCGGTGTGCAGGCCGGCGAAGGCGGTCGGGCCCGGGTCGCAGGCCAGGGCGATGCAATCGGTGCCGGTGCCGGTGGCCAGCCCGCCGGGCAGTTCGATCCCGGCCTCCAGCACCGCCAGGGTGCGGGCCTGGACGGCGATGGTCAGCGCCTCGATCATCGCCGGCTCGGTCAGACCGGCCTCCAGCAGCAGGATCAGGTTGATGGTGCCATAGCCTGCCGCCGGGACGGCGCGGCGGCGGCCCACCCGCTCGGCATTGCCGAGGCCCACCGTGGCCAGGCAGGTCGCCGGCCCGGTCCGGACCAGCTGGTGATGGCGCAGCGCGCGCGAGGTCATCATCCCCGGATCGCCGCCATGGCCACGGCCGGCCATTTCCGCGCCCAGCCAGGCCAGGGCATCCAGCCCCGGCGTCAGGTCGGCATCGCGGACCTGCCGCATCAGCACATGCCGGGCGGACTGGAAGCCCGGCCGATGCGGGGCGAAGGACAGCACGCGCCGCGTGCGCCCCAGATCGGCGACGAGCCAGGGCGCGGTCAGGGTGATGCTCATGCCTTGCGGTTCCGCGGTCATCCGCGCGATGTGCGCGATTTCGCCCCGCGGGACAATGGGGCGCGGCAGGGGCAGGGCCGTCCGGCGCCGGGCTTTGTCGGCGAAAGCCTTGAAACCCGGGCATTTTGTCCAAATCGTCGCCCTTTCGCCGGGGCCCGATCCGCAGCGCGGCGGGGTGAAGCAAACCCTTGAATTGGCAGTCAAAACCTGTGGCGCGCAGGACACAGCCGGCAAGGGTTAACGAAGCATTGATTTGTCCTTGCCCGGGCAGGGGGGTTAGCTGACACCGCATCGGAAAGCCGGGAATGCAGGGGAAAATGCCGAGGACGCGGGACGAGACGACATATCCGGGACGGCCGGGCCGCGGCATCCGGCGCCTGGGCATGATCTGCGCGGCCCTGGCCTTGACGATGGGGCTGGCGCTGCCGCTCCAGGCCCAGGACATGGGGACCGAGGGCGGGCCGGGCCCGGGCGAGGTCGGGGTCTCGACCCTGGCCGACCCGCCCGCCGACACCGGTCTTTCGGCGCCGGACCCCGCCCGCGACGCCGCGCCGGCCAGCAACGGTTTTGGCCCTGTCGATTCCGATGCCGATCCCGAAGACGACGGCGTCATCGGCCTGATCCCGGCCCCCGAGGGCGAGCCGGGCCTGCCTGCCGATCTGCTGCCGCCCGCCATGCATCCCGCCGACATGGCCGCGCCCGCCATCGCATCCTTCGCCGAGGTGCAGGCGCGGCGAATGCTGGGGCCCATCGGCCATCCGCCGGTCGTGGTCGAGCTCTTCACCTCGCAGGGCTGCTCGTCCTGCCCGCCGGCGGACGAGATGCTGGGCGATCTCGCCGACCGCGAGGACGTGCTGGCGCTGTCCTGGCATGTCGATTACTGGGACTATCTGGGCTGGGCCGACGATTTCGCCCGGCCCGAATTCACCCGCCGCCAGCAGGCCTATGCCCACGAGACCGGAGAGCGCGCGATGTACACGCCGCAGATGATCGTCGGCGGCACCGATACGCTGATCGCGCTGCGCCCGGCCGAGCTGATGGGGCTGGTGCAGGCGCAGATGGCGCGACCGCCCATGGTCATGGTCTCGTCCCAGCAGCAGCAAGAGGGCTATCGCATCGACCTGACGCCGCGGGGGGCGATCCGCGACCGGGTGGCGATCATCCTGGTGCGCTATGCGCCCGACCGCAGGGTGGCGATCAAGGCCGGCGAAAACCGCGGCGTGGTGCTGAACTATCGCAATGTCGTGCTGGCGGCCGAGCGCGTCGCCGAATGGGACGGCCGCGCGCCGCTGCGGCTGACGGTCAAGCCCGACCGGCGCAGCGGCGACGCCTTTCCCGCCGACACCCGCCACGCCATCCTGGCCCAGGAACTGGGCAGCGGCGACCCCCGCGCCGCCAGCGGCCCGATCCTGGCCGCGATCCGGCTGGACTGATCCGCCGCGCCGGTGCAAGAACCGGCATCACGCCGACGAAAGGAACCCGCCTTGACCGCAGCCCGCAAGATCAACCCCTGGCTCAAGGCCGCGCTGGAATTCGGGCCGCTGGTCCTGTTCTTCCTGGTCTTCTCGCGCTTTCGCGACCATGCGGTCACCCTGGGCGGTCGGGAATATTCCGGCTTCATCCTGGCGACGCTGATCTTCATTCCGGTGCTGGCGGCCTCGACCCTGGCGCTGTGGCGGCTGACGGGCCGGCTGGCGCCGATGCAGATCGCGACGCTGGTGCTGGTGGTGGTCTTCGGCGGGCTGTCGGTCTGGCTGAACGACCCGAAGTTCTTCAAGATGAAACCGACGATCATCTATCTGATCTTCGCCGGCCTCCTGGGGCTCAGCCTAGCCTTGCGCCGCAACTGGCTGGAACTGGTGATGTCCGAGGCCCTGCCGATGCGCGCCGAGGGCTGGCGCATCCTGACCCTGCGCATGGCGCTGCTGTTCCTGGGGCTCGCCGTCGCCAACGAGCTGGTCTGGCGGCTGATGTCGGAAACCGCCTGGGTCAATTTCAAGACCTTCGGCCTGCCGGCGGTGATGGTGGCGTTTTTCGTCCTGAACGCCCGGCTTTTCGAGCGTTACGCCCAGCCCAAGGATCCGTGACGCCTTGAACGGCCGGCGCCGGGGGCGTATCGGGACCGGACCACAAGGAGTCCGTGCCATGTCCCAGAAGCCTCTGCACCCGCGCACCCGCGCCGTCCATCACGGCATCCGCCGCAGCCAATACGGCGAGATGGCCGAGGCTCTGTTCCTGACCCAGGGCTTTTCCTACGACAGCGCCGAACAGGCCGAGGCGCGGTTCATCAAGACCGGCCCCGACGAATTCATCTATGCCCGCTACGGCAACCCGACCTCGCGCATGTTCGAGGACCGGATCGCCGATCTGGAGGGCACCGAGGACGCCTTCGCCACCGCCTCGGGCATGGCCGCGGTCAACGGCGCGTTGATGTGCTTTGCCAAGCCGGGCGACCATATCGTCTCGTCCAAGGCGCTGTTCGGCTCGTGCCTTTATGTGCTGGACGTTCTGGCGCGTTTCGGCGTCGAGGTGAGCTATGTCGACGGCACCGACCTTGAGCAATGGCGCGCGGCGATCCGACCCGACACGCGGGCGGTGTTCTTCGAGTCGGTGTCGAACCCGACGCTGGAGGTGATCGACGTCGCCGCCGTCGCCGACCTAGCCCATGCCGTCGGCGCGCTGGTCGTCGTCGACAACGTCTTCGTCACCCCGGTCTATTCCCGCGCGGTCGAACAGGGCGCCGATGTCGTGGTCTATTCCTCGACCAAGCATATCGACGGCGCCGGGCGCTGCCTGGGCGGGGTGATCTGCGGCACCCGTCAGTTCGTGCGCGAAACGGCCGAGCCCTATCTGAAGCATACCGGCGCCGCGATCAGCCCCTTCAACGCCTGGATCATGCTGAACGGGCTGACCACGCTGGAGCTGCGCGTGCGTGCCCAGTCCGACACCGCGATGACGGTGGCCCGGGGGCTGCAGGACCATCCGGGGGTGGAAAAGGTGATCTATCCCGGCCTGCCGGACCACCCGCAATACGACCTGGTGCAGCGCCAGATCGGCTCCGGCGGCACCATGATCGCGGTGGACGTGGGCAGCAAGGACGCCGCCTTCGCCGCCATGAACCGCATGAAGATCTTCCAGATCTCCAACAACCTGGGCGATGCGAAATCCATCGTCACCCATCCCGCGACGACCACCCACCAGCGGCTATCGCCCGAGGTTCGGGCCGAACTGGGCATCACGCCGGGCCTGCTGCGGCTGTCGATCGGGTTGGAGGATGCCGACGATTTGCTGGACGACCTGCGTCAGGCGCTGGCATAATCCGCTTCGAGGGGGCGCGCAGGCCCGCGCGCCTCTTTTGTTTACGGTTCGCAATCCCCACATAGCAAGCCGACCGCCCAGCCGGAGGACGACCATGACCGAGGCCCGCCCCGTCGCCACAGACCGCGCCTATCCGGCGCTGAAACGCGAATATCCCGCGGACTTCCGCGTGGACGACAGCTACAAGGCCAGCCTGCCGGACCTGCAGAACGGCCCGGCCAGCCTGATCGTGGGTGCCCGCACGGCGATCCAGCATGTCGGCATCTCGAACTTCCGGCTGCCGATGCGCTATCAGACCCGGGCCGATTCCAGCCATCCGACCGGCGAGATCACGCTTGAAACCAGCGTCACCGGCACCGTCAGCCTGGAGGCCGACCGCAAGGGCATCAACATGAGCCGCATCATGCGCAGCTTCTATGCCCATGCCGAGAAGCAGTTCTCGATGCGGGTGCTGCAGGCGGCGCTGGACGATTACAAATCCGATCTCGACAGCCTGGACGCCCGCATCCAGATGCGGCTTTCCTATCCGATGCGGGTCGATTCCCTGCGTTCCGGCCTGGCGGGCTGGCAGTATTACGACGTGGCGCTGGAATTGGTCGAACGCGGCGGCGACCGGCTGCGGATCATGCATTTCGACTATGTCTATTCCTCGACGTGTCCCTGCTCGCTGGAGCTTTCCGAACACGCGCGCCAGATCCGCGGCCAGCTGGCGACGCCGCATTCGCAGCGCTCGGTGGCGCGCATTTCCGCGGTGATGCATGGCGACACGCTGTGGTTCGAGGACATGGTCGAACTCTGCCGCCGCGCCGTCGCGACCGAGACCCAGGTCATGGTCAAGCGCGAGGACGAGCAGGCCTTTGCGGAGCTGAACGCCGCGAATCCGATCTTCGTCGAGGACGCGGTGCGGGCCTTTGCCGCCGAATTACTGGCCGAGCCGCGCATCGGCGATTTCCGCGTCGTCGCCAGCCACCAGGAATCGCTGCATTCGCATGACGCGGTTTCCGTGCTGACCGAGGGCGCGACCTTCGCCCATGCCAGCCTGGACCCGGCCCTGTTCGCCGGCCTCAGGGCATGAATGCTCTGGTTGCTCAGCGGTCTGGTGTGTCTTCTGGCGGCCCGGCTGGCGGCAGTCTGGCTGTGTCTGAGCCATCGCTATCCTGAATGGCGCACAAGACGCTCGGCCGAAAGGCGGGCGTCTGGCCCTTTGGCCTTCGCGATGCTGCACGCCAATCCGCTGTTCGACGGGCAGGGCTTTCTGGACTGGCATCACCCGCGCAACCGCCGCACCCGCATCCGTTTTTCCTTGATGGGCGTGGCTTTGCTTGCGCTGGCTTTTGTTGCCCACACGAGCCTTTTCTCGCTGCTGGGCAACTTGTGAACGAAATGAGAACGATAGGCTTTCCCCGTGCACCCAGTCGGACTATGCTGCCGGCATGAGCGATTTCGACGATTCCGACGCCTTCGAGGCTGCCGCCGCCCCGGTGCCGCTGTCGCAGCGCGCCATGGCGGCGCGACCGGCGCCCTATCTGGACGGGCTGAACGACGCGCAGCGCGCGGCGGTCGAGGCTCTGGACGGCCCCGTGCTGCTGCTGGCCGGGGCAGGGACCGGCAAGACCCGGGCCCTGACCACCCGCATCGCGCATCTGCTGACCCTGGGCAAGGTGCGGCCGGGCCAGATCCTGGCCGTGACCTTCACCAACAAGGCCGCGCGCGAGATGAAGGACCGCATCGGCCGCCTGCTGGGCGAAATGGTCGAGGGCATGCCCTGGCTCGGCACCTTCCACAGCGTCAGCGTCAAGATCCTGCGCCGCCATGCCGAACTGGTCGGCGACGCCACGCTGCATCTGAAACCCAGCTTCACCATCCTCGACACCGACGACCAGATCCGGCTGATGAAGCAGCTGATCGCGGCCGAGAACATCGACGAGAAGCGCTGGCCCGCCCGGCAGCTGGCCGGGCTGATCGACGGCTGGAAGAACCGCTGCCTGACGCCCGCGAACCTGCCCCGGGGCGAGGAACGCGCCTTCGACGGCTGGGGCGGCAAGCTCTATGCCGATTATCAGCGCCGGCTGCTGGAACTGAACGCCGTCGATTTCGGCGATCTGCTGATGCATTGCGTCACCATCTTCCAGGCGCATCCCGACGTGCTGCAGCAATGGCAGGACCGTTTCCGCTATATCCTGGTGGACGAATATCAGGACACCAACGTCGCGCAATACATGTGGCTGCGGCTGCTGGCGAAAGCGCATCGCAACATCTGCTGCGTCGGCGACGACGACCAGTCGATCTATGGCTGGCGCGGCGCCGAGGTCGGCAACATCCTGCGGTTCGAGACCGACTTCCCCGGCGCCCAGGTGATCCGGCTGGAGCAGAACTATCGCTCGACCCCGCATATCCTGGCCGCCGCCTCCGGCCTGATCGCGGCGAACAAGGGGCGCCTGGGCAAGACGCTGTGGACCGATGCCACGGGGGGCGAGCCGGTGCGCCTGATCGGCCATTGGGACAGCGAGGCCGAGGCGCGCTGGATCGGCGAAGAGATCGAGGCCTTCCAGGGCGGCCACCGCCATTCCATCGGCCGCCGCAGCCTGAACGACATCGCCATCCTCGTCCGCGCCAGCCATCAGATGCGCGCCTTCGAGGACCGCTTCATGACCATCGGCCTGCCTTACCGGGTGATCGGCGGCCCGCGCTTCTATGAACGCCAGGAAATCCGCGACGCCATGGCCTATTTCCGCCTTGCCGTCAGCCCCAGCGACGACCTGGCCTTCGAGCGCATCGTGAACGTGCCGAAACGCGGCCTGGGCGACAAGGCGGTGCGGACCATCCAGCGCGAGGCCCGCGATCGCGGCCTTTCGCTCTTGGAGGGCGCGGCCTCGGTGGTCGCCACCCAGGGCATCGGCGGAAAGGGCGGCGCGGCGCTGCGCCAGTTCACCGAAAGCATGGGCCGCTGGCACGCCGACGTGCTGGACAGCCGCGTGAACCATGTCGAACTGGCCGAGCGTATCCTGGACGAATCCGGCTATACCGCCATGTGGCAGAACGACAAGAACCCCGACGCGCCGGGCCGGCTGGACAACCTCAAGGAGTTGATCAAGGCGCTGGAGGAATTCGAGAACCTGCAAGGTTTCCTCGAACATGTCGCGCTGGTCATGGACAACGACTCGGGCGAGCAGGCCGAGCAGGTCTCGATCATGACGCTGCATGCCGCCAAGGGCCTGGAATATCCCATCGTCTTCCTGCCGGGGTGGGAGGACGGCCTGTTCCCCAGCCAGCGCAGCATGGACGAATCCGGGATGAAGGGGCTCGAGGAAGAGCGGCGCCTCGCCTATGTCGGCATCACCCGTGCCGAGGAACTGGCGACAATCACCTTCGCCGGCAACCGCCGCATGTATGGGCAATGGCAGTCGTCCTTGCCCTCGCGCTTCATCGACGAACTGCCCGAGGGTCACGTCGAGGTGCTGACGCCGCCCGGCCTCTATGGCGGCGGTTACGGGGCGGCGGCGGCTTTCGCGACCTCCTCGATGCACGACCGTGCCGCCAAGGTCGATGTCTACAATTCTCCGGGCTGGAAGCGGATGCAGGAACGCAGCGCGGCCCGGGCGCAGCCGGTGCACAGAACCCCGGTGATCATCGACGCCGAGCCGGCCGCGCGCTTTGCCGTCGGCGACCGGGTCTTTCACCGGAAATTCGGCAACGGCACGGTGATGGGCATCGCCGAGGACACGCTGACCGTCGAATTCCCGACCGGCTTCAAGACCATCAAGGCAGGCTATGTGCAGCCGGCCTCGGGTGCGTCCACCGACGACGTGCCATTCTAGCAGGCTGCTGGAAAAGAGTCCCGAGAGGGCGTGGGGACAGAATATGTTTCCGGGTCCGTCCGGGATCGGCTGGGAAACAGGGCATTTCCGAGCGATTCGAGGCGAATCTTCCACTTATTGTCCGGTGTGTCGCGGGGATTTTTTCAGCAGCCTGCTAGGGCGCAGCCCGAACCGTATCCGCCGGGGCGTGGTTTGGCGTCTGCATCGACAGCCGCCGGCCGAACAGCACTCCCTGCCTTGCGCCCCGATCCAGAGATCGCCGCTTTCAGCCCCGCGATTGGACTGCCCCTGATCAAAGCGGCCGCATGATCAACGGCTGTCAGGTTCACACAGGGAATGTCGCCGCCCTCTGGCTCGAGACTTTGGCGACATATCCGCCAGCGTCCAGGCGCTGTCGCCACACAGTTCCAGGGGCCTTGCCGGCATGGCCCCGGCCAACCAGCACCACGGCGGCCGCCTTCGCTTGACACCGGGGTTGCGTGCACGATCCGGCTCTTGCCCGCAGCCCCAAGCGGCGCGCCAGGCGGCAGGCAGCATGACCGCCATGGCGCAGGATCACATGCGGAATGTCAAGGCATCCCCAGGCTCCCCCATGCTCGTCGACCAGCGACAGCGGCGCGCGGCGGGTTGGTATGGACGATCCGCCCGCGTCGATGCGCTGCCCGTCGGGATCGAGCGCCGCCCGCCCCTGATCGCCGCAGGGTGGCGCAAGGGTTGATCTTTCCGTTTTCCCAATACCCCTGCGGCGCTTGACCTCGGTGCCGGCCGGGCCTATCTGGGCCTCGCGCGGATGGCCGGATGACCGCGGCGGCGACGTCGAGGAAAGTCCGGACTCCATGAAGATACGGTGCCGGGTAACGCCCGGCGGGGGCAACCCCAGGGAAAGCGCCACAGAGATGAGACCGCCGGCGGTTCGCCGCAGGCAAGGGTGAAACGGTGGGGTAAGAGCCCACCGCGGGACTGGCGACAGGACCGGCACGGCAAGCCCCACCGGGAGCAATGCCGAATAGGGACCGCGCGTCGCAAGACAGGGCCATCTTCGCCCCAGCAGGTCCGGGTTGGCAGCTCGATCCCGTCGGCAACGGCGGGGCCAGAGGAATGGTCATCGAAGGGGGCGACCCCGGAACAGAATCCGGCTTACAGGCCATCCGCGCGTTCTTTCCCGATGCCTCTCCATGGTCCGGTTTTTCCCGGTGATTCCGGGTTGACTTCGACCTCGTGGCAGGTAAAAGGCGGCTTCCAAGAGATTTCACGGGGTCGCGCCAGGCGTTTTGCCCCGCAGCAGGAGCGAAACAGATGGCGAAGCCGACGACGATCAAGATCCGTCTGAACTCGAGCGCCGGGACCGGGCACTTCTATGTCACCAAGAAGAACGCCCGCACCATGACCGAAAAGATGACGGTCAACAAATACGACCCGGTTGCCCGCAAGCATGTCGAATACAAGGAAGGCAAGATCAAGTAACGATCTTGTGCCCTTGGGCCGATTTTCTCTTTGACTTCATCTGGTTGAGAGGCGGTCCGGAAGGGCGGAAAAGTATCCGGGCGGTTGCGCGGGCAATCCCCGCAAGGGCGGGGTGGTGCAGACATGCAGCGCCCTTTTCCTTTTTGACCCGGATCAATCGTCAGGCAAGATCGCCGGGGCCACATCACCGGCCAGCGGATTGCGCGACAAGAACACCTGTTTGAAGCCAATGGCATCGCCCCCGGTGCGGGTCATGGCAAGCGATACCTCGGGCGTTGGATCACCGGGTTATGCCGAGCAGTGCCGGACCATGAACGTGTCAGCGCAAAGGAGCGTTGCCTTGGGCTTGCGATCGCCGGGAAGCAGCAAGTGGCGCCGCACCATGAACGTGCCGGCGAGCGCAGGGCCCGCGGGTTCCCCGCCCGAGGCTTTGAGCGCCGCGGCGGATAGCTCCCGGGGGTACGGCAAGCTCCATGGCTCACGACCACATATCCAGCAGCAGAGACAGGAAGCGGTCCGCGGGCGGCGACAGATGGGCGCCCTGGCGGCGCACCACGCCGATGGTGCGGTTGATGCGGGGGTTCTCCAGCGGCCGCGTCACCAGGATGGGGTGATCCTCGGACGGCGTCGCCAGCCGCGGCAGGACTGAAACGCCCAGGCCCGCCTCGACCAGCCCCAGCGAGGTGGACAGATGCGTCACCTCGTAGAACCACCGCAGCTTGATGTTTTCCTGCGCCAGGCCCGCGTCCAGCAAGGTGCGGTTCCCGCTGCCCCGGTGGACGGTGATCAGGCGGTGCGGCTCCAGATCGCTCCAGCGCACCTGGTCCAGCTTGGCCAGCGGATGATCGCGGCGCGCGGCCAGCACGAAGGGGTCGTCGGCGAGCTTGTCGAAAATCAGCCCGTTCTCGGTGCCTCCCAGGAAATTGATGCCGAATTCGGCCTCGCCCCGGGCGACCGCCTGCAAGCCGTCCGTGGCCGTCAGGTCCAGGATGCTGACGCGGATGTTGGGATAGCGTTCGCTGTATTTCTGGATCACGCCGGGCAGGAAATAGAAGGCCGCCGTCGGCACGCAGGCCATGGTGAAATGCCCGCCCGCCTGTCCCGCATCCCGAATCGAGAACAGCGTCGAATCGAACTCCTCCAGCAGCCGCCGGACCAGCGGCAGCAGTTCGGCCCCGGTCGCGGTCGGGGCAACGTGGCGCGTCGTGCGTTCCAGCAGGGGGGCGCCGACGATCTGCTCCAGCTTCTGGATGCGCCGGGTCAGCGCAGGCTGGGAAATGTTCAGCTTTTCCGCCGCGCGATGGAAACCGCCGGTTTCCACCACCAGCAGAAAGGCGCGAAGGTCGAGGATATCGCAATTAATGTTCAAAACGCATCGTCCCATGTGATCTTTGCATTTCCCGTATTGGTGCGGAAATTGCATTAGTGGCGCCACTTGATGCAAGGATTGTGGAAGATGAACGACCTGATTCCAATCCCCTGCGTGATGATGCGCGGCGGAACCTCGAAAGGACCCTTCTTCCTGGCCTCGGATCTGCCCGCGAATCCCGCCGCCCGCGACGCGGTGCTGCTGTCGGTGATGGGGTCCGGCCATCCGCTGCAGATCGACGGCATCGGCGGCGGCAACCCGGTGACCAGCAAGGTTGCCATCGTCGGCCCCGGCTCGGTTCCGGGCGCGGATGTCGATTACCTGTTCGCGCAGGTGCGCGTGGACCAGAACATCGTCGACACCTCGCCCAACTGCGGTAACATGCTGGCGGCGGTCGCGCCTTTCGCCATCGAGGCCGGCCTCGTCGAGCCGCGCGGAGAGCGGACGCGGGTGCGGATCCACAACGTCAACACCCACAAGATGATCGAGGCGACCCTGGCGACGCCGGGCGGCAAGGTCTGCTACCTGGGCGAGGCGCGCATCGACGGCGTTCCGGGGCAGGCGGCGCCCATCGCGCTGTCCTTCCTGGATGCGGCCGGGGCCCGGACCGGCAGGCTGCTGCCCACGGGCCGGGCGACGGATGTGATCGACGGCATCGCTCTGACGGCGATCGACTGCGCCATGCCCATGATCATCCTGGCCGCGGCCGAGCTGGGCCTGACCGGATATGAAACCGCGGCGCAACTGAATGCCGACCGCGACCTGCTGTCCCGGCTCGAGGCGCTGCGCTGCAAGGCGGGACAGGCCATGGGCATGGGCGATGTCTCGGACCTGGTTATCCCGAAGCCGGTCCTGTTCAGCCCCCCCACCCAGGGCGGCCGCTTCTCGGTGCGCTATTTCATGCCCCATGAATGCCACCCCTCGCTGGCGACCACGGGGGCGGTGGGGATTGCCACCGCCGCCATTACGCCCGACACGGTGCTGGCGCGCGCTTTCGGTGTGCCCGAACTGCCGGCCACCATCGCCATCGAGCACCCGAGCGGCCGGCTGGAGGTCCAGCTGGAACGCCGCGACGGCCAGGTCGTCGCCGGGATCATCCGCACCGCTCGCCGATTGTTCGAAGGCCATGTCTTCGCAAAGCCGAACACCGGCCGTCACGCGGCCTGAAACCTGAAAACGGAGGAACAAACCATGCGCAACATCATCCTGGCCCTGGCCGCGTCGACCGCCATCGCCTTTCCCGCGATGGCCGAGGACGTCCGCATCGCGGTCGGCTCGTTCAATCTCAACAACCTGCCGTTCCCGGTGGCGCAGGGGCTGGGCCTTTACGAAAAGCACGGGCTGGAGGTCCAGGTCGACAATTTCGCCTCGGGCGGCTCCAAGACCCTGCAGGCGCTGGTTGCGGGTTCGACCGACATCGCCGTCGGCTTCTACGACCACACCATCCAGATGCAGGCCCAGAACAAGGATGTGGTGGCCTTCGTCCAGCTGGCGCGGAATTCCGGGCTGGTTCTGGCCGGGCGTCCCGACAGCACCTTCGACCCGGCCAAGCCCGAGACCATCAAGGGCGCCAAGATCGGCATCACTGCGCCGGGCTCGTCCTCGGATTTCTTCGTGCGCTATTACCTCGAACGTCACGGGCTGAGCGACGACGACGTGTCGCTGATCGGCGTGGGCTCTGGCGGCACCGCCGTCGCCGCGCTGCAAGAGGGCAAGATCGACCTGCTGGTGAACTACGACCCCGCCGCGACCATCATCACCGAGCGCGGCATCGGCAAGATCCTGATCGACGGCCGCTCGGACGCGGGCGCGGCCTCGATCTATGGCGGCGTCTACCCGACCTCGGTGCTCTATGCAACCCAGGGCTTCATCGACAAGAACCCCGAGACGGTGCAGAAGGTCGCCGACGCGACGGTCGAGGCGCTGAAATGGATGCATGAGCATTCGCCCGAGGAAATCGTCGACGTCCTGCCCAAGGATTTCGTCACCGGCGACCGCGAGACCTATATCAAGGCCGTCTCGAACGCGATGCCGATCTTCTCGGCCGACGGCATCATTGATCCCGAGGCGATCAAGACCCCGCTGGCGGTGCTGAGCACGTTCAACGACAAGGTCGCCAAGGCCGACATCGACCTGAGCGCCACCTATACCGACCGTTTCGTCGAGAAAAGCGCGGAGGCCGCGCAATGACGGCGGCGCCCGTCATCGGCTCTGCGGGGGCGCCCGCGTCCGCCCCCGCGGATTCCATGGTCGAGATCCGGGACGTCACCATGGCGTTCGGCGATTTCGTTGCGGTCGAAAACGTGAACCTGACGGTGGGCGATGGCGAATTCCTGGCCGTCGTCGGTCCCACCGGCTGCGGCAAGAGCACCATCCTGAACGCCATCGCCGGCCTGTTGAAACCGGCCCGCGGCTCGGTCGCCATCGACGGCAGGACCGTCTCGGGCACCGGCGGCGACATCGGCTATCTGTTCCAGCAGGACGCCCTGCTGCCCTGGAAGACCGCCATCGAGAACGTGGAGCTGGGGCTGATGTTCCGCGGCGTGTCGGCCGCAGAGCGTCGAGAAAAGGCCCTGGGCTGGCTGGCGAAGGTCGGGCTGAAGGGCTTCGAGGACCGCTATCCGCAGCAGCTTTCCGGCGGCCAGCGCAAGCGCGTGCAGATGGCGCAGGCCCTGATCACCCGGCCCAAGGTGATCCTGATGGACGAACCCTTCTCGGCCTTGGACATCCACACCCGCCACCTGATGCAGAACGAGCTTCTGAGCATCTGGCAGGAGGATCGGCGGGCAGTGGTGATGATCACCCACGACCTCGAGGAAGCCATCGCGCTGGGCGACCGCGTGGTGGTGTTGGCGGCCGGACCGCGCAGCCGCGTGATCGACAGTTTCCATGTCGATCTGGAGCGGCCGCGCAACGTGGCGGAAATCAAGCTGGACGACCGCTTCATGCAACTTTACCGCGACATCTGGGCGTCGCTCCGTGGCGAAGTGGAGAAGAGCTATGCACGCAATAAATGACCGCCTGATCCAGCTGGCGCTCGTGGTCGTCATCTTCGGCGGCTGGCAGCTGGGCGTGAACGCCGGCCTGATCGACCCCTTCTTCTTTCCGGCGCCGCTGGACATCCTGCATCAGATCGTCGCCTGGGTGACGGACAGCGGTTTCTACAAGCATGTCTACATCACGCTGACGGAAACCGTGCTGGGCTATGTGATCGGCACCGGGCTTGGCGTCGGTGCCGGCGTCTGGCTGGGACTCAGCCGCCGCACGGCCCGCATCCTGGACCCGTTCATCAAGACGCTGAATGCGATTCCGCGGGTGGTGCTGGCGCCGATCTTCGTGCTTTGGCTGGGGCTGGGGCTGTGGTCCAAGGTCGCGCTGGCGGTGACGCTGGTGTTCTTCGTCACCTTCTTCAACGCCATGCAGGGCGTGCGCGAGGTGAACCCGGTGGTGCTTTCCAACGCCCGGGTGCTGGGCGCGAACCGCTCGGCGCTGCTGCGCCACGTCTATTTCCCGGCGGCGGCAAGCTGGATCCTGTCCTCGCTGCGCACCTCGGTCGGTTTCGCCGTGGTCGGCGCCATCATCGGCGAATATCTCGGCTCGTCGGCCGGGCTGGGCTATCTGATCTCGCAGGCCGAGGGCAATTTCGACGCGGCAGGCGTCTTTGCCGGCATCACCGTGCTGGCGGTCTTCGTGCTGATCATCGACAGCATCCTGGACGTGGTCGAGAACAAGCTGATCACCTGGCGCCCGAAAGAGGGCGAGCGGCCCGCCTGACCCGTCGGACTGCCGACAGCGCGTCGCCTTGGCCCCCAGGCCAAGGCGGCCCTTGCCAACGGATCAGCCCGGCGGATGACGGGTCCGGCTTCGGGACCGGCCTGCCGGGCATATCGATCCCGAACGATATGACGAGCGGGCATGTTTCTTGCCGTCGGGACTAGGCCGTGATGCCGCGCGTGACCCAGGTCCCGTCCACCAAGGTACGGCCCGGACTTTCCGGCGCTTGCATTCCCGCCGGCTTTCGACTTTCCTTCGCGATACATCCGCAGCTTGCCGATATGCTAGCTTCGCTATAACGAAGCCCCGATAGCATCGGATTGCGGACATGCTGATACGTCATCTCAAATTCTTCGTGACCCTGGCCGAGGAGCAGCATTTCGGCCGCGCCGCCGCGCGCTGCAACGTCACCCAGCCGACGCTGTCCCACGCCATCCGCAAGCTCGAGGACGAGCTGAACCTGGGCCTGATCGTCCGCGGCCACCGCTTCCTGGCGCTGACCCCCGAAGGCGAAAGGGTGCTGCATTGGGGCCGGCAGATCCTTTCCGATTACGACAGCCTGCACGACGACCTGCAGGGCCGGGACCGCGGCGGGCTGACCGGGCGGCTGCGGCTGGGCGTCATCCCGGCCGCCATGCCCGCCGCCTCGCTGCTGACCGAGGCCTTCGTCGCCCGCCACCCCGGGGCCGAGATCGAGGTGCGCTCGATGACCTCGCGCGCGATCCAGAGGGGGCTCGACAATTTCGAGATCGACGGCGGCATGACCTATCTCGACAACGAGCCGCTGCAGCATGTGCGCTGCTTTCCGCTCTATTCGGAAACCTATGTCTTTGCCTGCCGCTGCGGCGACGCCTTTGCCGGCCGCGCGGCGATAAGCTGGGCCGAGGCGGTGACGCGGCCGCTGTGCCTGCTGTCGGGCGACATGCAGAACCGTCGCATCCTCGACGCCATCGCCGACCGGGCGGGCGTGCGGCTGGCGCCCAAGATCGCCACCAATTCCTTTCTGGGGGTGCTGTCGCATCTGCGCCGCGGCCCCTGGTGCGCCATCGTGCCCCATACCTTCGGCATGGTCTTCGCCGGGGTGCCGGAGCTCAGCCTGATGCCGCTGACCGACCCCGCCCACGCGCAGGAGATCGGCCTGGTGCTGGCGGACCGGATGCCGCAATCGCCCATGGTGCGCGCCTTGCAGGATTGCGCCCTGCGGGCCGCCCGGACGCGCGCTTTCGGGGCCATGGGGTCCGGCTAGGGTTTCGGGCCTCGGCGCGCCGCCGGGGCGAGGTGCCATCGAAACCGTCTATGGATCGTTGAAAAACTCCGATTTGCGGATGCGGGCCCGGGCAGGCAGGGTTGCCCTGTCCACGAGACACCTCGCACAACCCGAGGCATCCAGGGAGGAAAGCCCCGACATCGCCCGGCATCGCCGGTCCGCCTGCCCGATGACGCCATCGGGACAGGCCTGCGGTTCCGCATGCCCGACGACGGCGGGCGGAGGGGGCTTCTGGCTGCCGCATGAACCGAAAGGAAGACTTATGGCCAAGGTAGTTTGCGTTCTCTACGACGATCCGGTCGACGGCTATCCGACCTCTTACGCTCGCGATTCTCTGCCGGTGATCGAGCGCTATCCCGACGGGCAGACCCTGCCCACGCCCAAGGCCATCGACTTCGTGCCGGGCAGCCTGCTCGGTTCGGTCTCGGGCGAGCTGGGCCTGCGCAACTACCTGGAAGCGCAGGGCCACGAACTGGTGGTGACCTCGTCCAAGGACGGCCCCGACAGCGAGTTGGAAAAGCACCTGCACGATGCCGAGGTCGTCATCTCGCAGCCGTTCTGGCCGGCCTACCTGACCGCCGAGCGCATCGCCAAGGCGCCCAAGCTGAAACTGGCGCTGACCGCCGGCATCGGCTCGGACCATGTCGACCTGCAAGCCGCCATCGACCGCGGCATCACCGTGGCCGAGGTGACCTTCTGCAACTCGATCAGCGTGTCCGAGCATGTGGTGATGACGGCGCTGAACCTGGTGCGGAACTATACCCCCTCGCATGACTGGGCGGTGAAGGGCGGCTGGAACATCGCCGATTGCGTCACCCGCTCCTATGACATCGAGGGGATGCATGTCGGCACCGTCGCCGCCGGCCGCATCGGCCTTGCCGTGCTGCGCCGCTTCAAGCCCTTCGGCATGCACCTGCACTATACCGACCGCCATCGCCTGCCGCGCGAACTCGAGCTAGAGCTGGACCTGACCTGGCACGACAGCCCCAAGGACATGTATCCGGCCTGCGACATCGTCACGCTGAACTGCCCGCTGCACCCCGAGACCGAGCATATGGTCAACGACGAGACGCTGAAGCTGTTCAAGCGCGGCGCCTATCTGGTCAACACGGCGCGCGGCAAGCTGTGCGACCGCGACGCGGTGGCCCGCGCGCTGGAAAGCGGCCAGCTGGCCGGCTATGGCGGCGATGTCTGGTTCCCGCAGCCGGCGCCGCAGGACCATCCCTGGCGCACCATGCCGCATAACGCGATGACGCCGCATATCTCGGGCACCTCGCTCTCGGCGCAGGCGCGCTATGCGGCCGGCACGCGCGAGATCCTGGAATGCTATTTCGAGGGCCGACCGATCCGCGACGAATACCTGATCGTGCAGGGCGGCAGCCTGGCCGGCGTCGGCGCGCATTCCTATTCCAAGGGCAATGCGACCGGCGGCTCGGAAGAGGCGGCGAAGTTCGAGAAGGTCTGACCCGAAAAGCCGGCCCGCGCGGATGCTCTCGCGCGGGCCTTCCCCCATTCGGAGCACGCCATGTCCCTGGAAACCGAAAACGGCCCGAGCCTTTCCCTGGCTGAAACCGCCGCCTCCTACCTGCGCCGCAACGGCCCGCTTGCGCTGGTCTCGGGCCTGGGCGGGGCATTGGCCGTCGGGCTGCTGGCCGCACTGAGCGCGTCGCTGGAGCATCTGCTGCTGATCGCCTCGTTCGGCGCAAGCTGCGTGTTGCTGTTCGCCCTGCCGCAAAGCCCGCTGGCGCGGCCGCGCAACGTGATCTGCGGCCATGTCCTGTCGGCGCTGGTCGGACTGCTGGTGCTGAGCGTTCTGGGCGACGGCGTTCTGGCCATGGCGGTCGGTGTCGGGGTCGCCATCGCGGTGATGCAATTCACCGGCACCCTGCACCCCCCGGCCGGAGGCAACCCGCTGATCGTCATCATGACGGGCGCCGGCTGGTCCTTCCTGATCCTGCCGGTGTTGGCCGGAACGGTCCTGCTGGTGGCGGTTGCGCTCGTCTATCACCGCCTGTTCTCGAAGCGGGCTTATCCGGCCTGAGTGGCGGCATTCCCGAACCCGGGTCGACGATGGGGGCATCCTGGACCTGCATTCCCGCCGCGTGATCGGCTGGGCCGTCAGCAACCGCATGAAGCGCGATCTGGCGATCCGGGCCTTGAAGATGGCGATTGCCTTCAGGTCGCCACCCAAAGGCTGCATCTTCCACAGCGACAGGGGCAGCCAATACTGTTCGCATGACTATCAGAAGATCCTGCGCCAGCATGGCTTCAAAGTCTCGATGAGCGGCAAAGGTAATTGTTATGATAATGCGGCCGTCGAGACGTTCTTCAAAACCATCAAGGCCGAGTTGATCTGGCGGTGGTCATGGGTAACCCGGCGGCACGATGAGATGGCGATCTTCGAATACATCAACGGCTTTTACAATCCGCGTCGACGGCACTCAGCATTGGGCTGGAAAGGCCCGGTCGCTTTTGAACGTAAGGTGGCTTAAACGAGCAATCGGAGCGGCACAAATACGTGACAGGTCCACTCATGTGCTGGTCAGCAAATATGCCGACCATCTGCCCCTCTATCGCCAGAGCCAGATCTTCGACCGTGAGGGGCTCGACCTCGACCGCTCGACCCTGGCCGACTGGGTTGGCAAGAGCACCGCCCTGCTGGAACCGCTGGCCGATGCCATCGGCCGCCATGTCCTGTCGGCCGAGGCGATCTTCACCGATGACACGTCCGTCAGCATGCTCGCTCCCGGCACCGGCAAGACACAGACCGCCCGGCTCTGGACCTATGCCCGCGACGAACGACCATGGGGTGGCACCGCCCCGCCCGCCGCCTGGTATCGGTTCTCCGGCGACCGCAAGGGCCAGCACCCGAAGGACCATCTCGCACGCTTCCGCGGCTGGATGCACGCCGATGGCTATGCCGGGTTCGAAGATCTCTACCGCTCCGGCGCGATCCGCGAGGTCGCCTGCATGGCCCATGTCCGGCGCAAGTTCGTCGACATCCATCGGTCGCAAGGCTCCCCGATCGCAGAAGAGGCCATCGGCCGGATCGCCCAACTCTACGCCGTCGAGAAGGAGGCCCGAGGATCGCCACCTGATCGTCGCGCCGATCTACGTCGCACGCATGCCGCCCCGGTCTTCGACGGCCTCGAAGCCTGGCTGGCCATGCAACTCACGACCATCTCTGGAAAATCCCCACTGGCAGTCGCCATCCGCTATGCCCTGACCCGCATGGAGCGCCTGCGCCCCTACCTCGACCACGGCATCCTGGAACTGGACAACAACACCGCCGAACGCGGCATGCGTGCCATCGCCCTCGGCCGGAAGAACTACCTCTTCGTCGGCTCCGAAGCAGGCGGCAAGGCCGCCGCCATCACCTACACCCTGATCGAAACCGCCAAACTCAACGCCGTCAATCCCCACGCCTGGCTCGCCGACACCCTAGCCCGCATCCCGGACTACAAGATCACCAAGGTCGACGACCTGCTGCCCTGGCGCTGGAACGGGTAGCGGTCAGCCCAAACGCTTACCGCCAGAGATAGGCCGGCTGCACCGTATCGACCCAGCGTCAACGTCTCCCGCCGCCCATTGAGGCGGTAGTCATACCGGAACACGACCGCCCCCGAGGGATTGACCGCGACATACATACCGTCACGGTCAGCGACCTTATACAATTTGTCCTTTGGTTTCATAGCTTTGATGCCCGCGTCAGTCAGCATTTTGACCATCCAAGTGTTGAACGGCTTGCAATAAGGACCCCGCTTCTGGGGTGATCGGCGTCCAAAATGGACCCCACCGACCGGGGGTTGGGTCCATTGTGCCTTCGATGATTATCGGAGGCCGAGCACGGGATGCTGATCGTGGAGACAATCGCAAAAATCAGGCGGCTACATTTCACCGAGGGCAAGGGGATCAAGACGATCTGCCGTGACCTGAAGCTGTCGAAGAAGGTGGTGCGGAAGGTGATCCGCACCGGGATTACCGAGTTCACCTATACCCGGACGGTGCAGCCGCGCCCGAAGCTGGGTGCCTGGCTGGGGGAACTCAACCGGCTGCTGGAGGTCAACGCCGCGCGGTCCAGCCGGGAACGTCAGTCTCTGATACAGATCTACGAAGAACTGAGCGGTCTCGGTTATGAAGGTGGGTATGACGCGGTGCGCCGCTACGCCTCGAACTGGGCACGCACTCAGAGTTCAGGCGCTTCTGCCGCCTTCGTGCCCCTGAGCTTTGCGCCCGGTGAAGCCTATCAGTTCGACTGGAGCCACGAGGTTGTGGTGATCGATGGGGCGACCACCACCATCAAAGTGGCCCATGTTCGCCTGTGCCACAGCCGGATGTTCTTTGTGCGGGCCTATCCGCGCGAGACGCAGGAGATGGTGTTCGATGCCCACGACAGGGCTTTCGCCTTCTTCAAGGGCACCTGCACCCGCGGGATCTACGACAACATGAAGACGGCGGTGGAGACCATCTTCACCGGCAAGGAACGCCTCTACAATCGTCGGTTCCTGCAGATGGCCAGCCATTATCTGGTCGAACCCGTTGCCTGCACCCCTGCTGCGGGTTGGGAGAAAGGCCAGGTGGAGAGCCAGGTCGGCACTGTCCGTCAGCGGTTTTTCGCGCCCCGCGTCAGGGTCAAGAGCTACGAGGAACTGAATGCCTGGCTGCTGGACAAGTGCATCGCCTCGGCCAGAACCAGCAAGCATCCGGAGCTGACGGACAAAACCGTCTGGCAGGTCTTCCAGGAAGAGCGCCCGCACCTTGTCCCCTATGCCGGGCGCTTCGACGGATTCCATTCACTGCCTGCGGCGGTGTCAAAGACCTGTCTCGTGCGCTTCGACAACAACAAATACTCCGTCGCGGCAACGGCTGTCGGGCGGCAGGTCGAGATCAGGGCCTATGCTGAGCGGATCGAGATCCGGCAGGAGGGCCGACTGGTCGGAGACCACCCGCGTCACTTCGGCCGGGACCGAACGGTTTACAATCCCTGGCATTATGTGCCTGTTCTGCTTCGCAAACCCGGGGCGCTGCGTAACGGCGCACCGTTCAAGGACTGGGTTCTTCCCGGAGCTCTTGAACAGATCCGCCGCAAGCTGCAGGGCTCCTCAGATGGCGACCGCCAGATGGTGAAGGTCCTCGGCGCTGTGCTGACGGAAGGGATGCCTGTGGTTCAAAAGGCATGTGCCGAAGCTCTCTCGCAAGGCGTCCATTCTGCCGATGTAATCCTCAATATTCTATCCCGCAGGCGAGATCCGGAACCACCACCGCTTCTGCTGACCTCTCCGGCCTTGCAGTTGACCCATGAGCCTGTGGCGGACTGCGCCCGTTATGATCTGCTGCGGAGGGCCTGCTGATGGATCGTGCTGACATCATGGCTGCAATGGGCGAGTTGAAGCTCTACGGGATGCGCGCCGCTTATGACGAACTCATGGCGGTGGCTGTGCGCCGCCAGCACGAACCCCGCCAGATCGTTGGAGATCTTCTGGCCGCCGAGATCAACGAGAAGAAAGCGCGGTCGGTCAAATACCAGATCACCACCGCCAAGCTGCCCTATGCCCGGGAGATCGAGGAGTTCACCTTCGATGACACCCCAATCAACGAGACCCTGGTGCGAGATCTGGCCAGCGGGGAGTTCCTCAGCCAACAGCGCAATGTCGTGCTGGTTGGCGGCACCGGGACCGGCAAGACCCATATCTCTGTGGCCATAGCGCGCGCGGTCATCCGCAATGGTGCCCGGGGCAGGTTCTTCAATGTCGTCGATCTGGTGAACAGGCTGGAGGCCGAGGCCCGTGCCGGACGGGCAGGCCGGCTTGCAGAACATCTGATGCGGCTCGACTTCGTCATCCTCGATGAACTCGGATACCTGCCATTCGCGCAGTCCGGCGGCCAGCTGCTGTTCCATCTGATCAGCAAGCTCTATGAGCAGACTTCCGTCATCGTCACCACCAACCTCGCATTCGGGGAGTGGCCGACCGTCTTCGGAGACGCAAAGATGACCACCGCGCTGCTCGACCGGCTCACCCACCACTGCGACATCGTCGAGACCGGCAACGACAGCTGGCGCATCAAAACCCGAGCCTGAACACCCTCCAAAACGCAGGCCCGCGTCGGCTGCGCCAGCTGGAAAGCTACGCCGCCACGGGCCTGCTCACCCGCGCGCCAAAGGGGTCACTTTTGGACGCCGATCAGGGGGCCCGTTTGAATGCCGATTGACAATCCAAGACCGTCCAAAAGCGTCAGAGAGCAGCCAATTATACCGTCAGGCCAAAATCAGCCTCCCTGATCGGTAAATTTCCCTTTATTCTCCATGGAATAAGATCAAAAAATATACCGTCAGAAGCCCTCTTACCCCTGACGGTATATGTAACTTCCGAATGTGACAAGTTTCGCCATACCGTCATTTGCGAGGCTCGCAGGACGATAGACCGCGATAGATGGTGATAAAATTATATAATGATTTCAGTTAGTTATGTGCGGTAATCGGCGGCGTTCGGATAGGCCCGAATTATTCCCACTCGATTATTTTGAGATAATCTAGTGCATTGAAAAATAATGCGAAAATATTTTTTTGCATGTCGAGATACCGTCAAGCCTACCGTCAGAAAAGTTCGATCTTGAAATTGTTGAGCTTTTCGGGCTGGCGAGGAAGCTCGACATTTCGCCATCTATCGCTGGAGACGGCAACTGCCGGCAGTTTGGCATCGACTCGGTGAATGTGCTGGATGAAACAGGATTATACCGTCACGGCGCTTCGTTGGCTATCCTCAAGGTCGGCCGCATCAACCTAATCAAAACCCGCGACAACGGTTTCGATGGGCAGGAATAGCGTCCGGCTGTCCTCGGGATACTCTATGAACTCCGCGCAGCGCAGATAGAAGCGTTTGGCCGCTTCATCCTTCGCTTGGACAAGCACGGCCCCTATGCCGATGCTTTGCGACGCGACTGCAATCCGCCGCAGCGCGTCCGACAAAAGGTCCGCACCGAGGCCCTTGCCCGCATGGTCGAGGCTAACGGCGAGCCGCCCGATAATCGAAACCGGAATCAGGTCGGGCGCGTTACGCCGCACCTTGCCGGGAGCCGCGTTGCGTTCAACCGATCCGGCCGAGATACAGAAATAGCCGACGACACGATTGCCAGCGCACACGACATAGGTGCGCGAGAACCGGCTTTCGTTCTTCAAAGCCCGGTGCCGCAGCCAGTCATTAAGTGCAGGCTCGCCGCAGTCGAACGCCGAAAGATCATGCTCGGCAGTTAGGGGAACAGGGGCAGACAGCGGCAATTCGGGGTGGTCCGGCGTATCGACTATTTCTGCCATGCCGGGGTCCGGCGCAGCAACGCCTTGAGCTTCGGTCCCGGCGCAGGCGGGTTGTCGAGCGCCTGCATGAAGGCGTCGTAGCGTTCGGAGTCTAGCGTGAACAAACGCTGGTCAAGCAGCACATCCACCGCTTGCCGCCGTGCGCTTTCCACCATGAACTCGGTGCGCGTCTTGCCGAGGACTGCCGCCGCATCGTCGATGAGCTGGCGGGTGTCGGTTTCGATACGCAAGTTGATGCTGCCCTTGGCGTCAGCCGCAGAGGCGCGCGCCGCGACGGCAGCGGCCGCAGAGCGGGAAGATTCGGAGGGAGCGAGACGTGTTTTTGCCATGACCGGAATATGGGCGTTTGTATCCACACTGTCAATACGAATGACGATGGGAAAGGTTTGTGCGTTGCCCTTCGGGCCGGGCTTTCGGCTGCGCCGGAACCACGCCTATGGCGCGTTTCCGCCATTCGGCTTCAATCCCATAACGCATGGCTGTCGCCTATTAGAAATCGCGGTCCCGACGCTAAAGCGCCGGGGCATTGTCACTGGCGGCCCTCCGGCTCTCTACAGCGCAATGTGGAAGCGCGTTCGCCTCCGGGCCGGCGCGGCTGCCGCCGCGTCTCATCTTAGGAAGAAGGTTGCTAAGGGCGTTGCCCTCGCGCGGCGCAAGAAAACTCTCCGGCCTTTCGCGGCATAAAACGGCCCGCTCCCCGCAAGCGGGTCCCCTCCATTTATTCCACGGTGCCAAAGACTTCTCCTGCGACTTGCTACCCGTGGCTCGCCCCTGTTTTGACCGGGATAGGACTCTGTTGCACCAAAGAGTTGATGGCCGGATTTCCCCTTTCCCCGGACAGATCTATCCCACGGCCTCTGTGACGGGGGTGCCAAGCGCGGTGTAACGGTTCAGAATAGCGATACGGACCTGAAGCTCGGCGACCTGTCGGTCAAAGTCCCGTGCCATGAGGCGCTGACCCAGCAGTTTCACACAGTGCATCTTCGTCTCGACGCGGCTTCGGGGGTGGTATCCACTCCATCGTCGCCAGAGGGCACGACCGAGGTATTTCGATGCCCGCAGAGCCTCGTTTCGTGCGCCCGCGCCGGCGGCGACTGTCTTCCAGGGTTTGGCGTTCTTGCGGGGCGGAATGACAGCGTCGGCGCCGCGGTCAGCGATGGCATCGTGGCATTTGCGGGTGTCGTAGGCGCCGTCTGCTGTGACGCGGCCGATCTGCTCGTGCGCCGGGATCTGTTTGAGCAGGTCGGGTAACACCGGCGCATCGCCGATGTGGCTCCCTGTGATCTCCACCGCCCGAACCTCCAGCGTTTCCTCATCAATCCCCAGATGGATCTTGCGCCAGACGCGCCGTTTCGGGCCGCCATGCTTGCGGGCGTGCCACTCGCCTTCGCCCTCGACCTTGATGCCAGTGCTGTCGATCAGCAGGTGCAGCGGCCCCTTGGACCCGCGATACGGTATGTTCACAGCCAGGGTCTTCTGGCGACGGGACAGGGTGCTGAAGTCAGGCACCGTCCAGTCGAGACCAACCAACTGCAGCAGGCTCTCGACGAAACCAGTCGTCTGCCTGAGCGCCATGCCGAAGAGCACCTTCATCGAAAGACACGTCTGAATGGCGGCATCGCTGTAGGTCTGCTGGCGGCCACGCCTGCCTGTCGGCGCGGCATCCCAGCTCATCTCGGGGTCGAACCAGATCGTCAGCGAACCCCGGCGCTTGAGCGCTTCATTGTAGGCTGGCCAGTTCCGGGTTCTGTATGTCGGGGATGCGGGTCGGCTCATGCAGACCAGCTACCGTACGGGTTTCATCAGATGAATCCATGACAGGATTTGTGCAACAGTGCCGTGGTCATGGGTAACCCGGCGGCACGATGAGATGGCGATCTTCGAATACATCAACGGCTTTTACAATCCGCGTCGACGGCACTCAGCATTGGGCTGGAAAAGCCCGGTCGCTTTTGAACGTAAGGTGGCTTAAACGAGCAATCGAAGCGGCACAAATACGTGACAGGTCCACCCCGCCAGCCGCTACATGATGGTCGAGGCCTTCGCCCAGATCGACAAGGAGGAGATCGACCCCATTCTCAGCATCACAACGAAAGCCGCCTGATCATGCCCTCAGGCCATCCGGGAAATTACACCACCTTAACGGACCTGGCCTCTGGAAATGGGCAGAGGCATGCTGATCGCACCTGCGGATGCAGCGGCATCCAAGCGTTCTGCGCGCTGCGGCCGGGTCCCGGCATAGCTGCCCTGGCGCGGCAGGCAGCAGTGCAAGGCCGCGCGTGTCGAACGCGGAAGAGACGGCTGCAGGGCATAGAGGGCAGGGCGTAGAGGCAAGCGAAGCGCCGCCCAGCGGCAGCAGCCTATGGCGCCTGAACGCTGCGGCCACGGCGTCCTCCTTCCCGCCTGGCGCGGCTGAGTGAGGTTTTTCGGCCCCGTCTTCATGGTCTCGGCTGCCTGACGCTTTCGCCCCTTCGCCGCGGTCCGGGGCCATCCTCAATTCGCGGCGCAGCGCCGCCGGCGAAGCGCCGATCGCCGTATCGCTTGCTTGGATGGCCTGCGTGGTCGCGGCGTTTCCATGACGAACTGGGCCCATAGGGCATCCGTCCAGCCCTTCGCGAAAGAGGCAAAGCAGCAAGCCGGCGGATCAAACAGCTAGTGGAAGTCGCGCGATCCGGGCAGCAGCCTGACCCGGCGCGGATGGCCGGCGCGCGGGGCGGGCAGGTCCGGCGTCGCTTCGCCTGCCAGGCGCAGCAGCGCCTCCGAACGGTCGCCCAGCCAATGCGCCACCATATGGGTCACGCCCTCGGCGCGCTGGACCTGGCCCCGCACCTCCAGCAGCCGCGCGGTCATCGCCACCTTGCGGAAGGCGGCGAAAGTGTCCCGCCACAGCACCAGGTTCGCCACCCCGGTCTCGTCCTCCAGGGTGATGAAGCAGACGCCGTTGGCGCTGCCGGGACGCTGGCGCACCAGCACGATGCCGGCCATGCGCAGCTGGGCCCGGTTCGGCAGCTGCGCCAGGCCGGCGGCGCTGACATAGCCCTGGGCCTGCATCGAGCGGCGCAGGAAGGCCATGGGATGGGCCTTCAGCGACAGGCGCAGCGTCTGGTAATCGGCGGTGACATGCTCGGCCAGCGGCATGGCCGGCAGGGCGACGGCGGGCTCGGCGCCCTCGTCCCGGCGCCCGAACAGCGGCAGTTCCGGCGCGTCGCGCAGCGCCCGCGCCTGCCACAGCCCCGCCCGCCGGTCCAGCCCCATCGAGCGCAGGGCGTCCGCCGCCGCGATCAGCCGGACGGCCCGGGCGTCGAGCCGGGCCCGGGTCTTGAGATCGGCCAGATCGGCATAGGGCCCGGCATCGGGGTCGTCCCGCGCCTGCTTGATGCGCCGCGCCAGCGGCTCGGACAGCCCGTCGATCTGGCGCAGGCCCAGGCGCATGGCGAAACCGCCGTCGCAGGCTTCCAGCCTATTGTCCCAGTCGCTGATGTTCACATCCGCCGGCCGCACGGTCACGCCATGGTCGCGGGCGTCGCGCACGATCTGGGCGGGCGCGTAGAAGCCCATCGGCTGGCTGTTCAGCAGCGCCGCCGCGAAGGCGGCCGGATAGTGGCATTTCAGCCAGGCCGAGACATAGGCCAGATGCGCAAAGGCCGCCGCATGGCTTTCGGGAAAGCCGTAATCGCCGAAACCCTTGATCTGGTTGAAGCAGCGCTCGGCGAAATCGCGGTCGTAGCCGCGTTCTACCATGCGGCCTACCATCTTGTCCTCAAGCGCCCCGATGGTCCCGCGCGAGCGGAAGGTGGCCATGGCCTTGCGCAGCTCGTCCACCTCATGCGGGGTGAATTGCGCCGCGACCATGGCGATCTTCATCGCCTGTTCCTGAAAGATCGGCACGCCTTCGGTGCGGAACAGGATGTTCTTCAGCTCGTCCGGGTTGCCGTCCCGGGGGCCGGGATAGTCGGGCTTTTCCAGCCCGGCCCGGCGGCGCAGATAGGGGTGGACCATGTTGCCCTGGATCGGGCCGGGACGGACGATGGCGACCTGGATCACCAGGTCGTAGAACTCCTTGGGCTTCAGCCGCGGCAGCATCGCCATCTGCGCCCGGCTTTCCACCTGGAAGGTGCCGATGCTGTCGCCCCGTTGCAGCATCGCATAGGTCTTGTCGCAATGCGGGATATTGGCCAGCGTCCATGTCTTATGGTAATGCGCCTCGATCAGCGCAAAGCATTTGCGGATGCAGGTCAGCATCCCCAGCGCCAGCACGTCGACCTTGAGGATGCGCAATTCGTCGATGTCGTCCTTGTCCCATTCGATGAAGCTGCGATCCGGCATGGCGGCATTGCCGATGGGCACGGTTTCCGACAGCGGCCCCTCGGTCAGGATGAAGCCGCCGACATGCTGGGACAGGTGGCGCGGCATGCCGATCATTTCCTCGGCCAGCTTCACCGTGCGCCGCATCAGCGGATCGGCCAGGTCCAAGCCCGCCTGGTCGGTCGAGGCAGCCTTCATGCTGTCGCCCCAGCTGCCCCAGACCGTATCGGCCAGCGCCGAGGTCACGTCCTCGGACAGGCCCATGACCTTGCCGACCTCGCGGATGGCGCTGCGCGGGCGATAGTGGATCACCGTGGCGCAAAGCCCGGCATGGTCGCGACCGTAGGTGTCGTAGATGTGCTGAATGACCTCCTCGCGCCGCTCATGCTCGAAATCGACGTCGATGTCGGGCGGTTCCTGGCGGTTCTGGCTGATGAAGCGCTCGAACAGCAATTCGTGGACGTTGGGATCGACCGGGGTGATGCCCAGCACATAGCAGACCGCGGAATTCGCCGCCGAGCCGCGGCCCTGGTGCAGGATCGCCCGGCTTTCGGCAAAACGCACGATGTCGTGGATGGTCAGGAAATATTGCGCGATCTTCTTGTCGCCGATCAGCGCCAGTTCCTTTTCCAGCGTGGCGCGGACCTTTTCCGGCACGCCCGCAGGATAGCGCCAGGCCGCACCCTGCCAGGTCAGGTTTTCCAGATGCTGCTGCGGCGTCAGCCCCGCCGGCACGCTTTCGCACGGGTATTCGTATTGCAGCTGGTCCAGCGAGAAACGGCAGCTGTCGGCGATCTCGCGGGTGGCGCGGATGGCATGGGGCCAGTCGGAGAACAGGCGGACCATCTCGGCCGGCGGCTTCAGGTGGCGCTCGGCGTTCTGCGCCAGCAGCAGGCCGGCGCGGGCGATGGTGGTGCCTTCGCGGATGCAGGTCATCACGTCCTGAAGCGGCCGGCGGTCGGGCGCGTGGTAATGCACGTCGTTCACCGCGACGATCGACAGCCCCGCCGCCCGCGCCGCCCGGTCCAGACGGTTGATCCGCGCCCGGTCGTCGCCGCGATAGAGCCAGCTTGCCGCGACATGGGACAGCTGCGGCAGGCGCGCGGCCAGGCCGGGCAGGGGCGCCAGATCCTCGCCCGGCAGCCAGATCAGCCGCAGCCCCTCGGCATGGGCGGCCAGGTCGTCGAGGCTCAGGTCGCAGCGCCCCTTTTTTTGCCATTTCCCGTCCAGATCCGCGCGCCGCCCCTTGGTGATCAGCGCGGCCAGCCGGCCATAGGCGGCGCGGTCGGTCGGATAGGCCAGGAAGGCGGTGCCGCAGGCCAGCACGATCCGGGCGCCGATCACCGGGCGCAGGTGCAGCTTCCTGGCCGTCGCATGCAGCCGCACCACCCCGGCGAGACTGTTCAGATCGGCGATTCCCACCGCGTCATAGCCCAAGAGATGCGCCGCCAGCGCCAGTTCGCGCGGATGCGAGGCGCCGTGCTGGAAGCTGAAGGCGCTGGTCACCGCCAACTCGACGTAATCGGCGGGCGGGTTCGGCGCCTGCACCTCGGGCAGAAGATCGGGGTTGCGGGGGTGATGGTCGGGCATCAGGCAAAGATCCCGTGCAGGAACCAGCGCGGCGGGCCGCCGCGCCCGTCATGGGCCAGCCCCTCGCGATAGATCCACAGCCGCAGGCCCGAGTCGTCCTCGACCCGGAAATAGTCGCGCAGCCGGGTCCCGGGCCGGTCCTGCCACCATTCGGGGGCGATGCGCTCGGGCCCGGCGTGGCGGGCGACCCGCAGGGTCTGGCGGCGCCAGACGAAGCGCGCCGGCGGGCCTTCGGGGATGGCGTAGAGCACGCGAATCTCCTCGGGCGGGGTCAGCAGCCGGATCGGGCGGTCGGCACGCGCGGGCGGGGGCGGGGCCGCGACCAGCGGGTCGCCGGGGGTCTCGGCGCGTTCGGGGACATGGCTGTCGCGCGGCAAGGGGCGGCTGATCGCGCCGTTGCCGAAACGCGCCGCCAGCCGGTCCACCAGCCGCGCCAGCGCCAGACCCGGCGGCGCGGTGCCGTCGAGGCCGGGCTGGGCAGGCTCCAGCGGCTCGACCGCCTCGGCGGCGAGGCGGATCAGGTCGAAGCCATAGCCGGGGTCCAGCCGCTCCAGCCGGCCGTCGAAGAGCCGCAGCAGGTGGCGCGGGTCGCGGGCGGGCGCGGCCATGGCGACATGGATGTCGCGGCGCTCGCCATCGGTGCGGAACACCGACAGGCACAGCCGCCGGCAGCCGCGATCCGCCGCCGCCAGCCGGGCGCAGAGCGTTTCCAGCAGGCCCGGCAGCCAGTCCGCGGCGGCCATCGCCGGCTCGGCCGGCCGGGCCTCGGCGAAAAACTCCGCGGCGGGCTCGGGCGGCTGCACCGGTTCGGCCAGCCGTCCCAGCGCCTGGTCGAGCCGGATCAGCGGATTGTCCGAGGGCGCGGCCCGGGCGAAGCGGCGCATCAGCGGCAGGCGCGGAATCGCGGCCAGATCGCCGATGGTCTTCAGCCCCAGCCGGCGCAGAAGCAACAGGGTTTCCCCCGAAAGCCGCAGCCCGGCGACCGGCAGCGGCGCCAGCTCCGGCAGCGGATCGGTGCAGATCGGACGCCCGGGGGCGAAGCGGGCCAGCGCCCAGGCCGCGCCGCGCGTCGGCGCCAGGGCCAGCCCGGCGGTCAGGCCGGCGCGGGCGAAACCGGCCTGGATCCCTGCCAGCAGCGCCGCCTCGCCGCCGAACAGATGCGCGGTGCCGGTGATGTCGAGAACGATGCCCTCGTCGCCGTCCGGGGTGCTCCATGGCCCCCAGCGCCGCGCCCAGAAGGCCAGCCGCGCCAGCCGTGCCGCATCGCGGTCGGGCTCGGCCGGCTCGATGCGCAGGGCGGGGCAGATGGCGCGGCTGTCCACGGCGCGGGCGCCGATCCGGGCGCCGGCCAGTTCGGCGGCGCGGTTCGCGGCATGGATCACCGGACCATGCGGACCGGGGGCGGCCAGCGCCAGCGGCACATCGTCAGGCCAGGCCTCGCCTTGCCGGGCGCGCCGGCACTGCCAGCTCTCGATCGCGAGGCGGGGCAGAAAAATCGAGACGATCCGCCGCCCGGTCATGGTGCGCCACCCAGGTCGAGCCCGGCCGGCCCCGGGCCCGGAACAGTTCGGCCAGCCATCGCGGATCGCCCGGCGCCTGCGGGTCGTCGGGATCGGGCACCGAGGGCAGGGCGGACAGGCGCCAGCGCATCCGCGCCGCGCTGGCATCCGGGCGGGCGGCGTGACGGATCAGCCAGCAGGGCAGGCCGGCGGCCTCGGCGCGCAGGGCCAGGCGGCGGCTGGCGGTAAAGCTCAGCGCCGCGGGGCTGCCATGGATTTCGCCCACCACCGCGGCCAGGGCGCGGCCCTGCAGCCCGTCCTCCAGCGCCGCCAGCACATCGGCGGGCCGGGTCAGGTCCAGCCGCAGCAGCGCCCGGCCGGTGCCGGGCAGGAAGGGCGCGCCGGTTTCGGCCCGGCTGAGCCGGTCCTGCGCCCAGAGCACCAGCCCGGGCGGCAAGGCGGCCAGCACGAAGCCCGCCGCCGCCGCATCCAGGGGTCGGGTGTCGAAGGCTTCGGACAGGATCGGCGCCGTCGGTTCCGGTGCCGCGGGGGCCGGCGCCCGCCCGAAAGGCGCCACCCCGGGAAGGAAAGGGTGGACGGACATGGTTCAGCCATTTTGTTCTATATTTGTTCTAGTTCTGGCCGAGGGATTCGTCAACCGGCCGGTGCTCCCTGGGCTCTGGACCCCAGCCGCGCGTGAACTTTCCTGCAGGGAACAAGACCGGCTTTCACGGTGGAAAATCACTCCGATCGCAGGAAAAAAGTTGCGGCAGAATGCTCTGCAGCGCCGTGAGATCAAAAGCACCATATGCGTCGTATGCCGCTTGGGGGCCAAGAATCTACGAATTGCGCGAATCGGCCTCGGCCCGCTGCCGAAGAGTGCCGCATGACCGGCACGGGCGGCAGAATCGGCGCTGTCCGCGGAATATCGCTCTGATGTCAAAGCGGCGGAAATATATCCGCCGCCGGATCGCGTTCACCGCGTCGTCGCGCATCGGCATCGGCTTGCCCTGGGCGCTCAGGAAGCCGGTGACGCGGTTGATCGCGTTCACCAGGTGAGAGGTCCTGTCCGACAGCTCCATCCGCACCCAGCGCATAGCCGGGCATGAAGCGGCGCTCGGAGGTGACCCGGGCGTGAGCTGTTTCAGCGGTTCCTGTCTGCAAGGACAGCGTTCCCGGCGCGGAAGACACAGCCGCACGCCGGTATTGCCAAGCGCGCGTCTCTGCGCCTTCGGGTCTGAACGGACGCGGACCTTGGAGTCGATGCCAGCCGGGACCGGAGCGGTTAACCAAAGACAGCGGGACTCGTCTGGGCGGGTGGTGCAGAGTCTGCAGAGTCTGTGGTCATCCCGCGCTTCCACAGGCTGGAACTCGCCGCCTGCGATTTCGGCATGAGTCCCGGAGCGGGCCGCACAGGCCAGCGCCGGGAAAGGTCCCTCATCCCCAGTCCGCCTCGAACTCGCGCCACTCGCCCTTGCTCATGCCGCTGTTTTCCTGTGTGACCGCCTCACCCGCCAGGCGGCGCTTCAGCGCCGCAACGCCCTTTGCCGAAAGCTGCACCGCGCCCAGGCGGTAATCCTCGAAGGCGGCATAGGCGTGCGGCACCCAGTCGCGGGTGATGCCGCACATGGTCTCGGCATAAGCGCGGATCTCGTATTGCGCATGGGCGTCGGCGCGCAGCCGCAGGAAGTGGAACAGGTTGTGCAGGTCCACCTTCCAATACCATTGCGTATAGACGTTCGCCGGCAGGTTCATCCGCGCCAGTTCGCGGGCCAGGCCCTGCTGGCCCTCCTGCGACAGCATCGCCTCGTAATGGTCGTAGCTGCGCATCGCGTCCTCGCGCAGCAGGTCCAAGACGCGCGCGGCCTCGTCGCCTTGCAGGACCTCGCCCCGGCCCTGGTTGTTCACCGTCGATTGCGCCGCCAGATGCTCGGGGGCGGGGATGTAGAACTCGCGGTCGAGGATCGAGTAGCGCGCCGAATATTCGTTCACATTGGCGGTGCGGTGGCGGATCCATTGCCGGGCGACGAAGACCGGCAGCTTGACGTGGAACTTGACCTCGCACATCTCGAAGGGGGTCGAATGCCAGTGCCGCATCAGGTAGCGGATCAGCCCCTCGTCGTTCTGCACCGACTTGGTGCCGCGGCCATAGCTGACCCGTGCGGCCTGGGTGATCGCGGCATCGTCGCCCATGTAATCCACGACCCGGACCAGCCCGTGGTCCAGCACCGGATGCGCCTGGTAGAGATGCCCCTCCATCCCCTGCGAAACGGCGCGAAGGGTGGGGCGCGGCGCGGCGCGCAGCTCGTCGATCTCGGCCTGTTGTTCGGCGGTAAGGGGCATGGCGGAATCCTTGCGTTCTGATCGCATATCTTGTGGCACCGCCCGGCGATTCAATCAACCGGCTGTATCGTGGTCGCGGATGCAACCAATCGGCCCGGCTTGCGGTTGAGCCGGCGCAATGCCAGTCTCGGGCCAAGAAGCGAAGGGAAAGACGATGAAAATCCGCTACCTGCATACCATGGTGCGCGTGCTTGATCTTGAAAAGACGATGGAATTCTTCCGCCTGCTGGGGCTCGAGGAGATCCGGCGGATCGAGAACGACAAGGGCCGTTTCACCCTGGTGTTCATGGCGCCGCCCGGCCAGCCGGAATGTCCTGTCGAACTGACCTGGAACTGGGACGGCGACGACGGGCTACCTTCGGACAGCCGGCATTTCGGGCATCTGGCCTATCGGGTCGAGAATATCTACGACCTGTGCCAGGCGCTGATGGATGCGGGCGTGACCATCAACCGGCCACCGCGCGACGGTCATATGGCCTTCGTGCGCAGTCCCGACAATATCTCGATCGAACTGCTGCAGGAAGGCGAGCATCTGCCGCCGCAAGAGCCCTGGGCCAGTATGGAAAACACCGGCCACTGGTAGGCGGCGGAACCGGGGCGGATTGGCGGTGGGCCGAGAGAGGCCTGCCGGCGTCCGGCCGGTCCTTGCCGACCGGCTTGGCATGTTGTTCGCGGCCCTGATCATGGCGAAGCCACGTAGGCCGGGCTTTGTGGGTGCGGATGCTGCGGACTCGCCCTTGAAGCGGGACGAGATCTTCGATCCCACAGTCTTGAAGCAAAGTCCCTTAACAGGGTGCTGATGGCAAGGGCGCTGCAAAAGTCCCGCGGCGCGGCTACGCCGGACAGGAAGGCGAGAAATTCGCCTCGAATCGCCCGAAAATGCCCTGTTCCCGGTCCGATCCTCGTTGGGCCCAGAACGATTTTCCGTCCCGCCACCCTCTTGGAATTCCTTTTCGACAGCCTGTTGGGGGCCAGTGCGCTTGCCGACCCATGCCGCAGGGTCGCGGCGCCCGTCCGAGGCGCGGCGTTCGCCCACGGGTCAAGCGCGGACACAGCGGCCACACGGGGGCATATGCCCGGCCGTCACCCCCAGGCCGGTCGAAGGGGAGAGAGACGGACCCTTCGGCCGATAGCATGACGGGCCGGGCATATCCGTGGCCAGGGAGGCGAGCGAGCGTCCCCGGCCGGTGGTTCGGATCGGTGTGCGGCGCTTCGGCGGTCAGTAGATATAGCGGATCTGCTCTGCCCAGAACCGTTCCACCCGCCGCCATTGCAGGTTCACGCCCTCGATGGGCGGGTCGTCCAATACGCCGGAAAGCTCCAACCCCTCGGCATGGCGCGCAAACAGCGCCGCCACGCAATCGCGCACCTCTTGCCCGTCGGGGGTCAGCCGCACCCGGACCGAGCGGCGGTCCATCTCGCAGCGTTCGTGATGGACATAGCCCAGCTCGACCAGCTTCTTGAGGTTGTAGGACACGTTCGAGCCCTGATACATCCCGCGCGAGCGCAGCTCGCCCGCCGTCACCTCGGCCGTGCCGAGATTGTAGATCAGCAGCGCCTGCACCGGCGTCAGGTCGGTGCGCGCCAGCCGCTCGAATTCGTCCTTGACCAGGTCGAGCAGAAGGCGGTGCAGGCGCTCCAGGATCTGGAGGCTTTCAAGGTAAGCCTCGGTCCGGTTGCTGCGCGGCAGGGGCCGCAGGGCGGGCACCGTCTGGGCAGGGCTGCGCTGTTGCATGTGCGGTTTCCGTTCATGGCTTCGTTTCGGCCATGATGCAGCAGATTCCCCAATCTTCGGTTAATCGCGGCGCAGTTGGCTAAAATTGCGCCTATTTCGGCCCCAGCCGGTCGCGGGCATGCGCCGCGATGCGATCCAGCAGCGGCGACAGCGCCGCCGGTCCAGGACGGGCTTTGCCCAGCCGCGCGGTGATCCAGGGATAGAGATCCTGGTCGTTTTCTTCGAGCAATACCTCGTAAAGGTTCAGATCGGCGGGCGAAAGCCCGGCCAGGTCGCTGTCCGAGAACGGGCCCAGGATCAGGTCCATCTCCTTGGTGCCGCGCCGCCAGCTGCGCATCCGCAGCCGCTTCAGCCTTGCCTCATGCTCGTCCATGCCCGTTCCCGTCCCAGCCGTCTCCGGCTTGCCTGTCCGCGGGGGGATGCCTATGACAAGGCGACCCAGCCGCAGGATGTATTCGATGCGCTTTCTGTCCCAGACGCTCGCCCGCGTCAAACCCTCGCCGACCATCGCCATCACCGGCCGCGCCCGCGACCTGGCTGCCGAGGGTCGCGACATCATCAGCCTGTCAGCCGGCGAGCCCGATTTCGACACCCCCACCCATATCCGCGAGGCCGCCAAGGCCGCCATCGACCAGGGCCACACCCGCTATACCGCCGTCGACGGCATCCCCGAGCTGAAACGCGCCATCTGCGACAAGTTCGCGCGGGAAAACGGGCTCGACTATACCCCGGCCGAGGTCAGCGTCGGCACCGGCGGCAAGCAGATCCTCTACAATGCGCTGGTCGCGACGCTGAACCCCGGCGACGAGGTGATCATCCCGGCGCCCTATTGGGTCAGCTATCCCGACATGGTGCTGCTGGCGGGCGGCACCCCGGTCATCGTCCCGGCCGACATGGACAGCGGCTATCGCATCACGCCCGAGCAGCTGGAGGCCGCGATCACGCCGAACACGAAATGGCTGATCCTGAACTCGCCCTCGAACCCGACCGGCGCCGGCTACAGCGAGGACCACATGCGTGGCCTGACCCAGGTGCTGCTGCGCCATCCGCAGGTCTGGGTGCTGGCCGACGACATCTATGAGCACCTGGTCTTCGACGATTTCCGCTTCGTCACCCCGGCCCAGGTCGAGCCGGCGCTGAAACCGCGCACGCTGACCATGAACGGCGTCAGCAAGGCCTATGCCATGACCGGCTGGCGCATCGGCTATGGCGCCGGCCCGAAGGAGCTGATCGGCGCCATGGCCAAGCTGCAATCGCAATCGACGTCGAATCCCTGCTCGATCAGCCAATATGCGGCGCTGGCGGCGCTGCAGGGGCCGCAGGACTACATCGCGGAAAGCCGCGGCGTGTTCCAGCGCCGCCGCGATCTGGTGGTCGCCGGGCTGAACGACTGCCCGGGGATCGAATGTCCGGTGCCGGAAGGGGCGTTCTACGTCTATCCCTCGATCAAGGCACTGATCGGCAAGACCTCGGCCGGCGGCAAGCTGATCGCCGACGACGAGGCCTTCGCGACCGCGCTGCTGGACGAAACCGGGGTGGCGGTGGTGTTCGGCGCGGCCTTCGGCCTGTCGCCGCATTTCCGCATCAGCTATGCGACCTCGGACGCGGTGCTGGAAGATGCCTGCGCGCGGATCAAGCGGTTCTGCGAAGGGCTGCGCTGACATGGATAGAGGCGGGTTTCACCCCGCCTCGGCCATGTCTCGGATGGATTCGAACCCGGCCTTCTGTTTGTGTTGCGACTTGCGACGCATCACGCCCGATCGGCTGCCGTCAAAGATCCACGATCATTCCTCGACCTTCCCAGCCTAGCACGGGCATGCGAGTCGGCCCAAGCGGAAATCAACTGACCTCGACCCCCGGCGCGGTGACATAGGCGCGCCGGGTGCGGAACACGGCGTTGTCGCGCAGCCGCCAGATGCCCTGCGCCGCATCGACCAGGCCCGGGATCACGGCGATGCCGTTGTCCATGCCCGCGACATTGTTCTCGCACAGGGTCAGCAGCGGGCCGCGCCAGCCGAACTGGCAGATGCCGAAATGCGGCGCCACCGACTCGGTGCGGAAGCTGTCGGGGGCGGTCACGCTGTTCTGGCCGATGCTGGCGCGGGCGACATGGCCTAGGAACAGCCCATGCGCCGGCGTGGCCGAGGACAGCGGGTTCAGCGTGATGGTATTGCCGCTGACGACGGCATGACCGATGCGGTTTTCGGGTGGGCGGTCGCGCCATTGCGGCGGGTTCGGATCGCCCATGCCGGATGCGGCCAGGCGGATGCCGTCGTTGGCATCCTCGATCCGGTTGCCGGTGATGCGCAGCTCGTCGATGCTGTCGCCGCCGATGACGATGCCTTGCGCCAGGAAGGGCGTCTCGGCCAGGCGGAAATACTTGCCGGGCAGCAGGTTCACGGTATTGCCGGCGATCAGCGCGCGGCCGCGGTTGCCGGCGGCCTCGCTCAGCAGGTTGCGGATATGGCGGCGCATCTCGCGCGGGGTGGTGATGCGGCTCTTGCGGTTCCCGGCCAGCGCCCGCAGCAGGTTAGAGGCGAAAAGCGGCAGCATGCGGACGGTGATGGCGCCCTGATACATCGGCACCTCCAGGCTTTCGCCGTCGAAGTTCAGCCGGCTTTCCGAAATGTCGCCGAACTGGTCCACCGGATCGTCCGAGAAGGGCCGGCGGGCGGCGCGGATCATCAGCCCGGGCCGGCCATCCAGCGGCGCGTCGCTGAAGCGCAGCAGGCCGCGCGCGATCAGGGCGCGCTGGCGGGCGTCGGCGCCGATGCGCAGCGCGGTCAAGCCGGCCGCCGCGGGGGCCGGCAGGATCAGGTTGTCCTCGATGATGGCGCGGCTCGCGCCCACGATCTGGATGCCGATCTGCGCCTGGCCCGGTTTCAGCACGCAGTCGCGGATGCGCACCTCTTGCCGGCGGCCCAGCCGCCCCACGCTGGCGATGCAGGCCGAGGCGCGGTCCAGCCCCGCCCGGCAGCGCGCCCGCACTCGCTCGACGGCGACATCGCCGCAACCCAGCATGGTCAGCGCGCCGCGCCTGCCCTTGTGGCTGTCGCCATGGCCGTTCGGGCCGCCGTTCACCGACAGGTCCACGACCCGGACCGAGGCGCAGCCCTGAAACAGCAGCGCCGCCTCGCCCTCGGCGACCGAGACCACGGTCTGCGGCCCGGTGCCCTGCAGCGTGACATGGCCGAGCCGGGTCAGGGCCAGCGTCTCTTGCAGCTGGAAATTGGCGCCGGACAGGCAGATGCGGATGTTCTGGCCCGGCACCAGCGCCTCGACCGCGGCGCGAAGCTCGTCGCGATTGTGGACCAGCACGGTGCAAAGGCCGGCGGTCGAGCGGCCGGCCAGGGCCTCGATCGCCTCCTGCACGGTCTCGGCGCCCAGGCCGGTGGTGCTGTCGTCATAGCCGACATCCTCGGCTTGCAGGCAGCTGAGCGCCGGGAAGGTGGCGCGCAGGTCGGTGACCCCGCCGATTCCCGCGCCCGTGCGCCGGGCCAGCGCCAAGGGCACCCGGCGCACGCCCCAGCTCATCGGCGGCACCGCCTCGTCCGCCGCGCCGGGGTAGGGCGGCCAGATCACCGCGCCGGTGGCGGCGCGGGCCTCGAACATCCAGGCATCGCCCGCGACGTAGCTGCCGTCGGTGAAGGCGACCTGCACGCCGCGTTCCAGCAGCGTCGGCGTCCCGCTGAGCGGCAAGCCCAGCGCCGAGGTGCCGCCATGGTCCCAGCGCCGCAGCCGCGGGTTCACCAGCTGGTCGAAATTGCCGATCCCCGGCGCGAAGCTGGCGATGCCGTCGGTCAGCGTCATCCGCACCATCGTGCCGGGCCGCCCCAGCGCCGCGTCGCGGTCGTCGATCACCTCGACCCAAGCGCCCGAGGGGAAACCCAGCGCCTCGTCCTCGCGCGCGCCTTGCAGGATGAACTGGCCGGCGGCATTGCGCGCCAGCCGCGCCTGGACAGCGCCATTCTCGCGCGACCAGACGAAGCGCGCCTGCGCGCGGCTGCCGCCTTGCAGGATCTGCACGCGGTAGAGCTGGTTTTCCTGCGACAGATAGCCGGCGTCGGGCGGGATCAGGCAGTCGCTGTCCTCGGGCAGGTCGGCCGCCGGGGCGGTGCCGGCGCTCATTCGGCCGGTGCCGGGCTGCCAGTCGGCGAATTCGGGTGCATGGCCGCAGCCGGCGCGGCGGATCAGCTCGGCCCGCTCGGCGTCGGTCAGGGTCACCGGGCGGATGCCCACGCGCCAATGCGCCCGCTCGCGCACCGCCGTGTCGACACCCGACAGCGCCGGATCGGCCAGCAGCCCGTCCTGCAGCGCCGAAACCTGGTCCTTGCGCAGCTCCAGATGGATCAGCAGTTCGGCGCCGTCCTGCACCGTGTCGGCCAGCGCGGGCGCGCCGGGCTGGTCGGCATAGGCCAGAGGAGCGGGGTTTTCCACCCGCACGCCCGCGACCCAATAGCTGCCGGCGCCGATCTGGAAGCCGCCTGCGCCGGCGCTGACGGCAAAGCCCGGTGCGGTCTTGGGCGTGGCGCCGGGACCGATGACGCGGGACAGCGCATCCTCGGCGCGCTCGGTCAGGATGGCCTGGGCCTCGTTCCAGTCGCTGTCGGTGTAAAGCCGGCCCTGCTGCATCAGCACGCCGGTATAGCCTTGCCGCCGGGCGTTCGGGCCGCGCCAGCGCGAGAAATCTCCGGTCATGTCCTGTCCTCCTTACGCTGCGCGTCACGTCTCATGGAAAATCCCCGCCGCATGGCCGAAGCGCAGGAAGTCCTGGATGCTGCGGGCGATATTGTCGTCGCGGAAGGTCAGGCCGGCGCGATTGCCGGCGCCGATCTCGCCGCCGTCCTCGGCGCCGCGGCGCAGCGCGTCATCGGTGCCGGCGGCCGGCAGGAAATAGCCCGGATCGGCCAGGCGCAGGCAGGCAAAGACCGGCATCGGCCCCTGGATGCAGCGATAGAGCCGCGGCACCTGCGAGCCTGCCGGCACCAGCGAAAACCGGATGCAGCCGATCTGGCGCCGCGCCGCGTCGACGGCGGGCGCGCTGCCCAGAAACAGCGTGTCGGTGGTGGCGGGCAGGCCCTCGGCGGTCTCGTCCTCGGCGGTCAGCCCGCCGGTGAAGGCGTCGGTCTCGACCCGGCCGCGGACGGTGCAGCGCGTCAGGCTGATCGCGTGGCGGGCGGCGTTCGGCGGCGCGAAGATCGCCCGCGCCTCCGCGCTGCCCGCGTCGATGATGCAGTCGCTGAACCCCGCCTCGACGTCCGAGACCAGCCGCACCGGCCCGGTCACCACGCGCTCGCACAGGATCGCCGCGCCATTCGCCTCGACCAGCAGCGAGACCGCGCCGGGCGAGACCGGATCGCCGTCGCGGTCCAGCGCATGACCGGGGACCAGCGTGCAGTCGCGCAGGACCAGCGTGCCGGGGGCGGCGGCATTGCCGCGCAGCCGGATCTGGCCGCCGTGCATGCGCAACCCGTTCAACTCGACCCGGGCATTGCGGCCCAGCGTGATGGTCAGCGTCGCGGGCAGGCGCAGCGTCGGCCAACGGCCGTCGCTGGCGAGGATGCGCAACAGCCCGTCGTCGGGCACGTCGATGCTGCTGCCGCTGCGGTAATGCGTGCTCTGGTCCAGCAGGAACGTGCCCGTGCCGCCCGCGTCCGTTACCCGTGTCGCCACCAGCGCCGAGGGCGGCAGGATCGCCGGATTCTCGATCGAGCCCAGCGAGGCGCTGCGGTCCTGCTCGCCGCCGCCGATGTCGAAGGCGCGGGCGAAGCGGCAGCTGACGCGGATCGGGCCGGCGCGGTTCTGGCCGACGACCAGCCGGCCCAGTTCCGGGTCGATCAGCGTCAGCGCGGGCAGGGGGGCGCGATTCCAGGGCTCGGTCCCGCCTGTGGCGCGGTCGCCCAGATGCGCGGCGCGGATCTCGGTCAGCGGGATCGGGTTGGCGCCCGCCCAGACCTGGATCGCCCGATCCTCGCCATAGAAGCGGCCGGGATCCTCGGCCATCAGCGCGCGGGTGATGGCGATGGGCAGGGCGGTCTCGCGCATCGGCTGCTCGATCGGCGGCCGGGCCGGGGCGCGGTCATAGAGCGCCGCATCGCAGCCCAGCGGGTGGAAACGAAAGATGCGCCGCCCGCTGGCGGCTGGGTTCAGCTGGTGGCGGCTGATCGGCGCGATGCGCAGCCGCCAGACGTGCAGCCCGACATTGCCGAGGTTCCAGCGCCCGCCCATGCTGTCGATGCGCCGCACCTCGACCCCGCGCGAGGCGCGTTCGTAAGCCGCGCCGATCCGTGCCAGCCCCGGCTTGTCGCGCAGGTCCACCGCCGCGCCCATGGCGGGATGCGTCAGCCGCATCGACTGGGCATGGACCAGCTTTCGGTCGTATTCCACCGCCATCACCGGCAGGTCGGAGCTTTCCCAGGCGGCGTGCTCCAGCGCCCGCAGCGTGCCCTTGCGCGCCCGCAGCGCCAGCGCATCGGCGACGCGCGCCCGCAGGTCGGGCCCGCCCGGAATCTGCGACAGCCCGCGCACGCCCAGAAGATCGCCCAGATAGGCCACGACCCAGGGCGCGCAGGTTTCGATGAAGGCGTCGTCGTAAAGCTGGTCGATCTGTTCGCCGACCACCTGCGCCTCGCGCGCGATCAGCGAGGCGAGCGTGTGCAGCGGCCCGAACTCGACCGCTTCGCGGTCGTCGCCGGGCGCAAGGCGGCTCTTGCCGGCCGCGCCCTGGTCGGCGTCGCGCAGCCGCATATAGGCGGGCAGCAGGGCAAAGATGTCCTCGACCGTCAGTCTCATGCCGCCACCTCCAGATGCAGGCGTGCCGGGTCCAGCACCAGAAGCTCGGCCGCGACCGGCGGTGCCCCGGCCAGGTCGGGCCGGCCGACGGCGGCGGCCAGGCGGGGCTGCAGGGCCTCGGTCGTGCCGGTATGGAGCGCGTCCAGGTCCACCCCCAGCACCCCCGGCGCCGATTGCAGTGCCGCGATGACCTGCGCCTGGCTGACGCCCTGGCCCAGTTCGCGCGCGTCGAAGGAGAAGGCCGCCAGCACCGCCGCCTGGGCGCCGGCGATCACGTCCTCGGGCATGAAGGCCGGGTCGGCAAAGAGCCGCGCCCGCAGCCCGAAGCCCACCGGCTGGTAATTCCGGACCGAGACCCGCAGGTCGGATTCCCCCGCCGCCGCCAGCGCCGCGCGCAGGTTCTGCATGTCGTCGCCGGTCTCGGGCAGCAGGCCGCCTTCCTGTCCCGCCACGGTGATGGTGATCGGCCGGGCGAAGCCGTCGAAGGTCCAATCGGCGCGGGCCTTGGCGACCGAGGCGAAGCCGCGGGCGAAATCCTCGTAATCGCGCAGCGACACCGCGCGGCCCAGCGTCAGCACGCCCATGGGGGCATTACGCCGCGCCTGTTCCAGCCGCTCGGCATCCGCCCCGCCCGAGGGCGGCAGCGGGTTCGTAACCCCCTTCAACCCGGCGGGTTTCGTCGCCAGCAGCGACAGCTGCCCGGCTTCCAGATGGCCGGCCAGCCCGGCCCCGCGGCGATAGAGCGCCTCGACATTGCCCTGTCCGGTCGGCAGGCGCGCGCCGCGGATGCCGTCGCCAAAGACCACGCGGGTGCTGCCGTCCTCGTCGATGCGCAGGATGAAGACCCGGTCATGCGGGCCCGAGGCGCGGAAATCCTCGACCAGGTCCCAGCGCACCCGGTTCACCCGCAGCTCGATCGCCGGCGCCATGCCGCGCGCATTGCGGGCCGAGACATGGGTCAGCGGCCCGGATTTCAGCGTGAAGCTCTGGAAGGTCCTGGTGGCGTCGCCGTCGCCCAGAACCTCGGCCACCGTCTCGCCATGGGTCGCCAGCGCCACGTTGCCCAGAACCCGCACAGTGTCGCGGCGATAGCGATGCGCCAGAGGCTGGTTCAGCGTCAGCAGCGAATGGTCCTGCAGGATGACGTTCTGCACCAGCTGCCGGATCTCGGTCGTGGCGACACCGGCCAGATCGGCGCGCTCGCCGGTGATGGCCAGGGTCTTGCCGGGCTTGAGCAGCAGCTCGGGCGTGCCCAGTTCGATCTGGTCGGCCCCCAGCGCGCCCGAGGCCTGGCCGACGGGATCGGTGATCGGCAGGTCCGACAGCGCCAGCGGCTCGGGCAGGGCCAGCGCCGTGGTGCCGCGCGTCGAGAAATCCGAGATCGCCACCGGCGCGCCGCCTTGCGGCGACAGTCCCTTGTCGTCGGTCTCCAGCCGGGTGACGCGGGCGGTCAGGCCGTAGGCCTCGACCCCCTGCGCCTCGGCGGCATGGACGCGGACCCAGAGCTCATGCGTGGCGTCGCGCAGCAGCAGGCCTCTGCCGGGGGTGATTTCGGGATATTCCCGGTCGAGATAAAGCCAGGCGCGGTTTCCGGGCGGCGTGCCGCCCACCGCCGTCGCGGTATCGGTGATATAGCCGGGCGAACTGACGCTCAGATGCTGCGCGGTCAGCAAGCCGCTGGGGGCGTTGTTGCCGAAGAAGCCGGCGCGGATCTTCAGCAGATGCGGGCGCACCTCGCCCTCGGGGCGGAAGTCCGAGGCCTGCACCGCCTGCCGCACCTGGCCGGGCGACAGGCCCTGTGCATTGCTGGCCCCGGCCAGCGTTGCCACCGACCAGGCATGGCCGGCCAGCGTGGCGACCAGGCTCAGCGTGCTGACGGCGGTACCGGGCAACCACAGCGCCAGCATCAGGGGCTGAAACACATAAGGGGCGGGGCTGGCCGGATTGGCCTTCAGCGCCACCACGCGCCGGCCGTCCAACCCGTCCGCGACCCCCGACACCCGGCGCAGGAAGGTGGCGTCGCTGCCGGTCCCGGTCGGCACCGGCACGTCGCCCTGCATCAGCAGCAAGGGATCGCCCCGGTTCAGGCGCGGCGCGGCGGCGGTCAGCTGGATTTCCTCGGCGTCGCGGGTCAGCACCTGCGGCCAGGCCATCAGCGGGCGCATGGCGTTCCACTCGGCCCGCGCGGACAGCGGCTCGACCGTCTCGAAAAGCTGCGGCAGCTGCCCGTCGCGCGGGATCGAGCGCACCTGCAACCCCGACGGGTATTCCAGCGTCGCCTCGGGCGCGTCATGCGGCTGCGCCTCGAAGGCCAGATGCACCGAGGCCGCCTTGGCCGGCGCCAGCTCATAGCCGATCAGCCGGGCATGGGCGCGGATGCTGTCGCGGCGGGTGGCGGTGCGCAGGTAAGCCTCGTTCGCCTGCCGCTCGGCATAGAAGGTCAGCGTGTCGAGCACCGCCGCCCAGGCATCGAACAGCCCCAGCGTGAAATCGTCGCCGTCGCGGCTTTGCAGCTCCGACAGGCCGGGGCGGTTGGCGTCGGCCAGCCCGCGGCGCAGCGATTCCAGGAAATCGGCATGGGTGCCGGCGCGGGCGCGCAGGCTGGGCAGGCCGGCGCGGTTCAGGATCGCTTGCGGCGTCGGTTTCGCGGTCATCGGCCACCCCCTGTCTCGATGGTCAGCCGGCCCTCGCCGGGGCGGTTCGGGTCGTTCGACAGCACCGGGATCTCGCGCGGGCCGAAGTCCAGCACGCCCTCGGCGCTGGCGTCGGGCTGGCCGGCGCGGCCGAAGGCGGTGACGCGCAGGTCCGCGACCCCCGGCACCTCCAGCGCGGCGCGGTAGATATGGCTCAGATAGATGCGGCTGCCGAAGCTGACGTTGTCGGGATGGAAGAAGCCGCGCCGCCCGTCCTCGGTCAGCCCGGCCGAGAAGCGGGCGGCCAGCGCCTGCGCCACCTTGTCGGCGAAAGCGTCGGGCGCGGCGCAGGCGCGGATCGCGATCTGCAGCGGCACCAGGATCGGCGCATCCACCGCCAGGTCGTGGCCCATCATCCGATAGGGTTCCAGATAGTCGAGCAGCATCTGGCGAAAGCCGTCGTCCACCGGCAGTCCGGCGACCCGGTCCACGGTCAGGAAGATCGCCGCCCAGCCGCCCAGCCAGCGCTTGCGGGCGGTGGCGCGCTGGACCTGGGGATGCGCGTTCAGCAGCGCCTCGTAATCGGCCAGCGTCACCGCCCGGCGCTGCTGGTGAAAGCTGACCGGAGCGCGCTGGCGGGTCTCGGCCACGGTCTCGCGTGCGGTGCCGCCCTGCGCCGGCAGCGGGTTCCAGACGCCCACGACATGGCCCGCCGCCGCGCCAGAGACGGCGATGCGCGCCAGGGCGCCGGCGCCGATATTGCCGGCCCGGCCCTGGCCGATGCGATAGCTGGCGGTAAAGGCGTCGCCAGGCAGCGGCACCTTGCCGTTGCCGATGCCGGGGCTGGCAAAGCGCAACCGGGTGGTGCCGTCGGCCTCGACCTCCGGTACGAAGCGCAGGGCGTCGGCGGGCTGGCCCAGCAGGTCCGGCTCGGGCCGCCAGGGGTCCGCCTCGCGCGTCGAGCGCAGGCTGATCTGCGCCACCGCCCGGGCCGGATCGACCTGCATCAGCGCCGCGGCGGGGCCGGTGGCGCCGATCTCGGGCGGCATGGCGAAGCTGAGGTCGCGGCGCGACAGCCGGGGCCGGAACGGGCGCGGCCGGTCCAGGTCGGAAAGCCGCGCCTTCGGCTCGTCCGGGGCGCCGGGGGCGGGCGGCGCCTCGGGGTCGGTCACGTCGGGCGCGACGCCCAGCGGTTCGGCCAAGGGCTGGTCGGTCGCCGGGTCGGTCAGGGTAAAGCCGTGGTCCGCCGGCACCATATTGCCCAGCGCCAGCGCCATCGGCCCCCCAGCCGCCGCGCCGATGTGCAGATCGAAGCGCAGCGCATCGGCGGCGTCCCAGCGGATGCGCCAGACCCGCAATGGCACCGCCGCGCCGCCGCCGGGGGGCGGCACCGGCTCCAGCGGGTCCTCGATCATCTCGGGCGGCCCGGCCAGCCGCACGGCCTGGCGCTGCGCGGGATCGGCGTCGTCGACCCGGCCCGTCACCGGGTCGCGGGCCTGCATCAGCACCAGCAGGTCGCCCACTGCCAGCTTCAGCGCGCGATCCGGGTCGCGCAGGTCGCAGAAGGTCGTGCCCGCCGCCAGCATCGCCTGCGGATCGCCCCAATGGTGCAGCGCGATGCGGTCATGGGCGGCATGCAGGACGGCGGGCGCCAGCGGCTCGAAGGCCACGGCGCCGGATTCGACCGCCGCCTGGGCCTGCGCCAGCTGGATCACCGCCTGGTCCCCGGCGTCGGGCCGGGTCAGGAAGGCCAGGCCCGCGCGCGGCAGGTCCAGCCGGTCCACCCCCGGCGCCAGCCTGACCTGCGCCAGCGCCCGGGCGCTGGCGCCGTTGTGCATGCGGTAGCCGACCAGCCGCGCGTGCCGCGCCGCCGAGACCCGCAGCCGCGCCGTTTCCAGCGCGTATTCGGTGCCGGCATGGTCCAGCAGATAGCTGAGCCCGTCGCCCAGATAGGCCAGCCATTCGACCAGCGCCACGCCGGTATCGGCCGGGTTGCGTTCGGTCCAGTCGGGGACGCCGACCGCCATGCGGTCCAGCATCATCCGGCGATAGCTGTCATAGTCGCGTGCCAGATAATCGATCTGCGGCGCAGGCGCCGGATCGGGCGGGGGCGCCGCGGGGGACGCGCAATCGCCGCTGTCGCAATGCAGGCGGAAGGCGAAGCGGATCTCGCGCAGGATCGGGTCCCATCCCGCCAGCCCGTCGCGGATGCGCAGCGTATAGGCCGAGAAATCGCCGGCCCGGTTCACCCGCAGCGCCAGGTCGCGCCCGCTGGCCACGGCGTCGACGACGCCGATGCCCCGGATGCGGTCGCCGCCCTCGATCAACAGGTCGAAGGGTTTCAGCGCCGGCCCCGCCGGGCGGCCGTTCGGCTGGCCGGGCAGCGGGTGGACGAAGCGCAGCGTGAGGCGGGTCATGTCGGCCGGATCGACCTCGATCCCGGCGATGCCGTTCACCCGCGCGGGCGATGCCGCCAGTCTTTCGCGCCGCTCGTCGAGGAAGCTTTCGCTGCGTGCCATGGCCTAGACCTCGCGCCGGAAGCTGTCGCTGACCGGCTCGCCGGTCTCGCGCAGGACATAGGACAGGGTGATTTCCAGCATGCCCTCGTCGCGGCGCAGCGACAGCTGCGAGACGGTCAGGATCTCGGACAGGTGCTTCTGGATCGCCGACTGGATCAGGAAATCCGCCGCCGTCTCCAGCGCCTCGTTGTTGGTGTCGAAGACCATGTCGAGGATGCCCGAGCCGAAATCGGGCCGGTTCACCCGCTCGCCCGGGGCGGTGAACAGCACCGCCTCGATCAGGTCGCGGGCGTGGCGGCGCGGGTCGTCCGTCATGGCGCTGCGGCCGGTGCCGTCGATGCGGTAGGGTGCGGAAAGCCAGCTCATTGTCCCGTCACCCTGACCTGGCTGGCCGCCACCTGCGGCGGCCCGGTAGGGCCGGCCGCGCCGATGCAGATGCCGCCCGAGGACGACAGCAGCGCCGGGCTGCCCTCGATGGTGACGCGGGTGGCGGGCGTGGTCCATTGCACCTGCGTGCAGGGCTGGGGCGTGCTGGTGGTGAAGGGACAGCCGGCGACGGTCATGCTGTGCGCCACCGTCACCGCCGGCTGGCCGCCCAGCTTCACCCGGGCCGAGCTGCTGCCCGGCTGCGCCTGGCCGCCATGCGGGCACATCACCGTCCCGCCCATATGCAGAAGGTTCGTCATCACATCACCTCCAATGCGCCGGAGTTGACGCTGACCTTGGGGCCCGAGAGTTCCACCTTGGCGCCCGAGGCGCTTTCCACCGTGACCCCCTGGGCGGTGATGGTGATGCGGTCGCCGGCTTGGGTCTCGATCACCACCGGCGCCGAGGCGTTCACCTCGTCTAGGGTGATGGTCGCGGCCTGGGTCTTGATGATCTTGACCATGGGGGTCTGGCCGGGGCATTCGCCCTCGCCCCAGAAGCAGCCGGACCAGATCGGGGCGTCGATATTGCCGCCCTCGAACTCGACCCAGATATTCGCGCCCACCGGCGGGATCAGGTAGAAGCCCACGCTCGGCCCGGCGAAGGGCACCGAGGGCAGGGCCCAGTTCAGCGTATTGGTGCCATAGACAGCGGGCACCTGCACCTGCACCCGGCCGCGCTGCATCGGATCGGTATTGTTCGACACCGTGCCGCGATACTTGCCGAAATAGCCTTGCCGCGTCGTCTGGTCGGTCATGGCAGCACCATCGGCACGGTGGTGCCCGTGCCCTCCCGGTTCAGGGTGAAGGATTGGGTCCACGCGCCGCGTGAAATCTTGTGGACCACGCTTTGCACGTAATAGAGCCCGTCGTGGTCCAGCCCGGCGCCGCGCAACCCGACCAGCCCGCGCGGGGCCAGGATGGCGCCGTAGCGCGCGGTGTCCAGATCGCCCGTGACCTTGACCGTGTCGGTCGTGGCATCCGATTGCGCCTGCGCCTGACCCATGGCCTGCGCGGCCGAGGGCGCGCCCTCGGTCTGGAACAGGTTCGTCCTGACCGTCGTCCGATTGGCGATCGAGGGCTGCGCCGCCAGAGGCGGGCGCAGCGCCATGGTCGAGCGCACCGGCATGGTCTGCCCGGTCGCGGGGTCCTGCACCTGGCCTTGGACCTCGGCCGCGCCGCCCGCCGCGTTCTCGAAGCTGAGCCCCGAGACGTTGCTGTCCGGCCCCATGTCGGTGGTGATCGCCCGCTGCGGCAGGCCGATGCGCGGCGGGGGTCCCCAATAGCCGGTCGAGGTCAGCGGGATCGGCCCCGGGATGATGGTGAAGATGCGGTCATGCGCCGCCGCCAGGTCCTTGAGATAGGCGAAATCGGTGCCGCGCTGCATCGGCACCCGCTCGGTCGGGCTGGGCCGGTCGGCGCTCATCGGCGGGATGACCAGGGGCGCGATGCCATATTGCATGTAGCGCATCAGGATCATGGTCGCGATCTCGCCCGGGCCCTGGGCGGGATGGGTCTGTTCATGCTCCTCGCGGTCCATGACGAAGCTCAGGTCCTTGCCGCGCAGATGCAACTTCGCCGGGCCCTGGCCCTGCGAGGGCTTGAATTCGGCCGTCTCGACGATGCCGTCCATCAGCACCGCCGGGAACAGGCCCATGACGGCCGTCAGCACGATGCGCGATCCGGCCTTCAGCCCCGGTTCCGCCATGATCGGAAACAGCCCGGCCAGCATGGGCGAGCGGATGGCGTCGAAGACCACCTCGAACCCCGAGACCTCGCGGTCCGAGATCGCCACCTCGGCCGAGACGAAACGCTCCATCAACTCGGCCGGCAGCGGGCGGGGAATGCCCTGGCCGGCGAGCAATGTCAGGCGGACGCCGATGAGTTCCTGCAGCATGTCAGGCCTCGCCCGGTTGGGTCAGGCCCAGGCGCCGGCCGGGGGTGTCGGCCAGGGTCAGCGGCTCGGGGTCGGGATTGGCGTCCATCACCCGCCAGGACTGCCGCGCGTCGCCATAGGCGCGATGCGCGATCAGGTCCAGGCGGTCGCCGTCCTCGACCGCGATGCGGGCGGCGATGCGCGGGCTGTCGGGGATGATGCGGCGGTCCAGATAGGCGATCTCCCGCCCCTCGGCATCGGTCAGATGCAGGACGGCGGACTTGGCATAGCGGGAATTGCGGTCGATCATGGTGCCCTCACATGATTTTCACGTCCGAGCCCAGCACCGAGCCCAGCGAGTTGACGCGCCCGACCTGCGCCATGGTTTCCTTGACCAGCTGGTGGCTCAGGAACATGGCATAGCCGGGATGGCTGCTTTCCAGATCCGAATAGCTGAGCACGTTCAGGTCCATCGAGACCTTGGCCCGGATCGGGTTCAGCTTCGGGTCATAGGCCTCTTCGGTGATCGAGAGCGATTTCAGCCGCACCGGCAGGATGCGGGTCTTGCCCCAGATGAAGACGGTGAAGGGGCCGGTCGCGGGCAGGATCTCGACCGTGCCCAGCCGCAGCAGCACCGCATTGGCGATCACGGTCGAGGCGGCGGGGTAGAGCAGCGTTTCCAGCTGCGCGAGCCGCGGGTGCAGGCCCAGATCCTCGGCCCGGCCCTGTTCCAGGTCGTCGGCGGCGTCCAGCACCGCCTCGACCTTGATCACCTCTTTCGGCGCGCCGGCCAGGCGGAAGCCGTCGGCGCCGCCCTCGCCCTCGGCGGCATTGGCCTCGATGGTGCGTTGCAGGCTTTCGGGGTTGATCTGAAACGGGATCACCTCGGGGATCGGCACCGGCGGGCGGAAGGCGACGATGGCGCCTTTCAGCAGGCGGGGGGTGCGGGAATAGCCGGACATCTATGCGCTCCTGACCCGGGCGACCTGCTCCCTGAGGGTCGCCTCGAAATTG